>JABZYY010000009.1 GCA_015264885.1 Streptococcus sp. | reverse complement strand
ATCCTATATATCACAGTGAAACAACCGCGAGTTGCTGTAACTGGTAACCAGATTATTAAAGAAATTTTCAATCCATTAATGAAGAGAAGTTTAGAATACTCTAGACTCTCAGAGTAAAAGAAGGAGGAAGAACATGTTTGCGAAAGAACTAGCGGACTTGTTAGTCATTAAAGAAGTGGAAGGTTCTCTTGAGAACATCACTGTAGAAAAATTAGCACAAGATTCGCGTAAAGTTGTGCCCAATACTATGTTTTTCTGTATCGAAGGTGTAACGGTAGATGGGCATCAATTTGCAGGGAAAGCAAAAGAGCTAGGAGCAAGTGTGTTCGTGGCTTCGAAATCTATCAAAGAACAAGTGGGAGATTCACCTGTGATTTATGTCAAAGACGTGACTCGCGTGATGACACTCTTTGCAAACCATTTTTACGGGTATCCATCAGAATCGTTAAATATGATTGGAGTTACAGGGACCAATGGGAAAACGACTGTAACTCATATGATTGACTACTTATTAGAAGAATTAGGAAAACCAACAGCATTGATTGGAACGATGTATCGTAAAATTGGTAATGAACGTATCGAAACAAGAAATACAACACCAGAAATCTTAACAGTGCATGAAACATTGCAAAAGGTGAAAGAAATCGGTGGAGATACTTGTATTATGGAAGTTTCATCACACGCGCTTCAATTAGGACGTGTTTGGGGAATTGACTACAATGTTGCCGTGTTTACAAACTTAACACATGAACATTTAGACTTGCATAAAACAATGGAAAATTATGCGCATGCTAAAAGTCTGTTATTCTCACAATTAGGAAACCATTCTAAAAATGGAAAACCTCGAGTTGCAATTCTAAACATTGATGAAGAGCACTATGAACAATTCGCATACTCAACTCCTTGCGAAGTGATTTCATATGGATTTAGTGAAAAAGCGGATATCTGTGCGACAAATGTTCAAACAAACGGAGCGACAACTTCATTTACAGTAACAATGAATGGACAAGAGCTTCCTGTTGTGATTCCGATGATTGGACTCTTTAATGTCTATAATGTTTTGGCTGCTTTTGCAGTAGCGGTTGTGAATGGAATTTCACTTGAACGTGCTGTGAGCCGAATGAAACGATTCCCTGGTGTAGGTGGTCGTATGCAGTTGATTCAACAAGGACAACCATTCCAAGTGATCATCGACTTTGCACATACACCTGATGGGCTACAAAATGTGCTTGAAACACTTGAAAAAGTGAAAGTAAATCGGGTGATTACTATCATGGGTCATAGTGGTGGTAACCGTGATTCAAGTATGCGCCCTGAGCTTGGAGAAATTGCATTTGATAAATCCGATTATGTGATTTTAACAGCGGATAATCCAAGAAATGAACCGCTTGAAAAGATTTATGCAGAAATTTTAGCAGGAAGAAAAGATGAAAAGACTGCTTATGAATGCATCGATAATCGAGAAAGTGCGGTAAAACGTGCACTTGAAATCGCGCAAGAAGGAGATATCTTACTATTTGCTGGTAAAGGTGTGGAACCATATCAAGTAATTGGTGACGAGTATATTCCTTATAATGAAGTAGAAACCGTTATTGCAAGTTTAGAAGCATTAGGTTTTAAATATCACGAGTAGAAGAAGGAGAAGATTATGATCGAAGTCATTTTATCAGTCGGCTTAGCGTTTTTAGCAACGGCTATCGCTGAACCACATTTCATTCAATATATGAAGATGAAACAATTAGGTCAAACTACATTAGATGAAGGTCCATCATGGCATAAAGCTAAAAGTGGAACTCCAACAATGGGAGGACTTGTATTCCTATGTATGATTAGTATTTCTAGTTTAATTGTAGGAGCTGTATTCGGACATTTCAATTTCGTCTTATTAAGTGGCGTTATTGGTTTTGCCTTCTTCGGATCAATTGGGTTCTTAGATGACTTTATTAAAGTGTTTAAAAAACAAAATGAAGGGCTAAAGAGTCACGAAAAATTTGGATTACAATTGATTGGAGCAGCTATCTTCGTAGTGCTTTTCCTTTTAAGCGGGAATGCACCATTAATTTACCTTCCAATCTTTGGTGAAGTAAACAGTATTATCTTGTTTGCGTTATTTACAATCATTTGGATCGCAGGATTTTCTAACGCAGTTAACTTAACAGATGGATTAGATGGGTTGGCAGCATCTACTAACATTATTGCATATGGAATTTATGGGATTATGGCATATAGAGCAGCGCAACATTCGATTGCAATTTTCTGTTTCTGCGTAGTCGGCGGTCTTCTTGGATTCTTAGTATATAACTGGAAACCAGCCAAAGTCTTCATGGGAGATGTTGGTTCATTGGCACTTGGAGCAGGTCTTGCGATTATCTCGATTATGCTTCATAAGGAATGGACATTATTGCTTGTAGGGATCATCTTTGTTTTGGAAACACTTAGCGTTATTTTACAAGTCGGTTCATTTAAACTGACAGGGAAACGTATCTTTAAGATGAGTCCAATTCACCATCACTTTGAAATGAGTGGTTGGAAAGAAGTGAAGATTGTTTCTGTATTTAGTGCAATCGGACTTATTGCAGGTTTAATCGTTGCATTTGTCTTTTAAGAGAATTAACATATTTTATTAGGAGAGCTGGTCATTTTTGCCCAGCCTTTCTCCATATACATATTCAAAACAAAAAATAGGAGGAATCATTGTGCGGAATACACATGCATTTGAAAATAAAAAAGTACTAGTCATTGGACTTGCAAAGAGTGGAGTGAGTGTAGCAAAACTATTACACCAGTTACACGCGGATGTAACAGTAAATGATAGAACACCACTTGAGGAAAGTGTAGACGCACAAGGGTTAGTCGCAGAAGGGATTAAAGTGGTTTCTGGGGGACATCCACTAGAACTACTCGATGAGCCTGTTGATTTCGTTGTGAAAAATCCAGGGATTCCTTATACAAATCCATTAGTAGCAAAAGCAGTCGAAAAGGGATTACCAGTTTGTACTGAAATTGAAATTGCACAACGTGTCATGGAAGGAACCGTACTTGGAATCACAGGTTCAAATGGGAAAACAACAACGACAACATTAACAAACCTTATGTTGAAAGAATCATTCCCTGAAAGAAGAACGTTTGCATGTGGAAATATTGGTATTCCTTTATCACTACTTGCTGGTGATTCAAAAGAATCAGATATTTATGTCACTGAATTATCAAGTTTCCAATTAATGGGAATTGAGGAGTTTCATCCTAAAGTAGCGTGTATCGTGAATATCTTTAGCGCACATTTAGACTATCATGGAACGCGTGAAGAGTATGTAAAAGCAAAATTACAAATCACTAAAAATCAAACAGAAGAGGATTTCCTTGTTTATAATGCGGATTTCCCAGAGTTATATGAGTTTATTAAAGGTCATACAAAAGCAACATTAGTACCGTTCAGCCGTAAATCGGTCTTAGAACACGGTGCGTATGCGGATGAAACTACGATTTACTTCAACGGGGAAGCAGTCATGCCACTTGAAGCGATTCAAGTACCTGGCGTTCAAAACATTGAGAACGTGTTAGCGGCAGTTGCAATTAGTAAATTACAAGGTGCAACAAACGAAGGAATCGAAAAAGCAGTTCGTTCATTCCATGGAGTAAAACACCGTACACAATATGTGAAGACTATTGAAGGTCGTAAATTCTACAACGATTCAAAAGCTACAAATATCATTGCGACACAAACAGCGTTACGTAGTTTTACAAATCAATCGGTTGTATTGATTGCTGGCGGACTTGATCGTGGTAATGGTTTTGAGGAATTAGAACCATCTCTTGGAAACGTCCGTGAAATGGTCGTTTACGGGGAAACAAAAGAGAAGTTAAAAGCGACTGCTGAAAAACTATCTATTCCAGTAACCGTAGTAGAGACTTTAGAAGAAGCAGTGCCAAAAGCGTATGCAGTTAGTCGTGAAGGAGAAATTGTATTACTTTCACCAGCTTGTGCAAGTTGGGATCAATTTGCTAACTTTGAAGTGCGCGGCGATTGTTTCATTGAAGCAGTAGAAAAACTGTAGTATATAGGAGAAAAAAGATGAGAGTATTAGTTTCAGGAGGAGGAACGGGTGGTCATATTTATCCAGCTCTTTCCTTAATGAATTATTTGAAAGAACAAGACCCTTCAACAGAGTTTCTTTATGTGGGGACTGAACGTGGATTAGAAAGTACCATCGTTCCAAAAGCGGGATATGATTTTAAAACGATTAAGATTCAAGGAATCGTTCGTTCATTGTCACTAGAAAACTTCAAGACATTATGGTATTTCTGTACAAGCTATTTTAAAGCAAAAAAAATCGTAAAAGAGTTCAAACCGGATATCGTGATCGGTACTGGAGGATATGTATGTGCGCCAGTATTATATGCTGCAGCAAACATGGGAATTCCAACGATTATTCATGAGCAAAATAGTTTAGCAGGTATTACGAATAAATTCCTAGCCCGTAAAGTTTCTAAGATTGCGATTTGCTTCGATGCTGTTCGTAAAGACTTTGCAAAGTACGAAGATAAAGTGGTCATGACAGGAAATCCTCGTGGTCAAGAGTTAGCCAATGCGCAAAAAGATGATTCTTACTTAGCGTCTATTGGTATTCAAAAAGAAAAACCAATCGTATTGATTTTCGGTGGAAGCCGTGGATCGCTTCGTATGAACGAATCATTTATCGAAGCACTTGAAGAATTCGAGAAAAAAGATTATCAAGTAGTCATGGTCACTGGACAAGTGCATTATGACAAAATCAACAATCTCATTACAAGTTTGAAAAAACCATTGCAAAATATCACAGTTTTACCATATATTAATAATATGGTGCAAATGTTCCAAAACACAGACCTTGTTGTCTGCAGAAGTGGAGCAACTACATTGATTGAATTAACAGCACTTGGCTTGCCAAGTATTTTAATTCCAAGTCCATACGTAACTGAAAATCACCAAGAAGCAAATGCGATGTCATTAGTAGAAAAAGACGCCGCAACGATGATTTTAGAAAAAGACTTAAACGGTAAAAGTTTAGTCAAGGAAATTGATTGTATTATGAATGATGAAGCTAAACGCAAAGAAATGGCTGAAAATTCAAAAGCCTTGGGAATTACAGATGCGTCAAGTCGACTTGAAACAATTATTCATTCTCTAGTGAAATAAGGATTAAGGAGGAGAATATGTTTAATCGAAAGAAACCACAACAAACTCCTCCACGTGAACTAACACCTTGGGAGTTAGCGCAACAAAATTCTCCAAGAGTAGAGCAACCTGTTCCTGAAGAGCCTGTACAAAAGGTGAAAAAGAAGAAGGAACCACGTCCTAAAAAGACGAAACCAAAGTCACAAGGGATTACGAACGCAACACTCTTAAAAGGGATTTTTATTGTTTGTGCGGGATGGAGTATTTATTTTATTTCACCACTTTCGAAAGTGTCGGATATTGAAGTCGTTGGATTGAATCAAGTTCCAGTGGAGTTGGTTCAAGAAAATGACGGAATCAACAAAGGGCAAAGTATTTGGACCGTTTTAGCGAATCGTTATCGTACCGCTAACTTGTTGAAAAATGCTAGTCCAAAGATTAAAGATGCTTCCGTACAATTAGTGGCATGGAATAAAATGCGTTTGAATATTGAAGAAAATCCAGCGGTGGGTTATTACCAAAGTGATGATAAACACTATGAGCTTTTAGCAGACGGTCAAATCATTGAAGTAGAGGCCGATGCAACGCCAAAAGATTACCCATTATTGTATATGTTTACAGATGACACACAATATAAAGCACTTGCAAAACAACTGGAGAAAGTTCCAGCAAGTGTAATTCGTGAAATCGTAGAGATCCAGTATCCAAACGACACAAAAAATCACCAAAAGATTTATCTGAAGATGAAAGATGGCAATCGAGTTATCGGAAATCTGAAAGATATTGGAGATAAATTAGGGTATTATCCATCAATTACGAAACAATTGAATGGAAAAAAAGGAACTGTAGATATGGAAGTGGGAATCTATTTTACACCAGATACGACAGTTCAATAAAAAAGTCTTAAAACTCGCTCATATGTTTTTTTAAGTGGACAAAATTATGTTAAAATATAAGGAGTATCACTTATCAATAAACTTTAAAAAATGAAATAGAAATGAATCGTATAGGAGGTTTCAATAAACGTGAAAAATCAGGGAATTTATGTGAGTTTAGATATTGGAACCACTTCAATAAAGGTTGTAGTAGCTGAGTATGTCAGAGGGCAATTAAATATTATTGGAGTCGGCAATGAAAAATCAGAAGGATTAAGCCGTGGAGTCATTGTAGATATTGACGAAACAGTTGAATCTATTCGTAAAGCAGTTCGACAAGCAGAACAAAAATCAAATATCCAAATCAAGGATGTTATCGTTGGGATTCCAAGTAATCAAATCTCAATTGAACCTTGTCACGGTATGATTGCCGTATCAAGTGAAAATAGAGAAATTACAGATGTGGATGTGTACAACGTTATTTCCGCAGCAAAAGTTCGTTCAGTAGCACCTGAGCGTGAAATCATTTCTGTGATTCCAGAAGAATTCATCGTGGATGGATTTGATGGCATTAAAGATCCACGCGGAATGATTGGTGTTCGTCTTGAGTTGTTTGCGAGCATGATTACCGGTCCTAAGACGATCGTACATAACATTAAACGTTGTATTGACAAAGCTGGCTTAAATATCGAAGAAATGGTTATCCAACCATTAGCGATTAGCCAAGTCGCATTAACACCAGGTGAAAGAGAATTTGGTACTGTCCTTATCGATATGGGTGGTGGACAAACAAGTGCTTCAGTAATGCACGATAACCAATTAAAATTCTCATTCGTGGACCAAGAAGGTGGAGATTTCGTATCCAAAGATATCTCAATCATTTTGAATGCAAGCTTTGAAAATGCAGAACGTATTAAACGTGAATACGGATATGCAATTTCATCAGAAACGAGTGCGGATGAATTCTTCCCAGTAGAAACAATTGGTAAGAAGGATCCAGTCAAAGTAGATGAACATTACTTATCAGAAATCATCGAAGCACGTGTGGTTCAAACCTTTGAAACTGTAAAACGTGCATTAGACCAAGTGGATGCATTAAAACTTCCAGGAGGAATTGTGTTAACAGGTGGAGCTTCTTCACTTGCAGGAGTTCAAGAGTTAGCACAAGAAATTTTCGGAGTACAAGTGAAAACTTATATTCCAGAGCAAATGGGAATGAGAAATCCTATTTACGCAACAAGTATGGGGTTAATCAAATACGCTGCAAGCTTAGATGATGTTCACCGTATTGCTCAAAAGGGTAAACCGGTAACAGAACCTCGCCCAGTACAAAGCACTCCACAAAGTGCTCCTGTACAAGTGCAACCAACGGCTCCTGTTCAACAACCACAAGAGTATGAACAAGAACCAACTGGTGAAGAACAAGGGTTTGGAGCGAAAGTGAAGAACTTCTTCAAAATGTTTATTGACGAAAATTAAGATGAGAACCAAGGAGGAAATATAATGGATTTCGAATTCGATACAAATTTAGATGGCGCAGTCATTAAAGTCATTGGTGTTGGTGGTGCTGGTAACAACGCTGTTAACCGTATGATTTCAGAAGGAGTACAAGGTGTAGAGTTCATCGTAGCCAACACAGATACTCAAGCATTAAGAAACTCAGAAGCAGAAACTAAAATTCAATTAGGACCAAAACTTACTAAAGGTTTAGGTGCAGGTTCATTACCTGAAATCGGTCTTAAAGCAGCTGAAGAAAGTGAAGAACAAATTCGCGAAGCTTTAGTTGGAGCAGACTTAATCTTCGTTACTGCTGGTATGGGTGGCGGTACTGGTACAGGTGCTGCACCAGTTGTTGCTCGTATTGCGAAAGAATTAGGCGCATTAACAGTGGGTGTTGTTACACGTCCATTTAGCTTCGAAGGACCAAAACGTGGTCGCTACGCTGCAGAAGGTGTTGCACAATTAAAAGCAAACGTAGATACATTAGTAACAATTTCAAATAACCGTTTATTAGAAATCGTTGATAAAAAGACTCCTATGTTAGAAGCTTTCCGTGAAGCAGATAACGTATTACGTCAAGGGGTTCAAGGTATCTCTGACTTAATCACTGCACCAGGTTACGTAAACTTGGACTTCGCTGACGTGAAGACAGTGATGAAAGATCAAGGTTCAGCATTAATGGGTATTGGTGTTGCAAGTGGTGAAAACCGTACTGCAGAAGCTACTAAGAAAGCTATTTCTTCACCATTATTAGAAGTATCTATCGATGGCGCAGAACAAATCCTATTAAACATCACTGGTGGCTCTGACTTAACATTATTCGAAGCACAAGATGCTTCTGATATTGTTGCAGCAGCTTCAACAAGTGAAGTAAACATTATCTTCGGTACTTCAATCAACGAAAACTTAGGTGATGAAGTAATCGTTACTGTTATCGCAACAGGTATCGACGAGGAGCGTAAGCACGAAAAAAAGTCAGCAGCACGCGCTAGTCGTTCACCATTCGCGAATAGCACAGCAACTCGCAAAGATTTAGGAAATAACCCTCAAACTTTCCAAGAAAAACAAGTTCCTTCAAAACCACAACCAGTGGAAGAAAAGAAACCTGAGAAAGATTTATTTGGAGACTGGGATATCCGTCGCGAAACAACTGTACGTGAAACTACTTCCTCAACAGAAGCAGATTCGCCATTCGCACAAAGTAACTTTGTAGAAGCTCCAGTTGAGCCAAAACAAACTGAAAATGATGGATTAGATACTCCGCCATTCTTCAGAAAAAGAAACAGAAATTAATGAGTATCATTAAACAAAATGTAAGTCGTATTATGAACTTGGTTGCATCTTCTTGTAACCAAGTTCATAGACTATCTACGGAAGTTTGTCCGATTGTTGTAACGAAAAATCGTACGGCTCGCGAAGTTCAGGAAATGTACGATTTAGGATTTCGACATTTTGCGGAGAATCGTGTCGAAAAACTATTAGAACGACAAGAACAATTTCCGCAAGAGGACATCATCTGGCATTTAATCGGGCCACTCCAAAAACGAAAAGTGAAGCAAGTCATAAATCGTATCGATTTATTTCATGCGATTGACCGTCTTTCGATTATGGACGAGATTGAAAAACGTCTCGAACACCCATTAGATTGTATGCTAGAAATTAATGTCTCTGGGGAAGAGTCTAAACACGGATTCGCACCTGAAGAGGCACTTGATGCTTACCGTGCAAGCAAACAATATGAAAAGATTCGTATTGTCGGTTTGATGACGATGGCACCATTTGACGCAAGCGATGAAGAAATTCGCTTCTTTTTTTCGCGTTTAGCACAAATTGCTAAAACAATTGAGAAGGAAGAAGGGTTAGAGGCTCCGTTATATCTCAGTATGGGGATGAGTGGAGACTTTGAAGCGGCGATTGAATGTGGTGCGACGCATATTCGAATTGGTACAAGCTGGTTTGAAAGGGAGGAAGACTAATGGGATTCATGAATAGTTTAAAAAACTTCTTAAGTCCAGAAGGGGACTATTACGAAGAAGATGATCAAATGGATTACTATGAAGAGCCTGTAGCACAGTCAGCTCCAGAAACACGTTCAAGAAA
Source organism: Streptococcus sp. (assembly GCA_015264885.1). Taxonomy (GTDB): domain Bacteria; phylum Bacillota; class Bacilli; order Lactobacillales; family Aerococcaceae; genus Granulicatella. The sequence goes on along the minus strand of JABZYY010000009.1, from coordinate 17,731 downwards.
TACTTCAAATGTAGTTCCGTTCCAAAGCCCTGGAGTAAAGAAAACATCTAAGATTTATGTGATGGAACCAAGCGTGTATTCTGAAGCGGAACGCATTGCAGATGCGCTCTTAAAAGGAGAAGCAGTGCTGATTAACTTTAAACGTATGGAACCAAAAGATGCAAAACGTGTCATTGATTTTGTGGTCGGTGTGGCGTATGCTATTAACGGGGACGTACAAAAGGTGAGAGATGAAATCTTTATCTGTTCTCCGGCGAATTTCCAAGTACAAGGAAATTTTGATGACGAGATGGTTGAAACATTTCGTCACACTGAATTTTAGAGGAGTGTAACTTAGTGGGTTTAGAAATTATTAGAGTGATAACAACAGTAGCAGGGGTTTATCAATTTATGCTAATCCTTTATGGATTAAATATTTATTGGAACCTATATCTTCCAATGTTCTTGGCGGACTTATTAGATGCTTGTTGCCGTCCGTATGTATCATTATTCAAAAATGTACGATTTGGAAGATATAGTTTAGCATTAGTAACTTCTATTTTAGTGATTTATGTTGCTGTAGGAGTACTATTATTTATTGTCGCAAAAATTTTTGGGGTATAAAAAATGGGAAATGGTGTAGAACAACACTTTAGAAAAGAGGAATTGTCTTTTCTTAAACAAGTGGAAGAATGGGTAGAAGAAGTCCGTCTGCAATACGCGCCGGTATTGACGAATTATCTTGATCCGCGCCAACAGTTTATTGTGGAGGCGATTGTAGGTCAATATGACGATGTTCGTTATTATTTTGATGGCGGGTATATTGATGCTGAACGGAAACGTTGTATGATTTGTCCGGAATATTATGAGCCAACTTCAGAGGATTTTGAAAATGCTCTATTTCATATTCAATATCCGAAGAAATTTGCGACACTTGGGCATGGCAAAATTCTAGGGTCACTCATGAGTCTTGGTTTTGACCGTAGCCTGATTGGCGATATTATTTCAAACGGAGAAGACTGGCAATTATTCTGTGCTCAAAATATGAAAGAGTATATCAGACAACAGCTAGAAAAAATTGGAAAAGTTGCTGTAAGACTTGAGGAAGTCGACTATACGAAATTAATTGTACCGGTGGATCATTGGACCGCGGTGCAAACAGTCGTTAGTTCGCTTCGACTCGATACGGTCATTGCTTCCGTATTTAATGTATCAAGACAGCGCTCAAAAGAAATGATTGAAAGTGGTAAAGTAAAGGTCAATTGGACTGAAGAAAATAGACCTGACTTTATGCTGGAAATTTTAGATATTGTATCCATTCGTGGATACGGTCGCCTTCAAATTCAAAAGATTGAAGGGCGTACGAAGAAAGATAAGATTAAAGTAGAACTAGGATTATTAGAAAAGAATAAAAAATAAAGGGGATTTTTTCAATGGCAATTACACCAAACGATATTCATAACAAAGATTTTTCAACAAAATTCAAAGGCTTCGACCCAGAAGAAGTAAACGACTTCTTGGAAGAAGTAAAGAAAGAATTAGAAACGTTAATTCGCGATAATAAAGATTTAGAAAAACGTGTAAAATTCAACGAAGAAAAAGTAGAATACTTTAACTCAATTCAAGAAACATTGAATAAATCAATCCTTGTTGCACAAGAAGCAGCAGATCGTTTACGAGAAAATGCACGTAAAGACGCTGAAATCATCGTGTTTGAAGCTGAAAAAGCAGCACAAGCAATGTTGAGAGAAGCAGCTGAAAAAGCAACAGATATTAACCGTGAAACAGATTTAATTGAAGAAAGAAACACGTATGTTCCGTCAAAGATTACAAATTATGGTGGAATCTCAATTAGAAATGATTAAAAATGAAGAGTGGGATATTGTATTAAATACGCCAACTCACATCGAAGTGACACCACCATCTCTTGATGCTATTATCAAAGATCGTGTAAAAAAATCTGAAAACGAAGAATCAAAAGAACAATAATCATTGAAGGGGACACTGGTCTCCTTTTTTGATAGAAAGAGGAATGGGTATGGAATTTACAGTTACTGAAGCAGCAAAAAATAAGTTAGATGCAATGCTACAAGAGCGCGGCTTAACAGATGTGTTCTTTGTCATGGATTATGTCGATGGCGATAGCCCTTTTTATGAAGGGATGGTTGGATGCCATTGCCAAGTGTACGATAAATATCATTTAGTGGTATTAAAGAAAGAGCAAAAAGAGATTCTGCCTCCAAAGTATGACCAAATTTTTGAGACAAATATTGGGGAAATGGCTTTTGCTAGTCACTATGCGATGATGTTTGATCAACATAATGTCATTGATTATAGCGTGGATAAATACGGCTTCTACTTAAAGAGTGAAGCAGGTATCTTATCGATGCAACTGAATATTGATTTTGTTGGCTAGGGAAGAGAATTACTTCCCTAGTCTTTTTTTATGTCCTTAAACATTTCTTTACCACTAAAAACTTGCAGTTGGTGACAGAACAAAGTATACTAATGTTGTTCACAAAAATACGAGAGGTAAATAATATGAACAAAACAAATCTCGATTTACTAAAACTTATTAAACAACAAGATATTCAAAATCAAAGAGAATTAGCAGAGCTTTCTGGCTATTCGCTTGGGCTCGTGAATCGTGAATTGAAACGACTACGAGAACTAGAACTTGTAGATGATCAATTCAAACTGACAAGTAAAGCAAAGGCGCTCTTTAAGAAAAATAAACCAAAGAATGCTGTTATTTTGGCTGCTGGATTTGGAATGCGTATGGTTCCAATCAATACCGAAACACCAAAAGGGCTTCTTGAAGTGAAGAAAGAGCCGCTGATTGAACGCTTGATTAAGCAACTACAAGCAGTAGGGATTACGGACATTACCGTAGTCGTTGGCTTTATGAAAGAGCAATACGAGTACTTGATGGATAACTATCAAGTGAAACTCGCTGTGAATAGAGACTATGCGACAAAAAATAATTTCTATTCATTACAATGCGTTGCAGGAATTCTAGGCAATACGTATATCGTTCCTTGTGACTTATGGTGTAAGGAATCTCCATTTGATACAGATGAATTGTATTCATGGTATTTACTTGGCCAAGAAGAGGTGGAACAAAGCTTCTTTAGAGTAAATAAGAAACAAGAAATCATTACAAGTGATAAAAGAGGAAAAGGAAATCGTCCATACGGTATCTGTTATTTAACAGAAAAAGATGCTAAGGCAGTGGCCAAACAATTAAACGCTGCGGCTGCAGAAGAAAGACATGAGAAGTCGTTCTGGGAAGTAACACTTGAAGACGAGAATAGAAAATATACGGTCTACCCAAAACTAATGGATGATTCAACCATCTTTGAAATCAACACGTATGAACAACTTCGTGAACTCGATAAATCATCCTCGCACTTAGAAACGGATGCCTTGCAACAAATCTCGAAGGCTCTAGGAGTAACGCGCGACGAAATCGTCAATATCGAAGTGTTGAAAAAAGGAATGACGAATCGTAGCTTCCTATTTACTTGTAAGGGTCAAAAATACATTATGCGTATTCCAGGAGAGGGAACAGACCATCTCATCAATCGTAAGGAAGAAGCAGATGTATACCATGTCCTAGAAGGAAAGCAAATTTGCGATGATGTCGTGTATATGAATCCAGACAATGGATACAAGATTACAGCCTATTTAGACGGAGCGCGTTCATGCGATAGCACGAATAAAGAAGACTTACAGCGCTGTATGGCGAAATTACGCGAGTTCCATCAGTCAAAATTAAAAGTGAAGCATACTTTCGATCCATTTAAGCAAATTGAGTTTTATCAAAGCTTATGGAATGGTCAATCTTCTTATTATAAAGACCATGCTGAAGTGCAGAAGAAAATTCTAGGGCTAAAGAGCTTCGTTGAAAAATATAAAGCAGAGCCCGTATTAAGCCATATCGATTCAGTCTATGACAACTTCTTATTTACAAAAGAGGGAGACATTCGTCTCATTGACTGGGAATACGCTGGAATGCAAGATCCGCATATTGATATTGCAATGTTCTGTATTTATGCAGGATATGACCGCAAGCAAGCTGATGCGCTAATCGACCTTTATTTTGAAGGGAAATGCGAGAAGATGACACGTTTAAAAATTTATGCGTATATGGCGATTAGCGGGATGCTGTGGAGTAACTGGTGCGAATACAAACGTACACTCGGTGTTGACTTTGGTGAGTACTCATTAATGCAATATCGTTATGCCAAAGATTTCTACCGCATTGTGCAAGAAGAATTAGCAAAAGAGGAAAAATAATGACAAATACAGTAAAACGAGCGATTATTATGGCTGCGGGTAAAGGGACAAGAATGCGTCCTATTACAAACACCATTCCCAAACCGCTTGTAAAAGTAAATGGAAAACGAATGATTGACACTGTTATTGGTGCACTTCATGAACAAGGGATCCATGAAATTTATGTCGTAGTAGGCTATTTAAAAGAGAAGTTTGTTGAACTTAAAGCAGACTATCCAGAAATTAACATCGTTGAAAATCCATACTTTGATGTCGCTAATAATATTTCATCACTGTATGTAGTTCGTGACCATTTAGAAGAAGTGATTATCCTAGATGGCGACCAATTAATCTACAACAGTGAAATTCTACATCCAGAGTTTACACGTTCTGGATATGCGTGTATTCCAGTAGAAAATGGCACCGACGAATGGTTGATGCAAGTGGATGACGATGGAGTCGTTACGAGCTGTAGCCGTACTGGAGGACAGAAGGGATGGCAATTATTTAGCATTTCTCGTTGGACGAAAGAAGATGGCCAACAGTTAAAACGTCATCTCGAAATCGAATTTGAAGAAAAGAAAAACCATGATATTTATTGGGATGATGTGGCAATGTTCTGTTACCCTGATGAGTATGAAATGGGCATTTATCCAATGCAAGAAGGGGATATCGTTGAAATCGATAGCCTTGAAGAATTAGTAGCAGTAGATGACTCTTACAAGAGTGTTCTAGAGGAGGCAAATCATGAATAATGAAGTAGAAAAGAAAAATCTTCGCGACGAGATTGACTGGGTCGCAACGCTTGTACCGCTATTTGGAGTAGTATTGTTAGGAATTCTCTTTATGATATTTCCAGATGCCAGTTCAGCGGTTCTAGAAGGTGTTCGTGGCTTTTTAGGCGACCAATTCAGTATTTACTACGCAATGCTTGCGGTAGGTGTTTTCCTTTGTAGTGTGTATGTGGCTTTTTCAAAATACGGCCAAATCGTTCTTGGTGGCGAAGATAGTGAAGTCGAATATTCCAACTTTAAATGGGGTGTGATGATTTTTACGTCTACGATGGCAGCAGATATCGTGTTCTATGCGATGATCGAATGGGCATTATACGCACAAGAATCTTATCTTGGAGAACTCGGTAGCGTGCAAAAATGGGCGTCCACATTCCCATTATTCCACTGGGGACCAATCGCATGGAGCTTCTACATCATGCTTGCGGTGGCCTTTGGATTTATGTTGCATAATCGTAAAGTAGAGAAACAAAAATTCTCTGAAGCTTGTCGTCCACTTCTTGGAGACAAAGTTGACGGTTGGATGGGGAAAACCATCGACTTGATTGCCATCTTCGCGTTAATCGCGGGTACTGCTACAACATTCTCGCTAGCAACACCGCTTCTTTCAGCGGCGATGAGCCAAGTGTTTGGGATTCAAAATTCGAAGATTATCACAATTGTAGTATTATTATTAATCGCAGCCGTATATACAAGTACTGTAATGCTTGGAATGGACGCCGTTTCTAAACTAGCGGCCATCTGTACGTATTTATTCTTTGCCTTACTAGGATACTTCTTATTCTTTGGTGGCGAAACAGTGTACATTTTAGAAACAGGATTCAGCGCTCTTGGAAACCTTGTCCAAAACTTTATCGGAATGTCTACGTGGCTTGATCCGCTTCGTGAAACAAGCTTCCCACAAAAATGGACAATCTATTATTGGTCTTATTGGATGGTTTGGTGTGTGGCTACGCCGTTCTTTATCGGTAGTATTTCAAAAGGACGTACGGTTAAAAACACTGTTCTTGGTGGATACGCATGGGGGATTGCTGGGACATTTACGGCGTTTATCATCCTTGGAAACTATGGCTTAGCGCAACAGTTAAAACATGGCTTGGATATTACTGGTATTCTAAGTAATAACGCAGATTACGCGGCAGCTATTTTGAAAATTTTTGATACCATGCCTTTAGCGAACATTGGATTGTTATTACTAGCAGTTACGATGATTGCGTTCTATGCGACAACATTCGACGCTTTAACACTTGTAGTGTCTGCTTATTCGTACAAAGAATTAGAGCACACACATGGTAGTGATAAACGTGTCCGCATGTTCTGGTCACTCGTATTTATCTTATTCCCAATCGCATTGATTTTCTCAGAAAACTCAATGTATAACTTACAGTCTGTTGCGATTATCGCGGCACTTCCAATTGGGATTATTATTGTCATGATCATTGCAAGCTTCTTTAAGGATGCAAAAGACTATCTTAAAAATTAAGCTTTGAGATATTTGAAAATAAAAACAACCTATTGCTTAGAGTCTGGTGGCTTTAAGCAATAGGTTTTTGTTTTAGTGATGATGGTGATGGCAATTACATTGACCTGGTAGGCAGTTACATGCAACAGATGTTGGAGCAGTGGCTGCTTTTTCCTTTAAGGCGCTCACTAATTCTTGAATGTCATCTTGGCTCAAAGTGGCCTTATCGATCAGTGTATGTAATAAATTTCCATTCTGTTTATGGCAAACTTGTTCTAGAAGCACATCGGTCTCTTGGTCGAGTTGTGCTTTCTCAGAAATCGTCGCAGAGTAGTGGAATGGTTTCTTTCGATTATCGATTTGGATATATCCTTTTTTGGTTAAACGGATAATGAGGGTTTTAATCGTCGAGTCACTCCATGAAAATGAGCGTTGCAATTGCTCGATAATATATCCGCTTGTGCTGTTTGGGTTTGCCCATAAGACACGTATAATTTGACGTTCAGAAGGGCTCATTGGTTGAAATTCTGTCATAAATAGAACTCCTTTCTACAGGTTTAGTCTACAGTCGTCGACCGCTTTTGTCAATCGTTTTACTTGATTTTTTGAGTACACTAAATGTCGGGGGTAGGTGGTAGGAGTCACTATATTTTGTGTTTCGTAAAAAAAACAATACAAAATGTTGTTATAATGTTGCAAAAAACTTCTAGGCTGGCTATAATTAATTTCGTGAGTTTCAAGTGAGCTAGAAATGCATGAAGGTGTATTTCGAATTCAGAAATGGAGTATTCGTGAAAGTCGTTTATTTATCGCTAACTGGAAAGACAAGACAATTCGTAAAAAAATTGAACTGGGATTTTATTGAGATTTCTAAGAAAAATTCTACAGTACAAATGGAAGAACCTTATATCGTCATTACACCAACTTATGGAGAGCAAGTGGCGAATTTTTTTTATGAATTTATTGATTTTGGCGAGAATCGCGCGCTATTAAAAGGGGTTGCCGGTTCAGGGAATCGCAATTTCAATACGAGCTTTTGTTCCAATGCCAGAGCGTTAGCGGCTAAATACCAAATTCCATTGCTGCATTGCTTTGAAAATCAAGGTACAGATAAAGATGTACAAATACTAATAGAAAAGGTGAGAGAGATTGGATAGTCCAAAATTAATAAACAAGACTCAAGAAGTTACATACTTCGCATTAAACAATGAGTTAAACCGTCCAGTTGATGGGAAAATTCCATTGCATAAAGATCGTGAAGCGGTTCGTGCGTTCTTCTTAGAACACGTTAACCCAAATACAGTTTTCTTCTATACATTAGATGAAAAACTCGATTACTTAATCGAACACGATTATTTAGAAGCAGAATTTTTAGGGAAATACAACCGTAAATTCGTTAAGAAATTAATGAAAGAAACGTACAAGAAAAAATTCCGTTTCCGTTCATTCATGTCTGCGTTCAAATTCTACAAACAATATGCAATGAAGACAAACGATGGTCAACGTTACTTAGAACGTTTTGAAGATCGTATCGTCTTTAATGCTTTATTTTTACCAGATGGTGATGAGCAATTAGCACATGATTTAGCGGAAGAAATGATTACACAACGTTATCAACCAGCAACACCAACATTCTTGAATGCCGGAAGAAAACGTCGTGGGGAACTCGTTTCCTGCTTCTTAATTCAAACAACAGACGACATGAACAGTATCGGTCGTACAATCAACTCAGCTCTTCAATTATCAAGAATTGGGGGAGGAGTAGGGGTAAGCTTGTCTAACGTTCGTGCAGCAGGTGACCCAATCAAGAAAATTGAGAACGCATCAAGCGGTGTTGTTCCAATTATGAAATTATTAGAAGATAGTTTCAGTTACTCTAACCAATTAGGTCAACGTAACGGTGCTGGTGCGGTTTACTTAAACGTATTCCACCCAGATATCGTATCGTTCTTATCTACTAAAAAAGAAAACGCGGACGAAAAAGTGCGTGTGAAGACATTATCACTTGGGTTAGTTGTCCCAGATAAATTCTACGAATTAATCAAAAACGACGACATTATGTACTTATTCAGCCCATATGATGTGGAACGTATTTACGGCGTACCATTTTCATATGTGGACATCACTAAAGAATATGACAACATGGTGAACAACCCTGAAATCCGTAAATCTAAATTACGTGCGCGTGACTTAGAAAACGAAATTAGTAAATTACAACAAGAATCTGGATATCCATATGTGGTGAATATCGATACAGCAAACCGTGTAAACCCAATTGATGGAAAGATCATCATGAGTAATTTATGTTCTGAAATCCTACAAGTTCAAGAGCCTTCAGTAATCAACAATGCTCAAGAATATGAACACTTAGGAACAGATATCAGCTGTAACTTAGGTTCAACAAACATCGTGAACTTAATGAAATCTCCTGACTTCGAACGTTCTGTAGATGTAGCGGTTCGTGCTTTAACATTCGTAACAGACCACTCAAGTATCGATGCTGTACCAACTGTTAAAAACGGAAACAACAAAGCACATACTATCGGTCTTGGAGCGATGGGATTACACACATTCTTTGCATTAAATCAAATGGAATACGGCTCACCTGAGTCTATCGAAGCCACTGATTTATACTTCAGAATGTTAAACTTCTACACATTGAAAGCAAGTAACAAGATTGCTAAAGAACGCGGTAAATCATTCGAAGGCTTCGAACGTTCTAAATACGCAACAGGTGAATACTTCGACAGCTACATTGCGGAAGATGTACAAATTCAATCTGAAAAAGTGAAGAAAATCTTCGAGAAACTTCCAATTCCAACTGCAGAAGATTGGAAACAATTAAAAGAAGATGTGATGAGCGGTGGATTATATCACCAAAACCGTTTAGCAATTGCGCCAACTGGTTCAATCAGCTACGTAAACGAAACAAGTGCTTCATTACACCCAATCACTCGTTTAATTGAAGAACGTCAAGAGAAGAAGACTGGTAAGACTTATTATCCAGCTCCATTCTTATCAAACGAAACTTTACCATTCTACAAATCAGCGTACGATATCGATATGCGTAAAGTCATCGATGTATACGCAGCAGCTCAAAAACATATCGACCAAGGAATGAGCTTGACATTATTCATGCGTTCAGAACTTCCTGAAGGTTTATACGAATGGAAAGAAGGACGTACAAACAAGATGACAACACGTGACTTAAACATTTTACGTAACTACGCGTGGAATAAAGGCATCAAGTCAATCTACTATGTACGTACATTTACAGAAAACAACGATGAAATCGGAAGTAATGCTTGCGAAAGCTGCAGCATTTAACGGGAATACGAAAGAAAGGACAAAAGCTCATGAGTACAAAACGATATTTTAATGAGATTCTTTCTCAAAATTCTACTCAACCAGTAGAGTACTATAAAGCGATTGACTGGAACCAAGTTGAAGACATGATCGATAAATTAACTTGGGAAAAACTAACAGAGCAATTCTGGTTAGATACACGTATTCCAGTATCAAACGACTTGGACGACTGGAGAACATTATCTCCAGAAGAAAAAGATGTAGTAGGGAAAGTATTCGGTGGATTAACATTATTAGATACGCTTCAATCAGAAGAAGGTGCAAGCTTAATGAAAGATTACGTGCGCACTCAACACGAAGAAGCCGTATGGAATAACATTCAATTCATGGAATCAGTTCACGCGAAAAGTTACTCAACAATCTTCAGTACTTTGCATACAAAAGCAGAAATCGAAGATATTTTCGAATGGACAAACAACAATGAATACTTACAATTTAAAGCAAGAAAGATTAACGAAATCTACCAAAGTAGAGATGCGTTGAAGATGAAAGTTGCCTCAACAATGCTTGAAACATTCCTATTCTACAGTGGGTTCTTTACACCACTTTACTACTTAGGAAACAACAAGCTTGCTAACGTAGCTGAAATCATCAAGTTAATCATTCGTGACGAGTCAGTTCACGGAACTTATACGGGATACAAGTTCCAACAAGGATACAACGAATTGTCTGAGTCAGAACAAGAAGAAATGAAGATGTGGGTATACAACTTATGCTTGGAACTTTACCAAAACGAAGTGAAGTATACACAATCTATCTATGACCAAGTTGGTTGGACTGAAAAAGTTAAAGTGTTTATTCGTTATAATGCGAATAAGGCGCTTCAAAACTTAGGGTTCGATCCATTGTTCCCGGATACTGCTGAAGATGTGGATCCGATTGTGATGAACGGGATTTCAACTGGGACAAGTAACCATGACTTCTTCTCGCAGGTTGGTAATGGGTACCTACTCGGTAGTGTTGAAGCGATGGATGACGAAGACTATACAAAATGGTTGTAATTTCAACTCAAACGGGTTCCTAAAAAAGGAGCCTGTTTTTTGTTTGTGAAAATGTAAAACACTTAGAGCCTTCGGCTACGTTCAATAATTATAAGAATAACTGTATCGCCTCAAGCCAAGGTCTTGAGGCTACCAAGCTTCAAACACTCTCTAGAAAATAAATTTTCAAGAGAGTGTAATTCACATTGGTTACGCACGTTATTCTTATGATTATTGGTATCCGAGGCTCTTTGTGTTTTACCTTAAAAAAGTAGGGTGCTTAAGGAATCTGTTTGGTGAAATAATCTATTTTGGTAGGTTCCTCTTCCATCATTTCAACCCCTCGTAAATGGACTAGTGTTGGGATAGAGTGGGTGCGCGTTATGGAGGAGGCTCGACAAATGGTATGATGATGAGTAGAATAGAGGAAAATGAAATGAGGAGTCGTAGTGGATGTCGTACGAAGATTTAAATAAACAATTAGAACCCTTTAAACTCATGGTATTCGATGAGGGGACAGAGGATGTATGGGCAACGCTGGTGCTCTGGTTAAATGAAGACTATAAACAAAATGTATTTGATACACGGCAAGAAGAGGGATTCCTTGGAAATGGCTATGATTGGAATTCGCTAGCGACTGTCTTTCTAGAAGAAAAGATGCCAGAATTAGTAGACGCATTGTCGTTTGATTCGGAAGCGGGATTGTTTTCAATCGGATCAGAAGATGTGGAAGCAGTGAAGAAGTTTGCTGTTGGATTTAAAGCGATGTGCGACGATGAGAGTGAAATGACAGACTTATTGAGCCGAGCAATCTTAGATTAAAAAAATATCGTTATACCGTATAAGGTATAACGATATTTTTTTATTTACATGGACAAGTTGTTAAATGGTCGTTTACCATACCAACAGATTGCATAAAGGAGTAGACAATCGTTGGCCCGACAAATTTAAAACCTTCCTTGAGAAGAGCGTTGCGGAACTTTTCAGCAAGGGGCGTAAAGGCTGGAACTTCTGCCATAGTAGTGTATTCATTGATGATGGGCTTATGGTCAACTAAGCTCCAACAAAAAGCGTCAAAGTTTCCATACTTTTCTTGGATCGCAAGAATTGCTTTGGCGTTTGCGATAGCGGCCCGAATCTTCAGTTGATTGCGAATAATGCCTTCATCTTGAAGAAGAGATTGGACTTTAGCTTCGTCATACTTAGCAACCGTTTGGATATCGAAGTTGTCAAAAGCCTCTCTGAAGTTTTCGCGTTTATTGAGAATCGTAGCCCAGCTAAGTCCTGCTTGCATCGTTTCCAAGGTCAATCGTTCGAAGAGAGCTTGGTCATCGTGGCAAGGGACACCCCATTCGTTATCGTGGTAAACCATCATCTTTTGGGAGTGGTAGGCCCAGGAACATTTTTCAGGAGTCTGTGGCCAACCAAATTCAGAAAGAGGATTACCCGTTTGAAGGTTTTCGAGAGCAGCTTTATTAAAATCTGAAATCTTCTTAGGGAGTTTCGCTAAAGGGAACCATTTGAATTCTTCAATCTTCTCAGGTTCGCCGTTATGAATGTCAAAATGAGGAAGTTTTTCAATATTCACTTGGAAATAAAAATAGAAATAGTCATGTTCGTCAAAATGCATGTGAAGTGTCGTGTAGAAGTTAAGGGCACTTGAGGGAATTTCTAGGCCGATTTCTTCACGCGTTTCACGCAAGGCAGCTTGTGTAATGGATTCATTGGCTTCGATATGCCCGCTGACAGTTGCGTCATAATAGCCGTCCATAAATCCTGTGTTCATTCGTTTTTGAAGCAGTACCTTTTTTCCTTTTGTAAAGAAGAGAAAGACAGCACTTCTGGTTAAATGTCTCATATTGTCACCTCTAGTTCTAAGAGTAGTCATTTTTCGAAGAAATGTAAAGATTTTTTAATATGGAAAGTATTGAACTTTTGGAAAGGATTTCATATGATGATAGTAAGACATTAGGAGGAAAAATGGTGAAAAAATTATTCAAAATTGCAATGAGTTGTGTGGTGCTCACTGGAATGTTGGCGCCTATCACGACTGTATTGGCACAAGAATCAAGTATTACGATTACAAAGAATGAAGGGAATTCTGTATCCGAGGCAGATACGCCTAAAGGAGACATTGTCGTGAACTTCTCGAATGGAGAAATCCTCTTCCAGGAGAACCCAGATAGAGTGGTGGATCCAGCAAGTTTGAGCAAGCTGATGACAATCTTTTTGGTGTATGACGCGATTAAGAGTGGGAAATTTACGTTGCAGGATAAAGTCGTAGCGACAAAGAATGACCAAGCGATATCGAATCTGACAAACCTTAGTAATTCGCCCATCGTAGAAGGAGTGGAATATCCAGTAAGTGAGCTGATTAAGATGGCGCTACTTCCTTCGTCAAACGCTGCAGTCTTAATGCTGGCAAATCTGATCAATCCAAATACGGATGATTACGTAGATTTAATTAATCAAAAAGCACAAGAGCTAGGAATGACGAATACAAAATTTGTTGGAGCATCAGGCGCAGTTACGCATGATTTTGAAGGGTTATATACAGTTCAACGATATCCTTCAACGGAAACGAATCAATCAACGGCTAGAGATTTAGCGAAGATGGTTGTAGCGATGCTGAAGGCACATCCGGAAATCACAGAAATCACTAAAAATAAAGAGCTCACCGTAATGAGTGGGACGCCTTATTCAAAAACCATTACGAATACAAATCATTCGGTTGAAGGGGACTTGTTGGCTTTTCCTGGAATCGTTGGATTGAAAACAGGGACGAGTGAAAGAGATGGATTTAATTATATTGGAATCTACAAACAAGATGGAGTAGAGCTGGTTGAAGTGATTCTGGGAGTCGGACAATTCGCGGATCATCACGGCGAGTATAATCGTCATAAAATCGGGAATGCATTATTGCAATATATTTTTAAGAACTACGAGCATAAGACAGTATTCAACCCAGGTACTCAAACAATCGATGGACAAAAAGTAACAGTAGAGCATACGGTTGATGTATACGTAGAAAAAGGGAAAGAACCTGAGTACACGCTAGAAGGAAATACATTAAAAGTTCAAACCCCATATGGTACGCTGTATGATAAAGAGTACGCAGTAACAGTAGAGCCAGCCGCCAATGATGCCGTGGAATCAACGTATATCGAAACAACTCAAGTAGAAGAAAAAACGCCTAAGCAAATAATCGAAAGAGTACTTCATTTCCTAATGAGAGTTCCATTTATAATTTGGCTTGGATTGTTAGGAGTTTTATTGATTGTAGTAATGAGTTTAAAAATTAAGAAAAAAATGAGAAGGAGAAAGGAGCGATTGAGAAGAAGACAAAAGTAGAATCTGTATTCGTTTCAAAAAAATCTGTACTAATTTTAAGAAAAACCACATTAGATATGTTGAAAACAAATGAAAACACCAGATGTTGTATTCACAATTTGTTCATATTTGGACTGTCAGAATTTTGAGTAATCAATTCACAAGTAAAATGTAACCTAATTGTAATGGAATTCAAGTAGAAACAGTTGGAAAATCAGATTAGGTATGGTATTATGTTTACCTGAATAAGGGTAAAATTTATTTCCTGTTCGGTGAAAATTCACAAATTATCGAAGTTAAAAAATAATCAAAAGGAAAGAGGTAAAAGATGTTTAGTTCAAAAAATATTCAAATGAATGAACGTAAAAATGGTTCTAAAGTAACACGTTACGCCATCAAGAAATTAAGCATGGGTACAGCATCTGTAGCTGTAGCATTAGGATTTATGTTTGTACAAGGGCAAACAATTGTACATGCGGACACTGTTGAAGCAACAGCAGCAGAAGCAACAGCAAAACCTGCAGAAGAGAAGAAAGATACTGTCGAAGACAACAAAGCAGTTTATGAAGTTGCTGTAGAAAAAGCAGAAGCAACAACTGCAGCTGAAGGAGTAACTCCAGCAGAAAAAACAGAAGCAACAACTGCAGCTGCTGAAAAGAAAGAAGCAACAACAGCAGCTCCAGAGAAAGCAGAAGCAACAACTGCTGCAACAGAAAAAGCAGAAGAAACAACTGCTGCTCCAGAAAAGAAAGAAGAAACTACAGTAGCTGAAGAAAACAAACCACGTACGCGTTCAAGACGTGCAGTTGCTGAAGGTGAAGCTACACCTGCATCTGATGATACTGTTGGAGAAGACGTTGTAGACGCAACTTCTACTCCTAAAGTAGAAAAACCAGGTTTTACACCAAAAATTTTAGCAGAACAATTATTAAAACAAGTTTCATGGTTAGACTTTGGTGATAAAGCAAACTGGACAGGTGCTGAAACAACAGCCGATGGACACTTAGCATTAACAGTCGGTGCAACTTATACAAAAGAAGTAATGCCTGGTTATATTGTAAAAATTAAAGTTAAATCTTTAAAACCATTCCAAGCAACAGAAATTTATAAAAAACGGTTGGAAGAACAAGGCGCAACAGCTAAAGAAAAAGCGACTTACGATCCAAACGCAAAAAATGGTTATATTAACTCGACAACAAATGCAAAAACAAATGCTGCTTTTAAAAATGGAGAAGAAGCACGCGTAATTGCCGACCCTCAAAACCGTTGGACTGAAATTCGTTCAGAAGGAATCAATACTGGAAACAAGAGTACAACGATTTCATCAGAATACGATGGAGGAAATATTGGGGTTCAATTCGATATTTCAGCAACATATAATGGTAAAGCTGTAAAACCAGCGATTGTAATGGCCGATGGTGAATCAGCGAACCCAGGGGAATTAGCCTTATTTACAACTAACGGTACAGGATGGCAACATGTCGGGGAATGGTTAAAAAATAATAACACCAAAACTAAAAACTATGTTCCTCAAAATACAAATGACTTATTTGATCCTACAAAACCTAATACTACTGTAAATATAGATGGAATTAATCTATACGCACATAACTTAAACATGTTACGTAAAGCTACAGCTGTAGGAGAAGAAGGAAAAACTGTTGCATGGAAATATTACGGTAATCCAGATACAACAACTGGTGGTTTAGGAACAGGTGTATTCGGTCCTAACGTTTCTTCAAGCTTATTTGCCGTACCTATGGTAATGACACGTGGAGCTTCAGAAGTTGGTTTATATATCGCTTCTTCTGGTAAACAATCCGCAATGCTTGGTTTCTTACCATTAGATGAAGGGGATGCACCTGATTCATACGGAATCGCAACTCACGCGATGAACCAAGTCAATGGGGTAACAGGCGCTGCCGTTAACCAACCATACTTTGGAGATACTCGTCCAGATATGGATGAAAACTTAGAACGTACAGACTGGAAAGGTGACGATAAGGACGGTACAGGCGATGAAGGTATCGACCAAATCTTACCAACAGACTTAAAAGGCAACACAAACGGAATGATCGCATTAGATCGTACACGTCCAGGTAACTATACGTTAACAGTACAAGCAAACACTGGTGGAGCTCCTGAAGCTTATGCTTACGCATGGGTTGATTTTAACCAAAATGGTAAATTTGACGAAAACGAACGTTCTGAAAAAGCAACAATCACTAAAGATGGTAACGTAACATTACAATTTAACAACGGTCCAATCTTAAGCGATCTTCAATTAGATAAATTAGGTGTGCGTGTTCGTGTATCTACTTATGCTCCAGATATTGAAAGCCCAACAGGAATGTCAATGTCAGGGGAAGTAGAAGACTTTGAAACACAAGTAATCTTCCCACCAAAAGGAAGCAAAAAAGAAACTACAAATCTACAAGGCGTGAAACAAACTGCAACAGTGGAATTCACAGCTCAAGGTAAACAACGTTACTCAAGAACTGAAGATGCAGTGATTGATGAAACTGTGGCTCCATATATTGTTGACGAGCAAGGAAATAAAGTTGAATTAGACGCTGACGGATTTTATGTAGTACCAGGTGAAGGTAAATACCGTGTAACAGGTGCTGGTAAAGACGTTCAAGTGGAATTCATTCCAGAAAACGGCTTTGTTGGAACTGCAGCAGGTATCACAATTCGTCGTCTTGACAACAATGCTGTAGATACTGGTTGGAATACAAAAGATAATTCTCAACCTGTCATCAGCGATCAAACGAACACAATGGATGGTCGTTATATCCCAACAGTAACTCCATTGTCTGAAGAAGTAACTACAGAAGATTTACAAGGGTTAGAACACGACAAAAAACTTACATTTACAAATGGAGAAGGCGAAGTAAAACCTTCTGCTACAACACCAATGGTTATTGTGAATCCGGAAACGGGTGGTCTCATTGGTAATGAAGCTCCAGCGATGAAGGATGGTAAGGTAGTTGGATTATATGAGATTGATCCAGTAAATGGAACGGTGAAATTTACGCCAAATAAAGACTTTATTGGAACTCCAGATCCAATCTTAATCCAAGTGGTGGACGAAGCGACTGGCCGTTCTTTAGCCGGAATTAAATACACTCCAACTGTAAATCCTGTAACTCCAGTAGGTGAAAACAAAGAAACAACTGGTAAACAAGGGCAACCACAATCTGATACAGTAACATTTAAACAACAATCTGGTGCAGAAGAAAAAATCCCTATGGTTGTGAATGCTGAAAACCCAGCTAAATTCATCGACCCAGCAACTGGTGAACCAACAGATGCGACTGAATTACCAGCAATGAAAGATGGTAAACAAGTAGGTACGTACACAATTGACCCAGCGACTGGTAGAGTGACATTCACACCAAACAAAGACTTTGTTGGAACTCCAGATGGGATTACTGTTCAAGCGAAAGACGCGAACGGAACTCCAGCAACTGCGAAATACACACCAACAGTTACTCCAGTAGCACCAACTGCTGAAGATGTAACATCAACTGGTAAACAAGGAC
>JABZYY010000099.1 GCA_015264885.1 Streptococcus sp. | reverse complement strand
CAATAATTCAGAGTAACGAATCATTTCCGCTACTTCTTTTGCTGAGTCTACACGGCTGTTTAATTTATACTCGGAAGTACGAGTGTAGAATGCTGGTAGGTAGTCTGTTTGATAGCCAACTACTGGCACTCCTTTTGTTTCTAAATATTCAAGAGTACGTGGTAAATCAAGAATCGCTTTTGCACCAGCGCAGACAACTGTTACTGGAGTTTGTCCTAATTCATCTAAGTCTGCTGAGATATCCATTGTTTCTTCAACGCCACGGTGAACCCCACCGATACCACCAGTTACGAATACTTTAATTCCAGCTAAGTGCGCACCAATCATTGTTGTCGCTACTGTAGTTGCTCCTAAAACACCTTTAGCAAATGTTTCTGCTAAGTCACGGCGTGATACTTTTGCGACTGGTTTTTCTTTTGCAAGACGTTCTAAGTCAGCTTCTTCTAAACCAATTTTGTATTTTCCATCCATGATAGCGATAGTTGCTGGAACAGCACCATTGTCGCGGATAATTTGTTCTACCGTTTTAGCCATTTCAACGTTTTGTGGATATGGCATTCCGTGTGAAATGATTGTTGATTCCAACGCCACGACTGGTAGGTTGTTGTCTAATGCGTGTTGTACTTCCTTGCTGATTGATAATAATGGATTCATGATAAACCTCTTTCCTTTAATTGTTGATATTCTTTTTCAAATGACTTAGCGTTTAAGTCTTTTCGAACGGTTTCAATAGCTTGGACTGTATAGTACGAATTCGTTAATCCGTATCCAATTGACTCTTCCAAGCTTGCTTTTTTAAGAGCTCCATAGAGTACTCCAGAAGAAAATGAATCTCCTGCTCCTGTCACATCACAGACTTGCTCTGCTTTTATGGGGGTAAAAGTTTTTACGACTCCTGTAGCATCTGCAAAGACACCACATTTAGTCCCTTTAGTAATCACAATGTTTTCTACGCCATCTTTTTGCCATAAAGCAGCTAATTCAGCTAGCGTGTGTTCTCCGTACCTCGTTTGGGACTCATCCGCATTGACGACAATCCAGGTCACTCCTTGTAAATCGTCTGGGATTCGTTTCATCTTTGGTCCACTCACTGGGATAATGGCCAGTGGAATCTTTTCAAGACCAGTTAGCTGTATGAGCGCTTGTAATGTTTCTTGCGGAAGATTGAGGTCCGCAATCACTAGAGATGCTTGTTTCACCGCTTCATCGTGCGAAATAAGCCAGTCAGGCGTCATTTCCTCACAAATGGACATATCGGCTAAAGCCAGACACATATCTCCTTGAAGATCCAAAATCGCTGTATAGTTCGACGTTGTTTTTCCTTTTAATCGGTCTACAAGTGAAAAATCGATAATGCCTTCAGTCTCCTTTTCAAGCCAAGTAAAACTTTCGTCATTGCCTGCTACCGATAACATCTTAACGGGCAGCCCCAGACGACCAAGATTTTCGGCAATGTTTCTGGAAACACCACCGGCACTCAGCGACGAGACCACTGGATTACTCGTCTCAAGCACGAGATTTTCGAGCAATTGGACTTTCTTATCCACGTTCATTCCGCCGATACAGAGTACGTAGGAATCTTTAAAATTCTTCTCTTCTGACATGAAACATCCCCCTTCGTATACAAAAAGGTTCGATGAATGGAGGTTGATGAAGCTTTCCCTTCATTCGGTCTTATACGCTTCATTATACGCGATAACCCCTACTCCAATCAAGCTATCCAGGAGAAAACCACAAATATTTCAAAGTTCATTCAGATAATTGTTCGGATTTAAAACATAAACTACTTCATCTTTTTTTATAGCAACAAAAAAGGACTCGAAATTCGAGTCCTCTGTCAACTTCAATAGAATTATACGTGAATTGGCATACCTAATGCTAATTCAGCAGTATCCATAACTACTTCTGATAATGATGGATGTGAGTGGATTGTTAATGCGATATCTTCCGCATTCATTCCAGCTTCAACTGCTAAACCTAATTCAGCAATAATATCTGAAGCGTTCACGCCGGCAACTTGTGCACCAACGATTACGTTATCTTCTTTAGTAGTGATTAAACGAACGAAACCTTCAGTAGCGTTCAATGATAATGCACGACCATTTCCTGATAATGGGAATTTAGAAGCTTTTACTTGTAAACCAGCATCTTTAGCTTGTTGTTGAGTGTAACCAACTGAAGCTAATTCTGGATCAGTGAAGGCAACAGATGGCATTGCACGGTAGTCAACAGCCACTGCTTTACCTGAGATTGCTTCTGCAGCGATTTTTCCTTCGTAGCTTGCTTTGTGAGCTAAAGCTGGTCCAGGAACGATATCACCGATTGCGAAGATTGATTTAACGTTTGTACGTCCTTGGTTATCAACTTTAACTAAACCACGGTCAGTCATTTCAACACCAGCAACGTCTAAACCAATTTCGTCTGTGTTAGGACGGCGACCTACAGCAACCATTACGTAGTCAGCTTCAACAGCTTCTTCTTTGCCGTCTACTGTGTACTTAACAGTTACGCTGTCACCATTGTCAACAGCTTCTTTAGCCATTGCGTTAGTTACGATAGTAACACCTTTTTTAGCCATGTTATCTTCAACAAGTTTAACCATGTCTTTATCAAACATTGAAAGGATGCTTGGAGCACCTTCAAGGATTGTCACTTCTGAACCTAAGTTAGCGTATGCTGAACCTAGTTCTGAACCGATAACCCCACCACCGATAACAACTAATTTTTTAGGAACTTCTTTAAGACCTAAACCACCAGTTGAATCGATAACGCGTCCGCCAAATTTGAAACCTTTGATTTCGATTGGACGGCTACCTGTAGCTACGATAGCATGGTTGAAAGAATAAGTTTGAGCGCTGTCTTCAGTAACAACACGTAAAGTGTGCTCATCCACTAAGAACGCTTCCCCTTTAATAATTTCAACTTTGTTTTTCTTTAATAAGTACTCAACACCAGCAGTTAATTTCTTAACAACTTGGTTATCTTTCCATTCTTGAGTTTTAGCAAAGTCTAAAACAACTTCTTTAGCAGTCACACCAAACACTTCTGAGTGTTGTGCTTCTTGGTAATGATGTCCAGCTGAAATTAACGCTTTAGATGGAATACATCCAACGTTTAAGCAGACACCTCCAAAATATTCTTTCTCGATAATCGCAACTTTTTGACCTTCTTGAGCTGCACGAATAGCTGCAACATATCCACCAGGGCCGGCACCGATTACGACTGTATCTAGTTCAATAGCGAAATCGCCTACTACCATTTTTTTCACCTCTTAAAAGTTTTCAAATAAGGAACCGACGTAAACCCATGTCTACGCCGTTCCTAACAATTTAATGAATTAAGCTTCCATTAATAATAATTCTGGATCATTCAATAGACGTTTCAATTCGTTCATAGCTTTTTGAGCAGTTGCGCCATCCACAATACGGTGGTCAAAGCTTAATGATAATTTCATGTTACGTCCAATTACGATTTCATCGTTTTCGTTGATTACTGGTTCGCGAACGATTGTACCAACACCTAAAATCGCAACTTCAGGGTAGTTGATAACTGGAGTGAACCAACCGCCACCTACTGAACCGATGTTAGAGATTGTAATTGTTCCTTGTCCCATTTCTGCAGCTGTTAATTTACCTTCATGAGCTTTTGCAGCTAATGCGTTAATTTCATCTGCAATACCGAACATGCTCTTAGTATTCGCATCTTTGATATTTGGAACGAATAAACCTAAATCTGTATCTGTAGCGATACCGATGTTGATGTAGTTTTTGTAAACAATTTCTTGAGATGCATCGTCGATAGAAGCATTCAATACTGGGAATTTCTTCATTGCTACTGCTAAAGCTTTAACAACGTAAGGTAAGAATGTTAATTTAGTACCTTGTGCAGCTGCAACATCTTTGAATTTCTTACGGTGATCCCAAAGTTTAGAAACTTCAACTTGGTCATGTAATGTAACGTGTGGTGCAGTGTGTTTGCTGTTAACCATTGCTTTAGAGATTGCTTTACGCATTGGAGTTAATTTAACGCGTTCTTCACGTTCAGCTGATCCAACGAATGGTTTAGCTGGAGCTGGAGCCGCTGCTGGTGCAGGTGCTTGAGCTGGAGCTGCTGGAGCAGATGCTGCTGGAGCTTCTACTGCTGCTGGAGCTACAGGCGCTGCTACTGG
>JABZYY010000098.1:3935-4204 GCA_015264885.1 Streptococcus sp. | reverse complement strand
GTTAAATGGTCCACCAAACGTAACTTCTGCATTTGACCACCATTTGCAATGGCAGTGAAAGCTTGCATCATTTGATAAGGTGTGACCGTAATCCCTTGCCCAAAACCAGTTGATAATTGTTGTAAGTAAGAGTTGAATGGGTTTGACCCTGAAACCTCATTAGCAAAACCTGAATTTGTTGATTTTCCAAAGCCAAACGCTTCTAAATATTGTTTCCATTTTTCGACACCAATTTTTTGGATGATGTGAACGAACGCAACGTTACTTGA
>JABZYY010000098.1:0-3925 GCA_015264885.1 Streptococcus sp. | reverse complement strand
TTTTTATACTACCCGATTTGAATTTTTCATTTGGATCAAAGACCCCTTCATTAATCGCTGCAGCGAGCGCCAACACTTTCATCGTTGAACCAGGTTCAAAAGCTTGATCCATCAATAAATTGTTCCATTGAACATCAATACCCTCTTTTGTTGTTGAGTTAAACGTTGGGCGTTGCGTTGCCGCAACAATATTCCCTGTTTTAGGGTCAACAAGCATCGCAGTCATTTGGACTGGTTGGTATTTTTTATCCGCTTCGCTAACAAGAGATTCCAAGTACGTTTGTAATCTCTTATCGATCGTTAACGTTAAGTCCATCCCATCTTTTGGTTGTTTTGTAACTTTTTCTGTATCTGTAATCACATATCCATTTCCATCTACAGAATATTCGACTTCCCCAGCAGTCCCTGTTAATTGTTCATTATAAAGGCCTTCCAGACCAGTCTTCCCTACTAATGTTGTTAACGTCTTGTTATCAACAGTTTCCTCGACCGTATCCGTATAACCAATTAAATGAGAAGCAAAGATTCCATTTGGATAGTAACGAGCTGGACTTTCTGAGAACTTAATTCCAGGAAGTTTTTCCGCTTCAATTTGTTCCTTCACTTGAACTGATAAGTTTTTACCAGCACTTCCAAACTCTACTTGAGAAACATCTTTTTGACTCAACAATTTTAAGATTTCTTCTTTAGATAAAGAAATATGTTTTGAAAGTGCCTCAGCAGTCTTATTGACATCTGTTACATAATCAGGGTTATCTGTATCCTTACTCCACTCCGAAGTTAATACTGCATATAATGAATAATTCGTCGCATCTACTGCAATAGGGCTCCCACTAGCGTCATAAATGGTACCCCGTTTTGCGGCGAGCGTACGTTTTTGATGGATTTTATCATTGATTTCTGCACGTAAATCCACACCATGAATATTCCCTACCACCATGATTTTAAAGAACTGTACAGAAAAAATGAGAAATAAAACACCCGCGAGTCCTATTAAAATCCGGCTCGCTTGATGCCTATTTCCCGCAATGTTATTGTTTTTCGTATTTCTCATCGTCCAACATTCCTAACATTTTCTTCGTTCATCTTCAAGCCTTGTTCGTTAGCGATACGATTAACTCGGTCGTACTGAGACAATTCTTGTGTTGCCTGAAGCAATGTGTTGTTTTCACGTTGAATTAATGTTGTTTGTGATTCGATATCTTGTAATTGTCTGTTTTTGTTAGCCACGATCATGCTCGCTACAATTGTGATAACCGCTAAAGCTGCAAGAACAAAACCAGAAACGGCTAAAAGTCGTAATAAATCTGCTTTTTGTTTTTCTTGCGGAATCGATGTTACTTCGCGGTCTCCACGAACTAGAGGCTTTTGTGTAGGTACGGCAACATTCATTGTATCTACATATTTTTCTGCTAATGCCACTAGAATTCCCTTCTTTCTAAATTATCCTTTTATTTTACTCTTTCGATGACTCTCAATTTCGCACTTTGTGAACGAGAGTTTTCTGTAACTTCTTCAATGCTTGGTAAAATTGGCTTTTTATTCACCAATTGGAACGGAGCTTTTTCTTCCTCCGTTGGTAGAATTGGCAAATTCTTCGGTGCCTTTTCTACTGTACTTTGCTGTTTGAACATTGTTTTGACAATGCGGTCTTCCAGAGAATGGAATGAAATCACACTGATACGGCCTCCCACGCCAACAACTTCAAATGCTTGCTCAAGTGAGTCTTCAATCGCTGCTAATTCATCATTTACGGCGATACGAATCGCTTGGAAAATTCTTTTAGCAGGATGTCCCCCTTTTCGTCTTGCAGCAGCTGGAATACTGTCTCGAATAATATCCACTAATTCACCTGTCGTTTCAATGCGATGTTGTGCGCGGATACGCTCAATATTACGAGCGATTTGTTTCGAGAACTTCTCTTCTCCATATCGATAGAAGATACGAACTAATTCGTCATAGCTCCATTCATTTACAATCTCTTCTGCCGTTAATGGAGCACTTTGATCCATACGCATGTCGAGTTTTGCATTTTGATGGTAACTAAACCCACGTTCAATCTGATCGAGTTGCGGTGAAGATACTCCTAAGTCATATAAAATTCCGTCTACTTTAGAAACACCTAGTTTCCCAAGTTCTTTCTGTAATTGACGGAAGTTCGTGTGAATAAACGTCACTTTCCCTTCTTCGACTTCTTTAGCAAGGCGATTCTTTGCGTGATCAATAGCTTGCATATCTTGGTCAAAGCAATAGAGATGACCTGTTGTTAGTTGACTAAGTAGGTATTGACTATGTCCAGCACCACCTAGCGTACAGTCTACGTAGATTCCGTCTGGCTTAATGGATAATGCATCTACCGTTTCATGTAGCAATACAGTGATATGTTTAAACATGGTCCCTTCCCTTTCTAAAAGCCAAAATCAATCATATGTTCGGCCAATTCTTCAAAATTCTCTTCAGTTTCAGCAATATATTCTTGCCAACGTTCTTCATTCCAAATCTCAATGCGATCATTGTTCCCGATAACGCGGCAATTCTTTTCTAATCCCGCATACGCACGTAACGTTTGTGAGATGTTTACACGACCTTGTTTGTCGAATTCTACTTCAATCGCAGCAGAGTTCATAAAACGTGTGAAGGCACGTGCGTCTTTTTTCGACTGTGGTAAGTCTCTTAATTTCTGTTGAATGAGCTCCCATTGTTCGAGAGGATAACCGTATAAACAGCCATCAAGTCCGCGTGTCACGATAAAGGTGAAACCTAAATCTTCACGGAATTTAGCAGGCACAATCATACGTCCTTTTGCATCAATAGTATGTTGATATTCACCGATTAACATGCAGACTCCTCCATTCCAATAATTTTAGTAACCATAGTTTACCACATCCCACCACTTTTCACCACTTTTTTACCAAAAAAAGTTAAAAAAGTTTTTTCTCCCCCATTTTGCATTTTTGACGCACAAAAAAAGCTCTCTACGATTCAATCGTAGAGAGCTTACTATCCTTGATATTATGCGATTATTTAAAGAATCTTCCCACCTGAACAAGAATTACGAGTACACCGAAGTATAAAAACGCAATCGAGAACAATTGGTGGAGGAAAGGTCTAAGGATGAGCTTCCCTGATTTTAATTTATAAAATAACAATGCCAATCCAATAAAAGCAAATCCAAGTGTGGCAAAACTAAACCAAGAATATCCAAACACATTCACACTTGTCGTATGCAAGATTAATAATAGCATTGGTGTCATTATTTCACGAATAGTTATGAAGCGAGTCTCATTATAGAAGATTCGATTTCCAAAAACGACCGTGAAGCCGACAAAACTTAAAATAAAGACCAACCATAGTACGATTTCAAAAAATAACATTGACTCACCTCCATCACTACTAGTTTACAATAGATTTCTTAAAACTCATAATATTTTTAAATGTATCATGCATGATACGTATCATACATGATACATTTACACTTTTACAGTTAAAAAAAGAAAAAACCTTAGACAACTGTCTAAGGTTTTGTAACGTTTATGATTATGCTTCTTTAGAAACAACTTCTTTTCCGTCGTATGAACCACACTCAGGACAAACGTGATGGCTCTTTCTTAATGCTCCACATGATGGGCATGCGCTCAAACCTGGAACTTCTAATTTGAAGTGAGTACGACGTTTTGCTTTTCTCGCTTTTGATGTTTTACGTTTTGGTACTGCCATTTTTGTACACCTCCTAATCAATCTTCTTTACATAATGCTTTTTACTTCTCAGTCTCATCCTTTTCGAAGAAAGACTGTAAAGACGCTAGCCTTGGATCAACCGATTGTTCTTTTTGTTGTTTGCGTCGCTCTTCAAGAGCTTCTTGCGTTACAACCTCCCAATCGTTTCCAGAAGGCATTTTATCTTCACTCAATTCCTCTTGCGATA
>JABZYY010000097.1 GCA_015264885.1 Streptococcus sp. | reverse complement strand
CCATCTTCATGTGAGCAGTAGTGACTCCAGAAATTCCTGTTTTAGCAACTTCTTCAAAAGTCACGTTCACGCCATAAGCTAAACGAGTTAAAATCATTAATTTATAAGCTGCATCGTGACCTTCTACGTCGCTTGTAGGATCCGCTTCAGCAAATCCTTTTTCTTGAGCAATCTTAAGTGCTGCTTCGTAGCTGAGTCCTTCTTTTTCCATAGAACTTAAAATGAAGTTTGTTGTCCCATTGACAATCCCAACAATTGATTCTACTTCATTCGTTTCAAAGTGTTGCACCATCGGACGAAGAACAGGAATTCCACCACCGACACTTGCTTCATAGTATAAGTACACATCTTCAAGTTTAGCTAGCGTTGTTAATTCCACTCCGTGAACGGCAATCAGATTTTTATTGGCTGTAACAACAGATTTTTTAGCGAGTAAACAAGCTCTCACATATTCATAAGCCGTTGTAATACCACCCATCACTTCAACCACTAATTCAATTTCAGGGTCATGAACGATGTCGTTAATATTGTTTGTAAATACAACATCTGTTTGTTCCATCAATTCTGGGTCTCTTACTAACGCTGTCTTAATTTCAATTTCTTCTGGAAGAACGCGTTCTAATTTTGATGCATTTTTCTTTAAAATATTGTATACACCACTACCGACTGTTCCAAATCCTAATAACGCAATTTTCATTTATTTCAATCCTCATCTAATATATTGAAAAGCCACAGCACAGACACTCTGCGCCGTGGCTTTACTCACAGTTATTATTTTAATCTTGTAACATTTCAAAAATTTCAATTGTCACTAAATCAATATCATCAAATTGGAATGTTTGATTTGTTTCTACATCTACTAATTCAAAACTACTTGTTTCTTGATTAAAAGTAACGATAGCTTTTTCAACGCCATCTTTTTCGAAGCGACGCACCTCGATATCTGAATCTTGTGCCGCCATTGTTTGTAAACGTTGGACAATTGCCACCAATTGTGAAGGTTTCATATCATTACTACCCCTTTCAAACTTTCTTTCACTATTCTACCATAAAACCCATCTCTGATAGTAAGAATAACCACTCTATTTAAGAGTTTTTTATTCATTTGGTAGGTTCCAATATAATTTGATTAAAGCTTGAGTTCCATCGTCTGCAAAGCCATCATCACAAAGCGTTTCGTATAGTTTTTTCGCTTGTAATGTTGCCGGTAAAAATAGACGCATTCTTTCAGCTTCATCCAGCGCAATTCCTAAGTCTTTTAAGAAATGTTTTGCAAAGAAACCTGGTGAATAATCTTCTTTTAAAATACGAGGTCCGTAATTTGAAAGTGACCAGTTCGCCGCACTTCCTGCCCCCACCGTTTGTAACACCTTGTCTAAATCTAAGCCTGCTGCTTTTGCATAAACGAGCATCTCTGTTAAGCCTGTCATCGTTCCTGCAATCATAATTTGGTTGGCCATTTTCGTATGTTGACCAGCGCCAGCAGTTCCTTGAAGTGTAATCGTCTTAGAGAAGCAATCCAATACTGGATATACTTTTTCTAATGTTTCCTCTGTCCCACCAACCATTGTAGAAAGAGTTCCGTTTTTAGCTCCAAGGTCCCCGCCTGATACAGGAGCATCAAGGGCTTCCCATGAGCGAGCGACTGCTTCTTCTGCGATACGTTTTGCAAGTGTTGGTGTACTTGTTGTAAGATCCACCACCACAAGATGTTCTTTCGTAGACTTGAAGATTCCTTGTTCTCCGAAGTACACTTCTTCCACATCTTTTGGATAACCAACGATTGTTAAAACGACATCCGCAAGATTCGCAACTTCTGTAGGCGTATCGGCCCAAGTCGCTCCCTCTTCTAGAAGGTCTAACGCTCTTTCTTTCGTACGGTTGTACACTACGACATTATATTTTTTAAGTAAATGGCGAATCATGGATTTCCCCATCACGCCAGTTCCGATAAATCCAACGGTATTAATTTTCATTTTCTTCATCCCTTAACTCACTTGTTGATAAACGTAAAAATTTCATGAGGTTCATAATGTTATGCGAATGTTCTTGATTCCATTGATACCCGTTAATTGCAGCATCGTAGAAATCCACAATTCTTTCTCCAAATGTTTCAGAAGAAATTTCTGATAACAATTGATCTTGCAGTGCTAATACTTCAGCTTCATTGCCTAATTGGTTTTCAATATACCCTAAGACACAATCTGCAATATCCGCGTCAGTTTCAAATAACATTCCTAAAGCGTCTGCTGTAATCAGACTACTTAAGTAATCGTTCTTCTTAGCGATGACTGGCACACGGTTTACCAGCGCTTCTAAATAAGTTAAACCTTGGCTCTCAGATTCAGATGCGTTCACGTAAAGGTCCGCCATTTGATAATACTTATAAACCATTTCATTTTTGATTTCGCCCACAAATTGAACAAAATCGTTCATACCAAGTTCTGCCACTTGTGCTTCGAGCTTCTCTCTTTCAGGTCCGCCACCAGCAATACATAAGCGCACATTTGGCTTACTTGCTACAATGGCTGGTAATGCCGCAATCACAGCAGCGATATTTTTTTCTTGAGATAAACGACTAAGCGATAATAACACCACTTCATCATCTGAATACCCAAGCTCAGTTCTTAAAGCATTGGCTACTTCAGGCTCTTGAGGAGGCACTACGACTCCCGTTGGAATTACTCGAATTTCTTGAAGCACTCCATATTCAATCAGCTTATCTTTTGTCATCTGACTTGGAGCAACGACCCCACTTGTTTGATTACAAAATGATTTTGAAAGATACGCCACATGACTAGGCCGTAGCACTTTCCCTTTTGCAATATAGTGTAAATATTTCTCATACATTGTATGGTACGTATGAATCGTTGGAATCTTCAACATCGAAGCGATTAATTTACCTGCCAATCCAAGACTAAACTCCGTCTGAGTATGAATGATATCCAATTCATTTTCTTTCGCAATTCGGTAAGCTTTCCCTAGCCCTTGAATCGCCACACGACGATCCTTGAACGCGAAGAACGGAATACTACCCAATCGAACAATATTCTCTTCTGGTTCCGTCACCTTTGGATCTGTTGTCGTAAAGATGATTACCTTATGCCCTTGTCTTTCTAAGTCCTCTTTTAATACACGTATTGAAGTCGCAACTCCACTCACTTGTGGAAAGTACGTATCTGTAAATATACCGATTCGCATACTTACCTCCTTAAGTTTGAAATAAACAAAATTATTTCTATTATCACTTCCATTATAAACGATACACGCTGTAGTGTCACTAATAGCATATAAAAAAAGGAAGCTCACTTAGTTGAACTTCCTTACTTTCTATAGATTATTATGAAATTAATCATCGAATGTAGTAACATCGAATTCAAAACGGAACCTGATTGCATCCTTAATCCAAATAGAAGAAAAGCTATACAGAAAAAATAAACAATACTTTTAACATCAAAGGCAAAATGAAAGACGATAAAAACAACTGTTCCAAGTATAAATGAAAAGACGATATTTTCAGCATTATAAGCAATCTCTCTACAAATTATTTCCTCAATAATCGGCGTCAATAGGATAGCAGATACTTTTGTATGTAAAGCAAATTCATTACTTTCTTTTTTAGTAAATACGAAAAGAAAAACGATCACTATTACTCCATATATAACTAGAAGTGGAACATTAATCGCAAAAGAAATAGCAGTGCTTATTTGAAAATATACAAGAAGCGCTAAAAAGAAAATGGTTTTAAAGACATCTCTTGTTATTTTTAAATATTCTTCTGACTTACACCGTTTTTTTAGTAAGTGAGATAGCCCATATGACAAGAAGACTACTAAAAAATAAACAAGAATAGAGATAGCTGTATTTTGTATTGTCGAGAACATAATATCCTCCTGTATGTTTTTAAAGTTGGTTCATTTATCTTACTAAACATGAATGCACTAAAAATGATTATTATAGAAATTTTTAGTAACTTTTTGTTTTCAATAATCTAAAAACAAAAAAAGACAAGGCACTATAAACCTTGTCGTTACGCGTATACCGGCGGCCGGGGTCGAACCGGCACGCCCTCGCGGGCACTGGATTTTGAGTCCAGCGCGTCTGCCAATTCCGCCACGCCGGCATATCAGGAAGGCGGTAACCGGATTTGAACCGGTGATGAAGGTTTTGCAGACCTCTGCCTTACCACTTCGCTATACCGCCACCAA
>JABZYY010000096.1 GCA_015264885.1 Streptococcus sp. | reverse complement strand
GTTATACATAAAAAACTGATGAATATATGCTTATTTTAACATATTCTAATCTAGGAACAAAAAGAGCTGTTTCAACATATAAAAGCCACGTGAGATTTCACTCACGTGGCTTAATTAGTTACTCTATTAGAAGAATAAGCTATTATTCTTTTCTGATTGATAGTTTTGACGGACACGGTTACCAGCACCTGGTTCCACTTGTTCTAACGCTGACTCAATAATTTGTAATGATTCATCGTATTTGAATGTGTGGTTGAATAGGTCAAGCGCACGACCAATCGCTGTTTCGATTTCAGGATGTGATAAACGGTAACGGTTCGCATGTTGAATCATATACTCCGTTAATTGTGCATTATCAACAATTTGTTCTGTGAAGATATCTAATTTTTCAACATCTTCTTCAATCACGTTGTTTGCCGCATTAATTTCGTTCATATCTAGTTTCACACGATCCATCTTTTGCCATAATTGCTCAATACGGTTACTTGTTGCAAAGAACAATTCTAAGTACTCTTTTGGAAGACCTGGTAAGTGGTACTTCTCAATCGTACGTTTCATATTACGTAAGTCTAATTCGAAAACATCTAATCCGTCGCGAATCGCTTTTTCTTGGCTACGTAAATCAGATAATGTATTCACTAAATCCGTTTGATCTTCATCAATGCTGTTTAATTTTTCAAGAACGAGTTCGTAATGTTCTTTCACTACTGAGTAAGGCACTTGATGATTTTCCATCGCTTTGCTGTAGTATTGAACGGCTTCTTGTTCTTTTTCTAATTGCTCAGCAAATTCTTGTACACGAACGAATTCGTTGTTTGACAAGATATAGTTTTGAGAAACACGGTCAACTTCGATATTCACATAACGGTTGCTTTGTAATACTTGGTTCAAGCGTTTTTCAACTTGAGATTTGTTACGATATACAAATTCACGTGCTTCAATTTCAGCTTCCATCACATCGTAAAGTTGATCGATTTCACGAGCCACTTTATCTAATTGTTGACGAGCTTCTTCTAATTCTGTAGCAGCGATATGTCCACGTGCCACTTCAATTGTTTTTTCAATCTTTTCAATTTCTTCAGGAATTGAAATTTTAGAGAATTGATAATGCTCTTCAACCATACGAGCATATCCTTGTTTCAAGTCTTCTACTTGTTCATTGTACTCTGTTTCGATTTCTTTTAAGAATTGAGGAACTTGTTCAACGATTGACTCAAATTCTTTCATTTCGTTTTCGATACGTCCAAGTACTTCTTTGGCTTCTAAGTGGTCGCCTTCGTTTGTTAATGTATTAAATTTCGCGAAGTCTAATTCTAAATAAGCTAAACGTTTTTCTAACGTTTCTAGCGCTTCGCCGAATGAGAAACTATGTGCTAATAAGTCTTTGCGCATTGAAGCATAGCGTTCTTGTAATAAGTCTAGCTGTGCGCGGTTTTGTTTTTCACTATCCAATAATTTTTGTAATGCTGAGTAAATTTTATCCACTTCAGCTTTTGTTTCTTCAATCAAGTTTTCAGCTTGTTGTGTCACTTGATTTCCTTTGATGAAGTTTAATTTTTGGATATATTGTTCTGCACTTACTAATGCAGCTTCGATTTCAGGGAATCGGAATCGTGTGATTGTTTGCCATGTAGCTTGCCATGTTTCATACGTTCTCTTTGTTTGTCCTGTTAAATTCAAGTTTTTCAAAGTATAGAACGTGTCCGCAATCGGCACTGCCATTAACTTATCCTTTTTCTCTGATAATTCTTCAATTACTTTAGTTTGTTTCTTTGTCATGAATATTGCTGTTGCATAACCTGCGGCACCCAGTACCACAATCAGCAATAGAAAGATTACAAATCCCATGCTATAGCCTCCAAATATATATATTTACAGTTTTCACACATAATATCATTAGTAGTATAGCACGTTTTATAGCGATTTAGCAAAAAACTTCAAGGGTTTACGTTAATTTTTTGTTACTAGTACTTTGCATTTGTAATTTTCTGAAATCAAAAGAAAAAGGAGAACGGAAATCCGTTCTCCTAATCACTTACGCTTATTTAATTAATTCGTAAATCGCTTCTGCGTAAATTGCAGCTGAGCGGAATAAATCTTCTAACGCGAAGAATTCATTTGCTTGGTGCATTGTATCGATTGAGTCTGGGAATAGCGCACCATACGCTACACCACGTTCAAAGATACGTCCGTATGTTCCACCACCGATTGATTGTTCATGTGCAGGTAATCCTGTTTGACGGTGATATACGTCTAATAATGTTGATACTAATTTATCTTCTGGAGATACATAGTGAGGAACTTGTGCTTTACCGTGAGCAACAGTGAAACCATATCCTGAAGCCACTACTTCTGTCTTAATTTCAAGACCTTCTGCAGTAACTCCTAATGGATAACGGAAGTTTACTACAGCCACCCCACCTAATTCTGGAGTGTAAGTGAAGATTCCGGCATTAGCTGTCAATGGTCCCATCACTTCATGGTTGAAATCAACTTTCAAGTTTTTACCATCAGTATCTTCATGTAATACTTCAGCAGCAAATGCTAAGTATTTCTTCGCATTGCCTTTGAAGTTGAATTGGTTTAAGAATTTAGCTAAGTGAGTTCCAGCATTGATTCCTTTATCTGGAGTAGATCCGTGTGCTGATTTACCAACAACGTCTAAGATAACTTTGCCGTCTAATACTTGAGCACTACCTTCAACAGGATTTGCAGCAACATATGCAAAGAAGCGATCAACTACTTCATCAGCATTTGGAACAACGATTTCCGCATGCGCATCTTGAGGAACCATGTTTTCACGTAAACCTGCGTCGAAGCTTAATAATTGGTAGTCGCCTTCTGCAGCTCCCCCAGGAATATCATAGTGTAATGAAAGGATTCCTTTTTCACCATTGATGATAGGGAATTCAGCATCTGGAGAGAAACCGAAGTCTGGTTTTGCAAGTCCTACATGCTCAAAGTAGTAGTCCATATCTGCCCAACCTGATTCTTCGTCTGTTCCGACAATGAAACGAACACGTTTAGAAACTGGTAATCCTAATTCTTTGATGATTTTTAATGCGTAGTATGCTGCCATACTTGGTCCTTTATCATCGCTTGAACCACGCGCATAAATACGGTCATTAATAATTTGTGGCTCGAATGGATCTGTATCCCATCCAGTCCCTACTGGAACAACGTCCACGTGACCTAAAACTCCAAGAGTTTCTTTATAGTCTGGATTTGGTGCAAACTCGATGTGACCTGCTAAGTTTCCAACTTGTTTTGTTGTGAAACCATCACGTTCACCGATTGCTAAGAATGCTTCTAGCGCTTCTTTAGGTCCAGGACCTACTGGTGCATCCTCTGTCGCTTTAGAATCATCACGCACACTGTCGATACGTAATAATGTGAATAAATCTTTTAATAGATCTTCTTTACGAAGTTCTACTTCTTTTTTCCAATCAATTGTCATCCAATCGCTCCAATCTCTATCAAGTAGATTCAATAGTCTTATCTTACCATTTTTACAAAAGGATGAAAAGCGGTTAAACCCTTTCTATAACAAATAAAAGCCTAGGATTTCTCCTAAGCTTTCGTTATTCATTCATCATTAATGATTCTAATTCTTCTTCGGTTAAGGGTCTGCTCTCTCCTAACGCGAGGCTCTCATCTAGCTTGAGTGGTCCCATCGTGAGTCGCTGTAAATCCACAACAGTTTTCCCACAGGATTTCACCATGCGTTTGACCTGATGGAATTTTCCTTCTTTCAAATGAATCTGAACAATCGATTCATCCTGCGCCACACTAAGAATATCCAGACGCGCTGGCATACACTCCGTTCCATCCGATAACACGATGCCCTTCTCAAAAGCAGCAGCATCTCCCTCTGTCATCACGCCTTCGACTCTTGCTTGATAGATTTTTGTGACGTGTTTCTTCGGCGAAAGAAGACGGTGTGCCAACTCTCCATCATTGGTCAGAAGCAATAATCCATGCGTATCGATATCCAAACGGCCTACTGGGAAGACTCCTTTTTTAAAATAAAGTGGATCGATTAAATCCAGTACTGTTTTATGAAGATTATCTTCGGTGGCACTGACGACTCCCTTAGGCTTGTTCATCATAATATAGACGAACTCTTCGTATTGAATCTTTTCGCCATCAAACAGTATCTCATCCGTTTCAGGATTCACTTGAACTTTACCATTGTTTACGACTTTACCATTGACGGTAATTC
>JABZYY010000095.1 GCA_015264885.1 Streptococcus sp. | reverse complement strand
CCCCATATTTGCGGAAGTGATACCATTTGCCATTGATTTCTTTCCATTGATCACGAACATATTTGCCAGATACATCAAGATAATAAGTGGCTTGATACTTGCTGTCGTAAATAAATTCGGACTTGGCCATATAGCCGCCACCTTTTAAGTAGTAGTCACCTTTCCATTCATTACGCGCATAAGCACCACCTGGCTTAATATAGAACCAGCTATTGTAGTTTTTATCGAAGACCCATTCATTATCGGCCATCGCACCGTCTGCTTTTAGGAAGTAGTTGCCGCTCCATTCGTGAGAGTACATCACACCATTATCGTGGAATGCGTACCAAACGCCACCGATTTTCTTCCAGTCGCCACGGAATACTTTTCCGCCAGATAGAGCATAGTACCATTTACCACCTTGGTAGCTCCAGCCTGGACTAACGAGCATCCCTTCGATGTCCACAAGATAGCCATCTGGAGTAACGGTTGATTTCAACATCTTTCCGTCAGTGCCAAAGTAATACCAACGTCCTCCGTGCCATTTCCATGTATTCGTGATTGGCTTACTGTCCACTTGGTAGTATGTTTCGCCGTCAGCTTTGTAAAGACCAGTGTATTTTGGTTCTTCTCCTGGCTTATACACATGAATATCGACGTCGTTTTTAGAATCTTTCGGAAGAGAAGCTTCTGAACTCGTTGTCGCTTCTGTCGTTGGTTGAACCGTTGTGACTTTCGCAGTCGTCGGTTGAACTGTCGTTTCAGTTTGCGTCGTCTCTGCAGCAACCGCATGTGCCGAAAGGGCGAAGAGGGCAGCTGTTAAGAGCGTGACTTTACCTGTATGTTTCATAAAAACCTCCTTGTATAAAATTATCCTTTCCCAGTGTACCAAAAATAAGTAGAGTGCGCAATTTCATACGATAAATTTCACAGTTTCGTCATAAGGGTGAAATGGGACTGCAACAAATGAATCTCTTGAGGGCAAACTTGAAATCTTAATAATTACATTTTCCAGCAACTGAAGGTACAGGAAGAGGGCGGATTGTGCTATAATCGGTGGTATGAAAACGACAGAACAACCAAACCAACCAAAAAATCAAATTATTAAAGGAACCTTGATGACGCTCTTTGCCGGGATCGCCTGGGGAATGAGTGGCGCGTGTGGTCAATACTTGATGGCACACGGTATGGGCGTGCTCGCCTTGACCGACCTACGTCTCGTTATCTCCGGAGTCTGCCTACTCACGATGAGCTACGCGTTCACCCGGGGGCAACTCGTCGCCTTCTTCAAGGAAAAGAAGAACTACGCCAAGATTACGCTCTTTGCGTTTATCGGGCTCTTCATGAACCAGTTTACTTACCTTGAGGCGATTCACCTCAGTAATGCCGGAACCGCGACCGTCTTGCAGTACCTCTGCCCAGTGATTATTCTGGTGTACATGTGCTTGAAAAATCGCACGGCACCGACCGTGTCTGAAGTGCTGTCGATTGTCCTAGCGATTCTCGGGACATTCATCATTGCGACACATGGGCAACTCAATCAACTGAGCGTGACGCCACTTGGGC
This sequence comes from Streptococcus sp., assembly GCA_015264885.1. Taxonomy (GTDB): domain Bacteria; phylum Bacillota; class Bacilli; order Lactobacillales; family Aerococcaceae; genus Granulicatella. The sequence continues at coordinate 2,734 of JABZYY010000095.1, read as the reverse complement.
TCTTCTGGGGGATTTTTAGCGGATTTACGTATGCCATCTACATCATGCTTCCAATTAAACTCATTCAAGAGTACGGGAGTCTAACCGTGATTGGAGTAGGGATGGTCATTGCCGGGGTGATTCTATTCCCGATGAGCGGCCTTACAACGCTGGACATCACATATAGCCTGGATATCATTGCTGCCCTCGTAGGCATTATCGTTATTGGAACGATTATCTCGTACACGATGTTTTTAAAAGGAACGAGCTATATCGGACCGGTGAAGAGTAGTTTGATTGCTGCCGTCGAACCGATTTCTGCGGTATTCTTCGCCTTCCTCATCATGAACGAGCATTTCTTTGCGATTGACTTTGTCGGCATGGCGATGATTCTAGCTGCCGTTGTCCTTATCTCAGTGAAAGACTTAATCAAAGAACGTCGCAAAAAAGAACAAGGCGTACTTGAATAACAAAACGAACCGCAATTGGAGCGCATCCAGTTGCGGTTTTTGAATTAATTTTTTTTGCGAATCATGATGTTTTCGAATGTATTTCTGGTATAATAATTGAAACTAGGAAAGGAAGTGAGCGAATGAATACGGCAGTGTTAAATTATTATTTCGAAAAGTCGGGATTGTCGAAAGAATTTATGGAACAAAAAGTCAGTAAACGATTCGGTCAGTTTTTAACGGGAGAGAGAACACCTTCCTTTAACCAATTATCAGAGATGGCGAAACATTTTCGGATTCCTTTAGGAGTGTTACTCAGCGATGAAATCATCCCTGAAAAGAAAATTGAGATTCCTTTTAGAACGATAAACTCAGAATTTATTGGAGAACCTTCTAGGGAATTAAGAGACACAATTGAAGAGATGAAGTCAAAGCAAGCATTTCTAAAAGAAGAACGTCTACCGGAACTTGATTTCATTGGACGATTTTCGATGGATGATGATGCGATGGTTGTAGCCCAAGCTGTGAGGGAGATATTGGGCTTAGACAAAAACTATTTCGAGGAAATCAAAAAAGAAGATGTGTTTAAGTTCTTGCGCGGGAAAATCAGTCGCGTAGGTGTCTTTGTTTTTACGAATGGAAAGTTTCAAGACAATACGCATAGATTACTGGACCCAAAAGAGTTTCGAGGCTTTGTGTTGTTGGATAAGGAAGCGCCAATTATCTTTATAAATCAAGCAGATACAAAAAATGCGCAGGTCTTTACGCTTGTACATGAATTTGTGCATTTACTCTTGGGGGAAGAGGAAATCCTTGGTCAAACGCCACTTGAGTCGGAGTATGATGAAGTAGAGGCTTTTGTCAATAAGGTAACAGCAGAAGTGCTTGTACCTGCTCAACTTTTGGAGATAAGGTATAAGGAACATCCTTCAATTGACGCATTAGCATCGATCTTTAAAGTGAGTCGATTTGTGATTGCAAGACGATTGTTTGATTTAGGATTTATATCCAAATCGGACTATAAACAGCACGTGCGTGAGTGGGAGATCGCATTGAAGAATCGAACGAAGGATAAAGGCAGTGGTGGAGATTATAATAAAAACACTCTCTATCGTATCGATAGAAATTTCTTCCAGTATATTGAAAATGCGATTCAATCTGACCGCATTACGTATACTGAAGCATTTCGTTTATTAGGAGTAGGATATAAAGGTTATCAAATATTAAGGGAGAGATAATAGGGTATGTATCTACTAGACACGAATATTTATATTGCATTTTATGAACGGTATTATCCACAACGGAACTTTCCAAGCTTTTGGGAGAAATTAGTTCAAACCTTTCAACAAGAAGTGGTAGTTCCAAGAGTTGTGATGGAGGAGACTAAAAATAGTGCTTGGTTAAACACTTATATGACTGAGACATGTGGATTGAATCCAATTGACCATCGAAAATACTGGATGCAGTGGGCTGAAGTTTTGAATAACGTACGCAATAATCCAGTTTATAAAAATGAAGCATTGGATTCACCAAATGGATGGTCTAAACAAACAGTCGCGGATGCATGGTTACTGGCCATCGCCAAAGAAGAAAAATATATTCTTGTAACCGAAGAGACTAAGAATGTGAATCTGTACAAGGGTGGGCCAAAGAGAAGTGCAAAAATTCCTGATGTCGCAGAGGATATTGGTGTAGAGTGTATTGACCGCTTGGAATTCTTCAAGCGAATTGAATTAAGTATTTAAGAGTGAAATGATAAGACTTGTCGAGTGTGACAAGTCTTTTTTTATTGTGAAAATAGAATTGAAAAAACTTGAAAAATGAGACCGTTCTCATGAAACTTTCATCTTTTTCAAATAAATGAGTTGTGCTATACTATAAAGCATCAAATAACAGATGGAGGTCCTGAACTTGTCTTATTCACTCGAAATTTTACCAAGCTTATTACACGGAGCAGTGACGACATTAGAAGTGTTCGCACTCGTGCTCATTTTCTCGATTCCGCTTGGCATTCTTATTGCCTTTGCGATGCAACTGAAATGGAAGCCACTCAACTGGTTCATCCATATCTACATCTGGGTGATGCGAGGGACACCTCTGTTATTACAACTCATCTTTATTTATTACGTCTTGCCAAGTATCGGCATTCGTCTAGACAGACTCCCAGCAGCGCTCATTGCCTTCACACTCAACTATGCAGCGTACTTTGCGGAGATTTTCCGCGGAGGGATCGATACGATTCCAAAAGGGCAGTATGAGGCGGCGAAAGTGTTGAAATTCACGCCGGGAGCAACGATTCGCTATAT
>JABZYY010000094.1:323-4422 GCA_015264885.1 Streptococcus sp. | reverse complement strand
TGGCTTCTGAGAATGGGTATGCGATTAAACTTCTAGCCAAAGCTCTTAGTGATGGCGAAAAAGTTTCGCTTGAAGTGGCATCGACTTTCGTACCAGCAAATCATTTATTAGCGCAAGTTCATTATGAAAACAACGCGATTTCTGTAACAGGAAATGCAGTGGATGAAGTTCTATTTTACGGAAAAGGAGCAGGCTCACTTCCAACAGCAACAAGTGTCTTAGCAGATGTGGTTGAAGTACTTCGCCGCAAAGTTAATGGTAGTGCGGTGGAAACATTTGGTCGTGTAGACAGCCCACTTGTGGAATTCAGACCAGAGGCTGCGACAAGTTCTTATTTCGTATATGGAAAAGGAAACTTGGAAGAAGCTCCGTTCAATGGAGAAATTGTATCAAACAGCCAAGGTGAATTCGGAGTTCGCTATACAGCTTTAACAGCTAGTGAGTTAGCTAAAGTGAGAGAAGCTTTTGCTCATCTAAATGAAGTCGCTATTTATCCAATCTTGGAGGAAGCATAATGGCATTAACAATTAAAGTTCCAGCAACTTCAGCCAATATCGGACTTGGATTCGATTCGCTTGGGATTGCAGTGAATTTATATTTAACACTTCACGTAGGAGAACCTTCTAGCGAATGGGTGATTTCACATCCGTTTGGAGAAGAAATTCCTACAAATGAAGAAAACTTAATTATCGAAACGGCTTTAAAAGTTTGCTCAACATTAGCACCGCATAAACTCGTATGCGAAAGTGAGATTCCTTTAACAAGAGGGCTTGGCAGTAGTTCGAGCGCGATTGTTGCCGGAATCGAATTAGCTAATGTATTAGGCAACTTGCAGTTAACAAACGACGAAAAAGTAAAATGGGCAACTCTTTTTGAAGGGCATCCTGACAATGTTGCACCAGCAATCTTAGGAGGCGTCGTTGTGGCAACTTATGATCACCACACGCAAGAAGTGTTGACGGTTCATAAAAATGTGGAAGCTCCGATTGCAATGGTCGCTGTGATTCCAAACGTTCAATTATCAACGAAGAAGAGTCGTGGCGTACTACCAAGTTCGCTAGCTTATGGTGAGGCAGTAGAAGCAAGTAGCCGTAGTAATGTCTTGGTAGCTGGTTTAATGGTCGAAGATTGGAAAGTCATTTCTTCAATTGTTGAGAAAGATTTATTCCATGAAACGTATCGTTCAACGCTTGTTCCTTGGATGGAAGAGGTTCGTAGGATTACAAAGCAGGAAGGACTTGATACATGCGGAACTTACCTAAGTGGAGCAGGCCCAACAGTGATGACGTTTGTTCATAAAGAACAAGTTGATCGTTTTGTACAAACATTAGAAAAGTATTTAGAAACAACGCTGAAAGATTGCACGATTCGTGTGCTCGAAATTGATGCACAGGGCGTTTACGTAAAGTAGAAGGAGAACTATGGCACTATTCAAACCAACGTGGTTTAAAAAGACCTTTCAAGAGATTACCGTTCCTTTCTTACAAGAGAATGGAATCGAGGTTGTCTTGACCGATTTAGATAATACGCTGATTGGCTGGGACGAAAAAGAAATCGATGAAAACTTACTTGCCTGGGTACGTTCATTAAAAGAAGCAGGCATCAAGATTGTTCTTGTATCGAATAATAATGAACATCGTATCAAAGATGCTGCTGAAAAGTTGGATGTCCCATATGTGTATCCTGGCTTGAAGCCACTGCACAAGGGGTTCAAAGCGGCACAACAATTACTAAATTTTGATAAATCGAAAACGGTAATGGTGGGCGACCAATTATTGACAGATATTCTAGGAGCGAATACATTTGGAGTTAGAACCATTATTGTAAAACCTAGAAAAGAGAGCGATGCTTGGAAAACAAAAATCAATCGTTTCTTTGAAAAAGGAATTTTTGTAGTGACACAAGGTGTGTCTTATCATAAGAAATGGGAGGAGGAATAATCATGGAACAGTATGTATGTATTGGATGTGGAGCAACAATCCAAACGGAAGATCCAAAAGGAACGGGGTACACACCGCAAAGTGCATTAAATAAAATGCTGGAAAGTGAAGGCCCTCTCTATTGCCAACGTTGTTTTAGACTCCGCAATTATAATGAGTTGCAACCGGCATCTCTAACTGACGATGACTTCTTAAAGATGTTAAGTAGTATTGCTGATGAAGATGCGCTAGTTGTGTTTGTAGTAGACCTATTCGATTTATATGGAAGTATGATTTCCGGATTGAAACGTTTTGTGGGTGATAATCCGATTTTATTTGTAGCCAATAAGGTAGACTTATATCCAAAATCGGTGAACCGCAATCGTCTGAAAGCATGGATTGAACGTCATGCAAAAGAGTACGGTATTAAACCAGTGGACACACTTCTTGTGAGTGGGCATAAACGGATTCAAATCGACGAATTGCTAGAGAAGATTAACGAGTACCGTAAAGGGAAAGATGCATATGTCGTAGGGGTCACAAACGTAGGGAAATCAACCCTGATTAATAAGTTGATTCAAAGTATTGGTGAAACAGGCGAAGTGATTACGACGTCTCAATATCCAGGAACAACTCTTGGACAAATTGATATCCCGTTCGACGAACATTCTTCATTAGTGGATACACCAGGGATTATTCATCGTCACCAAATCACACACTACTTAGCGGAAAAAGAAATGAAGAAAGTCTTACCGCAAAAAGAGTTACAACCGAAGACTTTCCAATTAAATAGTGAGCAAACGATTTTTATCGGAGGATTGATTCGTGTTGATTACGAACAAGGAGAACGAAATTCATTTACCTTCTACACACCGCAAACAATCGACTTGCATCGCACGAAGTTGGAAAAGGCGACAGAGTTTTACGAAAAACATGCAGGAACACTTCTAACGCCACCAACAGGAGACAATATGAAGTTGTATCCAAAACTAGTGAAGAAGACATTTACGATTAAAGAAAAAACGGACTTAGTGATTGCAGGCCTTGGTTGGGTAACGATTCAAAAACCAGGTACGGTATCTGTATGGAGTCCTAAAGAAGTTGACGTGATTCAACGTCAATCGATTATTTAAGAAAGGAGAGCTTTCATGGAATTAAAAGGGAAAGAAAGACAGTTCTTCAAAAAAGAAGCACATGCGTTGAAGCCAATCTTCCAAATCGGGAAAGGCGGACTTAGCGAAGAGATGATTCATCAAATTCAAAACGCTGTTGAGAAACGCGAATTGATTAAAGTGACTTTATTACAAAACACATTAGAGGAACCACAAGAAGCTGCAGAAACGATTGCAGAGGCGACTGGAAGTACCATCATTCAAGTGATTGGGCATACGATTGTGTTATATAAAGAAGCACGAAATCCAAAACATAGAGATCTTTCAGTACGATTTGCAGAATTCAAAAAAAGAGGTCGATAGACGATGGTTGCTGAACTCAATATTTTTTCTGAGACATTAAACAAAACTGAAAAATTCGGTGAAGAAATGCCTGTAGAACGTGTCGGGCTTATCGGTGGTAGTTTTAATCCGCCACATATTGCACATTTAATCATGGCAGAACAAGCACGTGTGCAATTAGGGTTAGACAAGGTGTACTTTTTACCGAGTCATATTCCGCCACATGTGGATGAGAAAAAGACCATTGATGCAAGTACCCGTGTGGAGATGACACGTCTTGCGATTCAGGATAATATTTATTTTGACATCGAGACGATTGAACTCGAGCGTAATGAGAAGAGTTATACGTATGATACGATTCAGCTCTTAAAGAGACGAAATCCGAATACGGAATATTACTTTATCATTGGTGGAGACATGGTGGATTATTTACCGACGTGGCACCGCGTGGATGAATTAGTTCATGAAGTACAATTTGTCGGAGTTGAACGTCCAGGATACGAAAAAGAAACACCGTATCCAGTGTTATGGATTACTGCACCAAAAATGGATATTAGTTCGACACAAATCCGCAAAAATGTTCTATTCCAACAAAGTATTAAATATTTGGTACCAGAATTAGTGGAAGCCTATATCGCAGAAAAGGGGTTGTATTTAGAATGAGCGAAGTACAAAGCTTTGAACCTTATACAACAATGACAAGAGAAGAGTTGTTGTCTCATGTCC
>JABZYY010000094.1:0-313 GCA_015264885.1 Streptococcus sp. | reverse complement strand
GTTTGCGTGTCGAACGAAAAATATTAGAATTAGCAAAACTTTACGGCGTCGATGAAAAAGCGGCTGCGTTTGTGGGATTAGCACATGATTATGCTAAAGAAATCCCAGTGGATAAACAACAAGCTCTCGCAAAAGAAATCGGACTTCCTGAAATGTATCACCATGAAGGTTCTGAAATTCTACACGGGCCGATTGGAGCGTATTTGATTTCAAACCTATGCGGAGTAAAAGACGAAGTACTGTTAGATGCCATTCGTGAGCATACGATTGGAGGGCTTCAAATGAGTCTTCTTTCGAAGTGCCTCTTTGTGGC
>JABZYY010000093.1:4184-4424 GCA_015264885.1 Streptococcus sp. | reverse complement strand
AAAAATGGCAGTGGTGAAAACGCAAATTCAAGAGATTGATGAGGCAATTCAAAGTTATACAAAACTAAGAATTATTAGTAATCGCTATAACACTACAGTAACGATGAAAGATTATTTCAAAGAATTAGTGGCACACCCTGAGAAACTTCCAGATGCCAACTTGTTCGTTCATACATGCGTACCGTCATTAAACGAAATGACGAAAGCCTACAAAGAATTGAGTGAGCAACCGGTAAAAGG
>JABZYY010000093.1:0-4174 GCA_015264885.1 Streptococcus sp. | reverse complement strand
GTGCAACGCTGGAAGAGGATTACTTACATTTCCAAGAAGACAGAATAAAAAAGTCAGAAGCAGAGATGGATTACGTAAACCGTACAATAAAGGAGTAGAGAACAATGACTGAAGAAAAATCAATGGTGGATGCACTGATTCAAAACCCATTCGGAGAAGACGTGGTAAAAAATACGACATTGCAAGATGTTGCGAGTGATTTCCCACAAGAACAAGTGGATGCTAAACGTGCGCTAGTAGATACCTTGCCAGAAAAACAACAAGAACAAGCCCGCGCACTCGCAAAACAAATCGACGAAAAGAATATGCAAGCCATTATTAGTTACGGGGCCGGCGCGCAAAAGCAACTTGGTGAATTCTCTCATTCGATGTTGGCTCATGTGCAAAATAAAGATACAGGGGAAATCGGGGATACGCTCAATGAGTTGATGATGCGACTCAATGAAACGGACCCAAACGATCTTGTGGCACAAGACTCGAATATTTTCCGCAAAATCTTTGGGCGCGTGAAGAAGTCGATTTACGAAATGCAATCAAAATACCAAGAAGTTGGTTCTCAAGTGGATAAGATTGCTGTGCGATTGGACCATGAGAAGAATGGTTTATTAAACGACAACTTGTCACTGGAACAACTGTACCAACGCAATAAGGAATTCTTCGAGGCGTTAAGTATTTATATCGCTGCTGGGGAATTGAAGATTGAAGAGTTGCAACAAAAACTGATTCCTGAAGCGATGCAAAAGGCGCAAGATTCAGGAGACCAAATGGATGTGCAAGTGGTCAACGACTTACATCAATTCCTAGATCGTCTTGAAAAGAGAAATCACGACTTGAAATTAACGCGTCAAATGACCATCCAACAAGCACCACAAATTCGCTTGATTCAAAATACGAACCAAACCTTGGCGGAAAAAATTCAATCTTCCATTACGACAACGATTCCTTTATGGAAGAACCAAATTGCCATTGCGATGACATTGCTCCGCCAAAAGGATGCCGTGACAGCGCAACGTCAAGTGTCTGAAACGACAAATCAATTGATTCAAAAGAACTCTGAAATGTTGAAGATTTCAACAATCGAAACAGCTCGTGAAAATGAACGCGGTATTATCGATCTTGAAACCCTTCAAAAGACACAACAAGACTTGATTGAAACATTAGAAGAAACGATTCTTATTCAACAAGAAGGCCGTCAAAAACGTAGAAAAGCCGAATACGAATTGACGCAAATGGAACAAGAACTCCGCGAAAACTTACTCGTTTTAAGTCAAAAAGAAAAACGAGTGAAGGAAGAAATGCGCGGTTAATAATGATAGAAATCTTTACCTTTTATTCCTGAATAAGGACTGGAGGGTAAAGATTTTTTGTGTTTCAAGTGGTTTATGTAATGTTTCAATTCGTTAACAAAATGATAAACTTCGCCGTGAACCTTGATATTTTGGCTAACATTATTTAAAATAGGATGAAAGGAAAAAAATAATATTTAATGAGGTGAAAAAATGCACGTATGGGTCGTAGTTCTCGCGTTATTAGCATTAGCAGTATTTTTCTTATTCATTTCACTATTCTTAAAGGATAACCACAATGAAGAAGAAATCGATGAATTAGCAGAAGGTTTATTAGAATTAAACCGTGAAGTATATTCATTAAAGAAAAAAATTCAAGAATTAGAAGGAACAACTGTATACAAAGGACCATCAGTTGAACCAACTTATGAAGAAGTTCGCGCTGCAAAAACAGCAGAAGTTCGTGTAGCTGAAAAACCAGAACCAGTAGCTGAAGAAACAGAAGCAGTGGAAGAAGCAACTGCAGAAGAATCTGGTCGCTTACACAATGTAACGAAACAACAAATCATTACATTATTCAGCCACGGTAATTCAGTAGAATCAATTTCTGAACAATTAAACGTACCTGTTTCAACAGTACAATTGGTAATCGATAATTATTTTGAAGCAGATGCAAATTAAGGAGGAAGAACATGAGTAAAACGAAATTTCGTTCTTTAGGAATGGGCTTCTTATTAGCAGCGTTAATTTTAGCATTGGTTACTGTGATTTGGCCTTTTGTACCACAATCATTAAAGAGCCAATTAGATGCAGTGAATTTGCCAATCGTTTCTGAAGGAGCAAATGAAGCAAGCTATAAAGCCGCTTACGAGTCTTTATTAGCTGAAAAAGAATCTGGTAGCAAAGCGTCTACATCAAGTGCTAAAGCTACTTCACAAGCTTCAACAACTGAAGCAGCAACTACACAATCTTCAAAACCTGTATCTATTACAGTTGAAGAAGGTGAATCATCAAATGATGTTGCCGACAAATTAGAAAAAGCAGGCTTAGTTAAGAGTGCTAAAGAGTTCGTAGATTACTTAACAACAAATAACATTGCTGATAAGATCTGGACTGGTACTTTCGAAATTAAACCAGGAAGTTCTAATGAAGAAATCGCTCGTGCAATCGGAGCGTTACAATAATAGACATGAATGAGTGTTACAGTCGAAGGGCTGTAACACTTTTTTTGATTTAAATTAAAGTTTTCTGAAAATCAGATGAAAACTGTGGTACAATGAGAGTACGACTTTAGAAAGTGGAGTGAGAATATGATTGAAAGAAGTCAAGTAGATGTAAATCAAACATGGGACTTAACTCATTTGTTTGAAACAGAAGAAGCTTTTAACGAAGCGTTAGAAGATCTTAAAGGAAAAGTAGATGCTTTCCAAAAGGCATACGAAGGAAACATTACAACAGCACACCAAGTGAATGCTGGTTTAGCAACTTACCGTGACTTATTAGAACAACGCGGTAAAATTTCTGCGTACTGCAACCTTGCAGTGAGCGCGAATACAAGAGATAAAGAAGCACAAACACGTGCTGCACAAACACGTACAGTATTAGCTGGATTAGATGCCAAATTAAGTTTCTTTGAATCTGAATTAAGCCAATTGGATGATGCAGTATTAGAAGAAGCACGCGCGAATAAAGAAGATGCTTTATATATCGAACGTCTCCTAGAAGATAAAAAACATTTATTATCAAAAGACGTAGAAGCAACTCTAGCTGCTCTTGGAAATACATTAGATGCTGGTTACCAAGCGTACAACGATATTAAATTCAAAGATATGCATTTTGCAGACGTAGAAGCAGACGGACAAGTGATTCCGATGACATACAACAGCTTCGAAGGCCGTATGCAATCTGAACCAAATACAGCAATCCGTCGTGAAGCATTCAAAGTATTTAGCGACACATTACGCAAATACCAACATAGCACAGCTTCAGCGTATAACACACAAATTCAAAAAGAAAAAACAATGGCAACATTGCGTGGATTCGACTCAGTGTTCGACTACTTATTAGACCGTCAAAAAGTTTCTCGTGAACTATACGACCGTCAAATCGATGTCATCATGGAAGAATTAGCGCCACATATGCGTAAATTCGCACGTCTCATCAAAGAAACTTATCAATTAGATGAAGTGCGCTATGAAGACTTGAAACTTGAAGTAGATCCAACATACGCTGCCAAAGTAACGTATGACGAAGCAAAACAATACATCTTAGAAGGATTAGAACCTTTAGGAGAAGATTATCTCAAGATTATGAAGGAAGCCTTCGACAACCGTTGGATCGACTACGCTGAGACAATCGGCAAACGTACAGGTGCGTTCTGTTCATCACCTTATGGAGCAAACTCATTTATCTTAATGTTCTTTACAGAAGATATGAATGACTGCATGACGCTCGCGCATGAATTAGGACACGCAGGTCACTTCCAATTAGCGTATAAACACCAAAATATTCTAGATGGTCGTCCAAGTATGTACTTTGTTGAAGCACCATCTACAACAAATGAATTACTTGTGGAGTTCTACTTGAAGAATAAAGCAGGAGATGACCTACGTATGAAACGTTGGATTATTTCTCAAATGGTCGCAAAAACTTACTACCACAACTTTGTGACGCACTTATTAGAAGCGTACTTCCAACGCGAAGTATACCGCTTAGTAGACGCAGGTAAGAGCTTAGACGCGGATACATTGAATCATTTATTCAAAGAAACATTGGCGAAATTCTGGGGACCAGAAGTGGTTCTTACAGAAGGTGCAGAGTTAACATGGATGCGTCAACCGCACTATTACATGGGACTTTACTCATACACTTACTCAGCTGGGTTAACA
>JABZYY010000092.1 GCA_015264885.1 Streptococcus sp. | reverse complement strand
TCGCTGCAGTTTCGATTGCGGTCGGCGTGGGCTTTAACAATAGCAATCTCTTTAATAGTTTCCCAACAGAATTGAAAATGTTCTTCTCAAACGGTATCGTCATGGCCAGCCTTCTAGCGGTTATATTAAACGCTATCCTCAATCGTAAGAAGAAATAAACTCCGTTATCTCCATTCTAAGAGAAGGTCTCCCTACCTTCTCTTTTTTCTATTCTCTCTTAAAGTTTCCTTGTCTCCAGCGGGCTCGTCTCCTGAAATTGTTTAAAGTATCCAAGCACGAAAAAAATACAAGAAGAAAAACTAAAACCATCGTGGAGCGGTAAAAATAAACTCAATTCAGCTAGGTTTCTACATAAATGATTTCGAAGAAGCTTGCGGATTTTATAATCGCAGTAACGGGAAATCGCATCGAATGTGAATTACGAGAAGTAAGGACTTGTCCTGTACTTCTCGTTTGAAGCTTCGAAGGTGCAAGACTACAGGCTTGCACCGGTGCCCCGTAACAGCGATTATAAAAAGAATCCGCAAGGATTCGCAGAAATCATCAGCACTAACCAAACTCCAGAAAGCCCAAACTAAATCTCAGCACAATTTAGCACCATCCACAATGTTTTAGTTGGTTTTCACTTCTCGTATTTTTCGCGTAGGTATGGTATACTATGCCTATCTTTAAACAATTTCAAGGAGGCTCTTCCCAACATGGCTGAAGACAAGAAAACATTTTACTTAACCACACCGATTTACTATCCAAGTGGCAACTTACACATTGGTCATGCCTATACAACTGTAGCCAGCGATGCTATGATTCGCTATAAAAAACTACAAGGGTTTGACACTTACTTCTTAACAGGAACAGATGAACACGGACAAAAAATCCAAGAAAAAGCCAAAGAAGCAGGCGTTTCTGAAATTGAATTCGTCGATAAAATCATTTTCGGTATTCAAGACCTTTGGAAAAAGCTAGACATCTCTTATGATGACTTCATTCGTACAACACAACCACGCCATACAAAAGCCGTTCAAAAGATTTTCCAAAAATTAGTGGACAATGGCGATATTTACCTTGGTGAATACGAAGGTTGGTATTCAGTATCAGACGAAGAGTACTTCACTGAGTCTCAATTAGTCGAAGTATACCGCGATGCTGACGGAAAAATGATTGGTGGGGTTGCACCAAGTGGACACGAAGTAGAACTCGTTAAAGAAGAATCTTATTTCTTCAGAATGAGCAAATACGCAGACCGCTTATTGCAATACTATGAAGAACACCCAGATTTCATTCAACCAGAATCACGTAAAAATGAGATGATTAATAACTTCATCAAACCAGGCTTAGAAGATTTAGCCGTATCACGTACATCATTTGACTGGGGAATTCCAGTGCCAAACGATCCTAAACACGTGGTTTACGTATGGATTGATGCGTTATCAAACTACATCACAGCACTAGGATATGGTAGCGACGACGAAACATTATTCAACCGCTACTGGCCTGCAGATGTGCATTTCATCGGAAAAGAAATCGTTCGTTTCCATACGATTTACTGGCCAATCATGTTAATGGCATTAGATTTACCATTACCGAAGAAAATCTTCGCACACGGCTGGTTATTGATGAAAGACGGTAAAATGTCTAAATCTAAAGGGAACGTGGTAGACCCTAACACATTAATCGAACGTTACGGATTAGATGCACTTCGTTATTACTTATTACGTGAAGTGCCATTCGGTTCTGACGGAATCTTCACTCCAGAATCATTCGTAGAACGTATTAACTATGACTTAGCCAATGACTTAGGAAACTTATTAAACCGTACTGTTGCGATGATTAATAAGTATTTTGATGGAACAATTCCTGCATACACTGCACCTGTTTCAACATTTGACCAAGAATTAGTCGATGCTTCTAAAGCGATGATCGTGGAAGTAGAAGAAGCAATGGAAAACATGCAATTCTCAGTGGCTCTTGCCGCAATCTGGAAATTCGTTTCTCGTACGAATAAATATATCGATGAAACAACTCCATGGGCGGCCGTGAAAGACGAAGCGCGCCAAGAAGAATTAGCACGTACAATGAACTATTTAGCAGAAAGCTTACGTATCATTGCTGTTGCCTTACAACCATTCTTAACGCAAACTCCAGGAGAAATCTTGGCACAATTAGGAATTACAGATAGCGCGTTAATGGATTACCCTTCATTACACACATTCGGCGTGATTCCTGAAGGAACGAAAGTGGTCGAAAAAGGACAACCAATCTTCCCACGTTTAGACGTTGAAGAAGAAGTAGCTTACATTCAAGCAAAAATGGGTGGAACACCAGCTGAAGAAAACACAGACTGGAACCCAGAAGAAGTGGAACTATCAAGTGAAAAAGAAAGCATCAAATATGACGACTTCGATAAGATTGAATTGAAAGTCGCAGAAGTTATCGAATGCGGACCAGTGGAAGGGGCAGACAAATTGCTTCAATTCCGCTTAGACGCTGGAGATGCTGGCGGACACCGTCAAATCCTTTCTGGTATCGCAGAATGGTATCCAGATCCAAGCATTTTCGTTGGAAAGAAAGTTGTCATCGTTGCGAACTTGAAACCACGTAAAATGCGCGGACAAATCAGCCAAGGAATGATTCTTTCGGCTGAAAAAGACGGCGTCCTACAAGTGGTGTTTGCACCAGACGGAATGCCAAACGGCTCAACTGTAGCTTAATTGAATAGTAATTGAATAACAGTGAAGAGTGACCCTTCGAATGTGAAGAACGGCATTTGAAGGGTCACCTTTTTTAAAGGAGTTAACTATATGAAAAAAGGTTTATTAACAGGGTTACTACTCTTTGGATTTTTCTTTGGAGCAGGGAACCTCATTTTCCCACCAACTTTAGGATATCAATCAGCTGATCAACTTTGGCCAGCTGTTATCGGGTTTATCGTTTCTGGGGTCGGACTTGCCATCGGAACGCTTTTAATCGGAACAGTGATTAATGGTGGATTCAGAAAAGAGTTGGACGAAAAGATTCATCCGATTTTCTCATTGGCATATTTAATTGCATTATATTTGGCAATTGGACCATTCTTTGCGATTCCACGTACAGCAACGGTATCCTATAACATCGGGGTAGCGCCGTTTCTACCAGATTCAAAATCAGGCCTCATTATTTACGCAGCGATTTACTTTGCGGTAGCCTTCTACTTGGCGTATAACCGTTCATCGCTATTATCAAGCATCGGTAAAATCTTAACACCGATTTTTGCAGGCTTAATTTTAATCTTAGTAGTCGTTGGAGCCTTTAAATTCGGTCAAACAACACCTGAATTAGCTGGGCAAACAGAATTGACAGCAGCGAAAGCTTTCGGGAATGGCTTTATCGAAGGATATAACACACTAGACGCTTTGGCAGCAGTAGCCTTCTCAGTAGTTGCTGTGAACACATTAAAAGAGTTCCATTTCAGCTCTAAGAAAGAGTACGAGAAAACAATCATGAGCGTTGGTGTTGTAACAGCGATTGGGTTCAGCGTATTGTATATCGGACTTGCATTCCTTGGAAATCATTTCAACGTGGCAAGTGCCTTAGCAAAAGATGCAGATTTAAACGTTGGGTCATACGTGTTAACAATGGCTTCACGCGAGTTATTTGGTACATTCGGGCAAGCCTTCTTAGCGGTGATGGTAATCATTACCTGCTTAACAACAACGGTAGGGTTAATCGTATCTGTAGGGGAGTTCTTCGAAGAAACATTCCCTCGCTTCTCTTATAAAGTGTATGCGACTGTATTTACATTAATCGGATTTGGAGTAGCAACGCTTGGTCTTCAAACGATTATCGCATTCTCACTTCCAGTATTGATGATTTTATATCCAATTACAGTGGTGATTGCGTTCTTCGTATTAGTGAATAAGAAAGTGGCGTTCTCTAAGAGAGGAATGCAGCTAACAGTAGCGTTGACAACGATTATTTCAACAGTTTCAAGTTTAGCTTCCGCGTTGAAATTAGAAGGATTAGCAAAAGCGTTGGAAATTCTTCCATTACAAGGGTTGTCGCTTGGATGGATGGGACCGGCTATTGTTGGTATTTTAATCGCGCTCATCTTACCAGACAAGATCAAAGGCGAAGCATTCGACTTCGAAGCATTTCAAACAAAATAAAAGATAACTTTATTAGGTGATTACTGCGTATCCCTACGGGGATTTTTTATAGTAGCGGTAACGTTGCACCGGGTCGAGCCTCTTCGAGTCTCTCACCTTTAAAGCCTCAAAGAGGGCGTACGGATTTATAATCCTACGCCCTCTTATTCGTTTTAATGCTTAGCCACGTTACTGCTACTATAAATCCCCTAGGATACTTCGTAATCACTATTTAGTTTGTGCTTGTTATTTTGTGGGAATGCTTTGAACTTGTTAGTAAGAGGAGAGGGCTCCTAGGATTAAATCGCGCATAGTAATGGCAAGAGCCTAGGTCTCTTTGCC
>JABZYY010000091.1 GCA_015264885.1 Streptococcus sp. | reverse complement strand
GCTACAGCAGTCCCGAGTAAGAAGTCTGTTTTCTTCACAGGTGATTTAATAATTTCTCTTGGAGTCTTAATTGATGCGCCTGAAACAGTGTCGGCTTCATTCTTCGGTTGGTTTTGGCATGCGGTTAAAATTGATGTCGACATCACTGCCAAAAGTCCCCATTTCATCCATTTAGCTTTCATATGTCTCTCCTTCTAAAAATCATTCTTTAGTATTGTACCTTATTTCACGATAAAACGAAACCCGTGACTTGTAATCCGAATAAAAAACTCCTGCACTACCGTACAGGAGTCAAAATGGTTATTTTAAAATGAATTAGCTTTTTGGAGCTGCTACTTTGATTTCAGCAGTGTCCCCTTTTTGAGCTGCTTCGATTAATTTGTTTGCATATTCAACAAATGAAGTATGAGCTTGAGTTGCACCTGAAAGAACTTCAACGTCTGAAGGATTTTGTTTAGCTACTAAACCTTCGTTGTAAGCTTTGAAGTATTCTGCTGGGCCAGTACCCACTTTATCTTTCATTGCTTTTTCGTATTCTGCGTTAGCTGATTTACGTTCACCTTTATCGTTTAAGTTGTCATAATCAGATTTAGTGATTTTGCCACCTTCAACAGTAATCGTAAATTCTACGTGCCATCCACGTTTGTCAGCTTCTGATACTAATTTGTAAGTACCATCTTTTAAAGCTGCATTAGATTTTTGTGCTGCTGCTTGTGTAGTTGCAGTTTGTGTTGTAGCTGCTTGTGTTGTTTTGTTTGAATCAGTTTTGCTGTTTCCGCCACATGCTGCTAATACAAATGCAGATGATAATAATACTGCTGCTGCAGATAATGATTTTTTGAAAGTCATATTTAGACCCATCCTTCTCTTATTATTTAGAATTAATCATTCTGTAGGTTCTATTATAGCATATTTCGGATAAAAGTCTAGGTAAAATCTGTAAATTTGTTTTGCTTTTCACTTGAAAGATTAAAATGAAAAAGGCATTTCCTTTTCAGAAAACGCCCTTGTTTGTGAATTGTTTTGTTTTATGATTTTCGTTGTAATAACTGACTTGTGATTTTTAAAAGCATAGGCTTCACATCCGCTTCAGGTAACTTCTCGATTTGATGGATTGCTTTCATGGTATATTTCGATGCAAAATCTTTTGCAGTTTCAACGCCACCTGCATTTACGACCAACTTTTGAATCGCTAGTCGATCTGTCGCTGTTAACTGATTTTTCTTTTCTAACAGTGGAAGCAATTCTTTTTCACATTTCGGTAAAGATGCAATCAGTGGCATTGTGTAAATCCCTTGTGCCACATCTTCTAACACAGGTTTCCCAAATTCAGAAGAACTTACTTCATAATCAAGAATATCATCTAACAGTTGAAACGCCATCCCGATAGAATTCCCGATATGTCTAGCACGCTCTAATTCGCCCATTCCTGAAAAACGTTCTCCCATCATACAACTGAGCATAAAGAGTTGCGCCGTCTTTCCATCAATCCGCTTCAAGTAATCTTGAATCGTCACATCGGTTTTGTAGCTTTCTTCCATCTGTGACAATTCACCTTCAATGACACGCATCATCCCGTATGTTGGGATTTGGATGCCCGCTAAATCTTGACTATATTTTGAAAGCAACTGATAGCACACTGTCAATAAGTAGTCCCCTGCATAAATCGCCACACGATTCCCAAATCGAGCACTAAGCGTTTCTTGTCCTCTTCTGGTATCAGCTTCATCGATGACGTCATCGTGTAATAATGTTGCCACATGAAGTAGTTCAAGAGCCGCAGCCACAGCATGAACTTCTTCCTTGTTTCGATTTTCGTTCCACATTGAGAATAAAATCAAATAAGCAGGTCGTACCATTTTACCACCAGATTCAAGGACATCCCAAATAGCCTCACGAATCTGTTGGTTTTCGATCGTGATAGATGCATGCATCATCGCTTTTACTTGTTTTAATTCTTCATGTAATTCGGGATACTCCATCCACATTGGATGTACGATTGTCATAGTTTTCTCCTTCTAGTCGACCTTCTAAAAAAGAAGCCGACAAAAAATGCCGACTTCATTATAACATACTTATTTAACGAGTTGGTTTCCTTGCTTATCGAATCCATATATTGCTTTCGACTTACCATACCACCAGCTACCTGCAGTTCTTTGGAACCATGGAATCACGTAGTAATCAAGACCAAATGCACGACCTGAACCGTTCATTAAGGCAATCGCTGCAGGAACAAACCACATGTTTACCCAGTAGAACATACCAGATAAGCAGAATGTTGCGACTAAACCGATTGTTACTGCGTTGACGATCCATGTTAAGAAACCAGCCATGATTGCTAAACCGATAGCTAATTCTACGAATGACATCACTTTTTGCATTAAGTGAGCAACCTCAACGTTTGGAATCATGATTTGCATGATGGATGCGAACCAGTCTGGCATTTTTTCGATCACCATTGCTGGTTGTTCACCGTATGAATAGTTGAAACCGAATGAAACGACTTGAGTTGCTGTTTGCGCTGCAGCTTCTGTTGCACCACTTGCTGCTGTTACAGTTTCTGCTGCACCACTTGCTGCACTTGTTGCTTCTGTTAACCAAGGGAATGGGAATGCTAAATGACTTCCATCAATCCAGCTGCTTGCGCCCCATAAACCAAAGATTTTCTTCAAGCCTTCGATTGTCCACATACCACCGTAGAATAAACGAAGTGGTACAGACCATAATACGTTACCGTAGCGTGATAAGTGTCCACGGAAGATGTTACGACGGTTCTTAATATGGAAGAACTCGTGGAACACGTATTGAATTGCATAGTATAGCGAGAAGATTTCTAAGAAATACTTGATGTTTACGATGTGTTTCATCAACATTGCAAAGAAACCACTTAAGTGCCATTTGCCCATTAAGAAAGCAACACCATAATGTGAACCGATAGAAACCATGAATCCATCGTATTTACCTTTATAGGCTACTTTTTCTGAGTTGTTAATTGAAGCGATAATGTTTTTCGCTGCTGTTTTACCAGTTTGTTCAGCGGCTTGTACGATTTGTGGATGTGGAGCATTTCCTTTATCCGGTTCTTCGTAGTAAGCTAAATCACCGATTGCGAAGATATCTGTTTCGCCATCGACTAACATGTTTTCGTTAACCACTAAACGACCTGCACGAGCGGCTTTGAATCCAAATACTTCAGCTTCTGTGTTGGCTTTAACCCCAGCTGTCCAGAATAGTGAGTAAGTTGGAATCACTGTGCCGTCAGCTAAGCGAATGCTGTTTTGCTTCACTTCAGAAATTCCGTTTCCTTTAATCACTTTGATGCCGCGTTTCACCATGAAGGCTTCTGCTTTATCCGCATCTTTTGCATCTAACATGTTTAAGATTGTTGGAACTGCTTCGATAATATATAACTCGAAGTCGTCTTTATCTAAATTGTATTCATGTGCTAACACTGGAATCCAGTCCATTAATTCACCGACTAATTCAACCCCAGTAAATCCTGCACCACAAACCGCAAACGTTAATAACGCTTTACGTTTTTGAGGGTCATGTTCTTTAGCCGCTTTTTCTACGCAGCTAAGAATATGTTTACGCATTTTCACTGCGTCTTCCATTGACCATAATGTAAATCCATTCTCTTTAACCCCTGGTACGCCGAAGTCATTGGCTTCTCCACCCATACCAAGTACTAAATAATCATAAGAGAATTCGCCATGTTTTGTACGAACCACTTTGTTTTCTTTATCAAGACTTGTAACAGTATCTGTTACTAAGTTTACGTTTTTAGAACGTGCGAAGATTTTTTGTAAGTCGTATTGAATCGCATCTGGCTCAACACGTCCCCCAGCAACCTCGTGTAATTCAGTCATGTAAGTTAAGTAAGGATGTTTATCAATTAATGTAATTGTGACATCTTTATTCTTTTTCAACTTATGTGACAATGTCTTTGTAGCGGCTACCCCGGCAAATCCGGCACCGATTACTACAATGTTTGTTTTTGTCATTGCAAATCCTCCTTGAGTTTTCTCACTTTAGTAGTATATTCTATTTTGCACTTTTTGTCCATTGATTGTCAGTTATTTCACGAACTTTAGCCGACTTTTTTGTCCGAGTATTTTTTAAGTAGTTTTACATGTGTTAATGCATAGTTTGCCGCAATCCCTATCGCGATTCCTGCAAAGATTCCGACAATGGACATGGCTGGTAAATATAAAAGCACCGTCCATGATTTTGCCATCCAGCTCGCAACCATTAATTGACCGACATTGTGCAAAATTCCACCTGTGGCACTGACGCCAATCATACTCACACGCTTCTCACCCAGTTGCATCACCAGATACATCCCGATAAAGCTGACAAGAGCGCCCATCCCACTATAGAGGAAGGTTGAGAATGTTCCTCCAAGAACGCTCGTCATCAATGTTTTCATCACTACAACTAGAACCACTTCTTTAAACGACAGTGTATAT
>JABZYY010000090.1 GCA_015264885.1 Streptococcus sp. | reverse complement strand
CGTTTAAGCGAGGCTTACCACCGTCGTACTCACTTACCTGAGACTGGTGCCCTCTATCCTATCGAAGTGGCAATTTTAAAAGATGTTGTGACACTTACGATTGATACAAGTGGAACTAGCCTCTTCAAGCGTGGTTACCGTACTGAAAAAGGTGGCGCGCCACTTAAAGAAAACATGGCTGCGGCTCTTGTGATGCTTACAAGTTGGTATCCTGACAAACCACTCTACGACCCAACTTGCGGTTCTGGAACAATCCCAATCGAAGCGGCTCTTATTGGTAAGAACATCGCTCCTGGTTTGAATCGTTCATTTGCCGCTGAAAAATGGACATTCTTTACTCCTGGTGTCTTCGATAAAGTCAGAGAAGAAGCTAGAAAAGAAATCCGCACTGATATTCAACTCGATATTCTTGGTGCCGATATCGATGGCTCTATGATTGAAATTGCGAAACAAAATTCCATTAAAGCTGGCGTCGCAGATCAAATCGAATTCAAGCAAATGCAATTAAAGGACTTCCGTACTAAGAAAGAAAATGGAATTATTGTGGCCAACCCACCATACGGAGACCGTCTTCTTTCTGAAGAACAAGCTCAAGCCATCTATAAACAAATGGGTGAAACGTATGCACCACTGACAACTTGGAGTAAGTACATCTTAACAAGCGACTTGACGTTCGAAGATCATTACGGACAAAAAGCGACGAAAAAACGTAAACTCTATAACGGTGCTATTCGTACCGACTACTTCCAATTCTGGGGAGTTAGAAAACGTCGCGTTCAAGAAGACAAATAAAACACAACAAAAAACGCAATGGACAAATGCCCATTGCGTTTTCTTTCTGCTTATTATTCATTCTTTCCGATGACTTCGAATGTCACATGATCAAATCCTAAATCACATTTCACTTTGTCGCCTGGAAGGATGCTTGCACGGATGATTTCTTTAGCAAGTGGTGTTTCAATTTCACGTTGGATGTAACGCGCAATTGGACGAGCACCATACACTGGATTATACGCATTATCTGCAATCCAATCTTTCAATTCATCAGTGAAGCTTAAGACGATTTCTTGATCTTCCACACGAACTGCTAATTGGTTCAACATCTTCGTAATGATACCACGAATATTATCTTTAGAAAGTGGTGTGAAGAAGATTGTTTCGTCGATACGGTTTAAGAACTCTGGTTTGAAAGTTGCTTTTAGAACACCCTCTACTGCCGTACGAGTTTCCTCATCGATTGTATCGCCTTGATTTTCAAGCAAGAATTGTGAACCGATATTACTTGTCATAATCATCACTGTATTCTTGAAGTCTACTACTCGACCTTTAGAATCTGTTAAACGTCCATCGTCCAATACTTGAAGTAAGATATTAAATACGTCTGGATGAGCTTTTTCAATTTCATCTAAAAGTACGATTGTATATGGATTACGACGAACAGCTTCTGTTAATTGGCCTCCTTCTTCATATCCAACATATCCTGGAGGAGCTCCCACTAAACGAGACACTGAATGTTTTTCCATATATTCACTCATGTCGATACGAACCATATGGTCTTCTGAGTCGAATAAATCTTCTGCAAGAGCTTTAGCAAGTTCTGTCTTACCAACCCCAGTAGGTCCAAGGAATAAGAAGCTTCCGATTGGACGACTTGGATTTTGCAATCCTGCACGAGAGCGAAGGACTGCTGAAGCCACTTTTTGTACAGCTTCATCTTGACCGATGACACGTTCATGAAGAATATCTTCTAAGTGAAGAAGTTTTTCACGTTCGCCTTCCATTAATTTAGTTACTGGTATACCCGTTAATCGTCCAACAACTCGAGCAATTTCTTCTGACGTTACTGATTCTTGAACGAGACGTTGTGTGGTTTCAGCATTCGCTTTATTTTGGTCTTCTAGTTCTTTCAACTCATGTTCAAGAGCTGGAATACGTCCATGGCGAAGTTCAGCAGCTTTTTCAAGATTGTAGTCTGCTTCTGCTTGTTCTAATTCACGTTTAGCATGGTCGATTTCTTCACGTTTATTACGGATTTTATTGACTTCTTCTTTTTCGATTTCCCATTTCATTTTGAGGCTATTGGCTTTTTCACGTTGTTCCGCTAATTCCTCTTGTAAAATAGCAAGACGTTTTTGAGAAGCGTCATCTTTTTCCATCTTCAACGCTTGTTCTTCGATTTCAAGTTGCATCAAACGACGAGTTACTGCATCGAGTTCTGTTGGCATTGAGTTCATTTCAACACGAATGGTTGCACAAGCTTCATCGACTAAGTCAATCGCTTTATCTGGCAAGAATCTGTCAGTAATATAACGGTTTGATAAAGTCGCAGCAGCTACTAATGCGCTATCGTGAATATTTACACTGTGGTGGATTTCGAAACGTTCTTTCAATCCACGAAGAATTGAAATCGTATCTTCAACAGTTGGCTCTTGAACAAGTACTTTTTGGAAACGACGTTCTAACGCTTTGTCTTTTTCCATATTTTCACGGTATTCGTCAAGCGTTGTAGCACCAATACAATGTAATTCACCACGAGCCAACATTGGTTTTAGTAAGTTACCAGCATCCATTGATCCTTCTGTCTTACCAGCACCAACGATTGTGTGGATTTCATCGATAAATAAGATGATGCGTCCTTCTGATTTTGTTACTTCTTTAAGAACTGCTTTCAAACGTTCTTCGAATTCACCACGGTATTTTGCACCCGCGATTAAAGCACCCATATCTAATGAGTAGATTAATTTATCTTTTAAGTTTTCTGGTACGTCTTTTTTAACGATACGTTGAGCTAATCCCTCAACGATTGCTGTTTTACCAACACCAGGTTCCCCGATTAAAACAGGGTTATTTTTTGTTTTACGAGATAAAATACGAATCACATCTCGAATTTCTTCGTCACGTCCAATGACTGGATCTTGTTTACCAGATTGAACAGCTTCATTTAAATTACGTGCATATTTTGATAATGCTTCATATTGTTCTTCTTGATTTTGACTAGTCACACGTTCTCCCCCTCTTAGCTCTTCAATTCGAGCTCTCAAATTTTCTTTTGTTACGTGATGTTGTACTAAATAACGAGTCAACGGATGATTTTGTAATTCCATCAACGCAAGTACAACTACCTCTGTAGATAAGTAATCGTCTTTAAAGCTTTCTCTAATCTTTTCAGCTTCTGTAAAGAGTCGATATAAGTTTTGACTCATACTTTGACCATATTGGACATTTTGTCCTTCCACTACAGAAATACGGTCTAATTCTTTATCAATTAATTCCTCAAATTCTTTATCATTCACTTGTAAATCACTATATAAATTTCTAGCAAAGTGATTTGGTTCCATAAATACTTTCCATAAATGAGGAATATCAATTTCTTGATGTTTACGTACCATCGCAATTTGTTGCGCTTGGCCTAATGCTTGTTGCATTGTTGTAGTCATTTTTTCAATATTCATCTTCATTCCTCCTTTTGTGGTCTCCTGACCATGATTAAAGTATACATCATTAGTCAGAAAAGGTCAATAATTTTCTCTGACTTTTTTTGACTTTAATAAATATTTAAAAAATCAGCCACAACTGTGACTGATTTCATCATTACATTTCAATTCGAATCGCACGTCTAGCGCAGTAATAGCCTGCAGCAAGATGCCCATTAGGATCCACTAATAACGGTAAATTCACCGAATAATAAGACGATAATGGTAATAAATTTAATACAGGTGCCTTGAAGTTTTCTTCAAGCCACGCCCCTTTTGTATAAGGTCTACCCTCGATTAATTCTGGGCCAAATTCCGCATTTGCGATTTCCAATCCAAACATATTTTCCTTCCATAAAGGAGAATTCGTTTCATCCTGGATGAGTGAACGATGCAATTGGTTTCCCCATTTAAAGAGACGACGAGTACCACTACCACAGCAATACTCCCACTCATCCTCGTTTAAAAGTCCCATCCCTGTACGTTCAATTTCTTTACGCGCTTCTTCATAACCAACTGGATCTGCAACATAACAAGTGAAACTATCAGGGTTCTTAAGATCTTGTTGCATAAAGTAACGATCCACACGTACCGCTCTTGGGAAATCTTGGAATAAAGCTTCCATTGAATTATCTGGAGTCACCGCTTCTTCTAAAATCTCGAGGGTTTCAGGTGAAGGTTCCTCAGCACCTGTTAGTTGCCCAGTAACCACTGAATAGTTTCCAATAAAGCGTAGTCCTACAAAATTTGGTTTCTTTTCGACTAACATTGCAGGAATATTTACTTTTCTTAAGTCTGACGTCATTAAATTGATGCCATCTTCAACGATTTGAGTCGTCAATTTTTCACTCGATAAATCTTTTTCTTGAACATCTTGATTGAGGAACATAAAGCCAGTTAGATGTTGATTTAAATAACGTTTAAAGGCAAAACGGAGCTCTTGACGTTCTTCACTACAGTCAAGACCAGAAAGGCCTGACAATCCGCTGTCCCAGCCTAAAATAACCTCATTTTGACCAGGAACAAAGACAAACTC
>JABZYY010000008.1 GCA_015264885.1 Streptococcus sp. | reverse complement strand
CTCATCTAGCATTTCAGCTGGGGCAAGTACGGCGCTCTTTGGACTCATGGGAGCTGTTGTTTATTTATCAAGAAAACACGGCTACATTCGTTCTTTTAGGCAAATGGGCGTGCAATACGCAGGACTTATCATTATCAATATTGTCCTTGGATTTATTAATTCAGCCGTCGATAACTATGGACACTTGGGAGGACTCGTTGGTGGATACCTAGTGATGATGGCGATTAGCTTTAGAGGAGACCGCCTGACGAAACCTGCTTCACGCATTGCAGGAATCGTTGCGTATTTTGTCATCGCAATTTTACTTTTTACACTAGGAATGAAAAGATAATGCTGTTATAATGTAAGCATATACAAGTTTCATGGAGTGAATACAATGGAAAAGAAAATTATTGGTATTGATTTAGGTGGGACTTCCATCAAATTTGCGATTATTTCACTAGCAGGTGAAGTTCAACAAAAATGGTCGATTCCTACCAACATTTTAGACGAAGGAAGCCACATTGTGGACGACATTATCGACTCTATTCGTCATCGTTTAGATTTATTAGGACTAACAAATGAAAACTTTGCTGGTATCGGGATGGGTTCTCCAGGTGTTGTTGATAGAGAAAAGGGTACAGTTATCGGTGCCTACAACTTAAACTGGAAAACATTACAACCTTTGAAAGAAAAAATCGAAGGAGCACTTGGGATTCCGTTCTTCATCGACAATGATGCTAACGTAGCAGCACTTGGTGAAAAATGGATGGGTGCTGGTGGAGACCAACCAGACGTAACCTTCTTTACACTTGGAACAGGTGTTGGCGGTGGAATTATCGCAGAAAACCGTCTGATTCATGGTGTAGCGGGTGCTGGCGGCGAACTCGGACACATCGCCGTTGATTTCAGTGAACGTCCTTTTGCATGTACATGCGGTAAAAAAGGCTGTCTTGAAACGGTAGCGAGTGCCACTGGTATTGTGAACTTAGCACGTCGTTATGCAGACGAATATGCAGGCGATTCAGAGTTGAAAGCAAGAATCGATGATGGACAAGATGTGAGTGCAAAAGATGTGTTTGATTTAGCAAAACAAAACGATCCACTCGCATTAATCGTGATTCGTCATTTCTCAAAATACTTAGGAATTGCATGTTCACACGTTGCGAATATGTTAAATCCATCCTTCATCGTTATCGGTGGTGGAGTGAGCGCTGCAGGAGAATTCTTGCTAGAAGGCGTTCGTAAAGAATATGAACAATTAGTATTCCCACAAGTCCGCGAAACAACACATCTACGTTTAGCAGAACTTGGGAACGATGCAGGAGTCATTGGAGCAGCTTCTTTAGTGCTTTTGAAAGATTAGAAGAAACATGATACAATATCTCTTGTCTTATTAAAATTATTTTTGAAGGGGTTTAGTCTCATGTGGTATATTATTTGGGCTTTATTCATGGCCTACGGAATTTACTTATTTGTATTACTTTGGATGCGTCAATCTGCTGCAAAAGTGGTTAGCGCTGAAGAGTTCGGAAAGGATTTACGTCATGGACAATTAATCGATGTACGTGAAAAAGATGAATTCAAAGCGGCTCATATTTTAGGAGCACGTAACATTCCTTATTCTCAATTTAAAGAACGTTTCATGGAATTACGTAAAGATCAACCAATCTATTTATATGAAGAAGGCGTATCAATCGCTGGTCGTTGTGCTTACCGTCTAAAGAAAAATGGATATACAAATATTTACATTTTAAAACATGGCTTCGAAGCATGGAACGGTAAAGTGAAAAAAAGAGAAAACTAATATGAAAAAGAGCTAGTTCAGTTTGAACTAGCTCTTTTTTATTTAACCTGCATGATGCTTGCGGTAGTCTCCTGGAGAGTAACCTGTCTTTTCCTTAAAGATTTTTGTGAAGTAAGAGTAATTATCATATCCCACTTCGGAAGCAACTTGAGAGATAGGTGTCTTCGTATCCGATAACATTTCTTTAGCGGCATTAATACGTTTATCTGTAATGTATTTGACGAGTGTTTCGCCTGTTTCTTTCTTAAAGACACGAGCAAGGTGGTCCGCGCTGAGATAAACCATATCGGCTAAAGTTGTTCGGCTCAAGTCTTCTTTGTAGTGATGATCGATATATTCGATGATGCGTTGAATACTATTCTTTTGGTTTTCAGCATCCGTAACAAAGTTTCTCGCATGTGACCAGTAGTAATTGAAGTATTCCTCAAAAGATTCAATCGAATGGAATTTTCTTTGGAAGAGGAAATCATGATGCGCATTTTGGAAGAGCTTATGCGCTGAAATTCCATTTTGGTCTAAGTAAATTCCGATTTGTTGCGTCCAATCCAGATGGAGTTTTTGCAAGATGGATTTTGGAACCATTCCACCTGAAATATAGTGCAATAGACTCTTTGACAATTCAGATTCGTCTAATGAATCCGAGAAGGAGATGGAGTTGGTTGCCACTTCTTTTTCCTGTAAAACAGCAGCATCAGAAGATACTGGAATAATCGTATTCCAATAAGGCACTTGTTGGCCAGTTGCCGCGTAGAGTTCTTTTACGTCTTGTAAAATATTCGGGCATTGGAAGCAACTGTTGAACGTAATGATGGAATTATGGTGCAACTTATCCTGAATCTCTTGTTGGATTTTTCTGGCGAATGTCTCACTATTGAAGGAATTGTCCACTCTAAAGAGGCAAACGTAATGGTCCACGTGTCCTTCCATCTTAAACAGACTCGCTAATTGATAAGTCTCATTTGAGAAGGCTTGGAATACTTTTTTCAACTGTGAAGTCCATGACGGAATTTCTGGGGCATAATCTGCTTCATTAATATGTAATGTAATCACACCTGTTAGGAAATACTGATGATCTTTTAAACTCAAATTGCGTCTGCGCATTTCTGCTTGCAGTTCTTCCAGACGGTGAATGCGTGGTTTTCTTAAATATTCGAACCAGAAATTATTCTCTGTTTGGAAAGATGTCTCAAGAGGTGCTACTGGACGTTGCTCTGTAATCTTGTCGAGCGCCTTTTGAATGATGAACTCCAACTTTTCGAAGTTAATCGGTTTTAAGTAGTATTCAAAACTTTGCAATTCAATCGCTTTTTGCGCGTAGTTGAAATCCGCATAGTTCGTTAAAAAGATGGTTTTGATGTCGTAATTTTCGTTTCGTACCCAAGAGAGGAGTTCAAGACCACTTCCTTGAGGCATTTCAATATCGCTAATCATTAGGTGGATCGGATATTCTTTAATGATGTCTTGCGCCTGAGTGAGGCTGTTCGCCGCGTAGACGTTGTCGATTTTTAATCGATCCCAACGGATTTTTTCGCGTAACGCTTCGATGATAAAACGGTCGTCATCAACGAGTAGTATATTCATTAGAATCTCCTTTCAACGCTTTATAGGGGATGAGCACGTAAATTCTTGCACCACCCGTGTCGTTATTTTCAAAAGTAATTGTATAGTCATTTGGATAGAGAAGGTTAAGCCGTTCAATCGCATTGGTAATTCCGATATGATGGCCGTCTTCCGACATTAATGATTCCATGTTCTCGAGTTTTTCAAGAATCTCTGGAGTGAAGCCTGGACCATTGTCTTTGACGCAAATCTCAATATAAGGCTTGTCTTCTACCATTCGTTTTTGAAGAGAAAGGTCAATGGCAATCCCGTCTTGGAAGGAAAATCCATGCTTAATCGTATTCTCAACGAATGTTTGTAGTAAAAGAGAAGGGACGAGTGCATCGTGCAACTGTCCATCGAATGTTAAAGCAAAATCGATATGGTCACCATAA
Source organism: Streptococcus sp. (assembly GCA_015264885.1). Lineage (GTDB taxonomy): Bacteria > Bacillota > Bacilli > Lactobacillales > Aerococcaceae > Granulicatella. The sequence goes on along the minus strand of JABZYY010000008.1, from coordinate 23,675 downwards.
CGAATACGTTGAATGCCCAAGTAGTCCTTAATATGTTGGATTTCTTTATCCAGTGGTGAGAAGTCTTGGTCCACCATAAAGAGATATCGTAAGTAATCGGACGTTAAAATCGTTAACTCTTCAATTTCCTTATAGTTCTCCGTTTGAAGCATACTGTGAATCATGGAAAGCATATTCAAGTAAAAGTGAGGTCGGATTTGACTCTTTAAGTAGTTGAGTTCAACCTTTTTTAATTCCAGCTGTGCATGATACTCACGAATTTTTAAGTCTTGCATATCAAAGAGCACCTGGCTCAATTTATCATTGGCAGTATCGATTTCCAAAATCCCTTCAGAAGAAGCAATGTCGTAAATGGAGGTGTTTTCGTCAATTTTTGAAAGTCGTTCGGTTAATCGTGTAATTGGGCTTAACATTCTGTTTCGAATGAAAATAATCAACACAAGAGAAGCAATCGCAATTAAGATAGGAACGATTGCGATGAACACTTCAAAAAGAACGATACTCTTGAATACGTCTGTGTAGTCAACCGCTACGTAAATATCAAATGGCAGTTGCGTCCGTTCGCTATCGGCTTCGATTAAGTGTGTGGAAGACGATAAGTTCTTCGGTTCTTTCAGCGAAATATGTCCATTCTTTCCGATATTCAGTTTCCGAAGTGGCATTAGAATATCTTCAGCAGAGATAACCGCCATAATCGTTTTCTCTTTATAATGAACGACTTTAATCAAGTATTCCGTATCGTTGATAAGAATGGCTTGCCATTTACGGTCGTCAGTATTATTTCTGAACGAATTGATATTGTTTTTTAAATATAAGTAATCTTGATAGGGAATATAGAGAGTTGAAGCACTCAGAAAATGATGCGTCCCTTCAGTAGCCACCAAAAACGACATATGCGTTTCGTGTTGGTATTCATAGTCATTAAAAGTCGTCTGTACTTTTTTGACGGTTTGCTCATAATCAGTGTAACTTTGTGGCTCATTTAGTTCATCCAAACCCTTATCGTGAGTGACCGTTGAATACAAAAAGCGTTCAACAGAACGCATTTCATCATTCAGTCCATTGGCGTAAATTTCAATGGAACTCGTCAATTGTTGAATATTTTGATTCTTAATAAAGTCTCTTGTGGCGTTGCTGACGAAGAGACTAATCACTGTGATGAGGATAAGAAGTACTAATAAGACTTGAAAGAAAAATTTAAAAGAATGTCTTTTAGATAGAATACTATGTAGTTTCATAACTTTTACCTCGCTTCTCAAGTATAACACTATCATAAAAGTTGTCAAAAAACGATATGAATTAAGAAGATGTCGGAAAAGTGATATAAATTTGGCAATATTGTCTGAATAGTGAATAGTTCTTATCGAAAAAGTGATATAAAGAAAGCGTTTTATTTTATAAAATAATATCAGGAATTTGAAACAGGAGGGAAATTATGAAAGATTTAACCCAATTACAAAAAAGAAAAATAAAAAGCAACATTCCTTTATATGTGCTCCTATTTCCTTCAATTATTTTACTTATAATGTTTGCATATATCCCAATGTTTGGACTTGTGATTGCTTTTAAAGATTACTCACCAGCAAATGGAATCTTAAATAGCCCGTGGGTAGGGTTTAAATATTTCACCCAGTTCTTTAATTCTGTTCAATTCGGAACAACGATGATGAACACATTAAAGATTTCAATCTATAGCATTCTCGTTGGATTTCCATTACCAATCCTACTAGCGCTTTTATGTAACCAATTAAGAGCAGGGAAATTCAAAAAAGTCTTTCAAGTAACGACTTATTTACCACACTTCATTTCAACAATGGTTATGTGTGGGATGATCATTTTATTCTTATCACCAAATAGTGGTTTGATTGCCAATATTTTTAAATCACTTGGATGGACAATGCCAAACTTACTATCAAAACCAGATAGTTTTGCAGGCGTTTATGTTTGGAGTGATGTTTGGCAACATATCGGTTGGGACAGCATCATTTACTTAGCAGCTTTATCAGCCATCGACCCAACGTATTACGAAGCGGCTACGATGGACGGAGCTTCTCGTATGCAAAAGATTCTCAACATCGACTTACCATTACTTTTACCTACAGCAATGATTCTATTGATTTTAAGAGCCGGAAGCTTATTAAGTATCGGTTTTGAAAAAGTATTACTATTACAAAATCCATTGAACCTAGCTGGAAGTGAGGTGATTTCGACTTACGTATATAAAGTTGGGATGCAAAACTTCCAATATAGTTACTCTACAGCAATCGGATTATTCAATACTGTAGTCAACTTAATTATTCTATTATCTGTCAATTGGTTTTCTAAACGTTATACCAAAACAGGACTATTTTAAAAGGAGGGTGGTCATAGCATGAAATGGTTTAAAGCTTCAAGAAAATCAAAATCAGATTTGTTTTTTGACGTAGTGATCTACGGTTTTGCAATCTTGTTAATATTATTAATCGTTTACCCATTGTGGTTTGTTGTGATTGCGTCCTTTAGTAATCCTTCTGATGTAGCCAATGGTAAAGTTTGGTTCATTCCTCACGAATGGAAATTAGATGGATACCTTCGATTAATTGAACAACCACTGTTCTTAAGAAGTTATCTCAACACGATTTTATATACAGTAGTCGGTACATTAATCGCACTACTCATCAACATCCCTGCTGGATACGCATTATCTAGACGAGACCTACTTGGTAAAAAGTGGCTCAGCGTTCTCTACATTGTTCCGATGTTTGTATCAGGTGGATTGATTCCAATCTACTTAACAGTGAAGAGTGTCGGACTTGTCGATACATTCTGGGTAATGGTTGTACCATTTGCAGTATCTTCTTACAACATTATCGTTGCAAGAACATTCTTCAACAACAGCATCCCAGAAGGTATGTGGGAAGCGGCTCAAATTGATGGTTGCGGAACAATTCGTTATTTCTTCAAAATCGTTGTTCCTTTATCAAAAGCCATTATCGCTGTAATTGGTTTATGGACAGCGGTTGGTATTTGGAACTCTTGGTTCAACGCTTTAATTTACTTAACAAAAGAAAACTTGCAACCATTGCAATTAATCTTAAGACGGTTATTAATTAGTAACCAAATGATGCAATCTCAGGCAATAGGGGAACTTGCATCAGACCTTCGGATTAAAGCTGATATGATGAAATATGCAGCGATTGTAATTTCAACAGCTCCGATTATGTTGCTTTATCCATTTGTCCAAAAATATTTCAATCAGGGTGTCATGATTGGCGCACTAAAAGAATAGGAGAGATATTATGAAAATCAACAAAATGAAATATTTGTTTTTAGCAGCTGCTACACTAACTGGACTAGCCGCTTGCTCAAACTCAACAACGAAGTCAAGTGACGAAAAGTCAGATCAAACGAACTTCAAAATCACAACCGTTCGATGGTCGGACTGGGGCGAAGAGTACCATAAAGGATTTATCGATGATTCTGCTAAAGAAGCAGGCATTGAAATTAGCTGGGATACTTTAGTAGCTTCAGACTGGACAGATAAAAAATCTGTATTAGTTGCCAGCGGAGACCTACCAGATGCCTTCTTAGGATCAAACGCATTTAATGACGCTGAAATTGCGCAAAACCAATCTTTATTTATTCCTCTAGAAGATTTAATTAAAGAAAACATGCCAAACCTTACAAAGGCAATGGAACAAGAACCAAAATTAAAAGCGATGATTACATCTCCTGACGGACACATTTACAGTCTTCCTAAGAAATTACCAATGCGTCCAACAGTAGGGAACCAATTATTCATCAATAAAAAATGGCTCGATAATCTAGGATTGAAAGTGCCTCAAACTTATGAAGAATTAGTAAAAGTACTACAAGAATTCAAAGATAAAGATGCAAACGGAAACGGGGATCCAACAGACGAAATTCCATTTGGATCAGGTAACTTTGACCCAACATTCTCTTACATCCTTCCATTTAACAACCGTTTAGGTGCAGATAACACTTATGAAATGTCTGTTAAAGATGGTAAACCTGTATATCTTCGTACAGAAGAAAGCTACAAACAAGGGATTGCAGCAATGCATGACGCATACAAGAAAGGCTTAATTGATCCTGAACTTTACACCGAAGATTCATCAATGAGTGCTGCAAAACGTATGGACAAATCAGTATCTAGAGTAGGTGTTTCAAGTGGTTGGACTGCCGATGCTACATTTGGATTACATGCTAGCGAATATGTTGCTTTACCAGCATTAAAAGGTCCTGACGGAAAAGGCTATGTTGCTTCTGACCCAGATCACTATAACTATGGACGTAACGAGTTATTAATCACTACTAAAGCGAAGAACCCTGCTAAATTATTACAATGGTTCGACAAATTCTATACTGATGATGCAAGTATCCAAAACTTCTATGGTTCATTTGGAATTGCTACAGAAAAAGATGGCGACAAATATAAAGTATTACCTCCAAAAGATGGTAAATCTGCCGATGAATATGCTTGGATTCACTCTCTACGTGACTTCGGACCTAAATACGTGAGCGAAAACATCAACAGCCGCGTAGAAATTGACCAAACTCAAGGTGATGGTTTGAAATTGAAGATGGACCAAGAATTAAAACAATTTGCTTTACCAGCTTACCCTAATGTAATCTATTCTCAAGAAGAACTAAGCAAATTAGCTTCAATTTACGTAAGTATCGATTCTTATGTAAAACAACAAGCTTCTAAATGGGTAGTTGATGGCGGAATTGAAGAAGAATGGGATTCTTACTTAGCAAACCTTAAAAATATGGGATTGGATGAATTCATCAAGATTCAACAAGACGCATATGACCGTTATCAAAAAGAAGTTAAATAATCACAATTTAACAAATACCCTAACTGAAACGTTTAAAATACAATGAGTAGAGGGAGCGAGATGAAGAAAAATCTTTCTCGCTTCCTTTTTCTCATATAGGTACGGTGATTTCATTGCAAAAACTATTTCGAATGGATGGGCCACTCGTTAGAGGACTAACGCTCATCACCAACGTGATTCTATTAAATACATTATTTATCATTACGAGCATTCCTCTTGTGACAATGGGGGCTTCTGTGACTGCTCTCAATACGATGTTGCATCGGATTTTAAAGGGCGATGATAGCGATGTTGTCTATCATTATTTTCGTATTTTTAAATCCAACTTTAAGCAAGCCACTGTCATTTGGGCTGCTCTTGTGGTGCTTTCGGTTCTATTATTTTTGAACTACAGTATTTTTTCGAATACAAACTTTTTGAATGGATACGGATTGTTACTTCTTGCGCCATTTGGAATGCTTGCGATACTGGGAGTTGTCATTCTTTTACCGTATGTTGGATTATTTGAAAATAGTTTAAAAGCCAGTGTTATCAATAGCTTTTTCGTTTGTATTTTAGATCCGTTACGTGCAATTTTATTGATTCTATTTAACTGCGCAGTGGTGTTCATGAGTGTGAATACGCCAGAGCGATTATTGACGGCGATTTACGTTTTCACTTTTGGTGGCTTTGCGCTCTGGGCATTGTTAAATGTAAAAGTAACGAGTAAAATGTTTGAGAAGGCATATAAATTAAGCAATGGAGGTACGCAAGATGAAAATTTTTAAAGGAGATTTTTATCGTATCAGCGTTCTAACGGATAAACTCATTCGTTTAGAATATTCAAAAAATGGGCAGTTCGAAGATAGACAGACGCAATTAATCCAAAACAGAGACTTTGGTGAAGTAGAGTTAGAAGCAACTGAGACACCAGAACTATTAGATATTAATACGAAGTTCTTCCGTTTGCGCTATAACAAAGGCGAATTCAACAATCAAAATTTATTTATTGAATTAAAGGGGCAATTCGCTATTTACGGAAGCCGATGGTACTTTGGTGAACCAATCGAAACCTTAAAAGGAACGACTCGTACCCTTGACCAGGCGGACGGAGAAACAGAACTAGAAGACGGGATTATTAGTAAGAGTGGTTATGCCGTTTTAGATGATTCGAATGGATTTATCAGTGACGAAAAAGAAGGCTTTATCAAAAAAGAAAGTGAAGTGGATCTATACTTCTTTGCTTACGGCCATGACTATAGAGGAGCTATTAGAGACTTCTATCATCTAACAGGTGTAACTCCATTATTACCTCGATATGCTTTAGGAAACTGGTGGAGCCGTTATTGGCCTTATACTGCTGATGAGTATTTAAGCCTTGTTGAACGTTTTGAAGATGAGCAAGTACCGCTTGCGGTGGGCGTGGTAGATATGGATTGGCATATCACGAAGATTCCAGAACGTTTCGGCAGTGGGTGGACAGGATATTCTTGGAACCGAGAACTCATTCCAGAACCAGAAAAATTATTGAAGAAACTGCATGATAAGAAATTAAAAATATCATTAAATGTCCATCCAGCCGATGGTATTCGAGCGTATGAGGATGCCTATCCAGCTGTTGCCAAACGTCTAGGATTAGATGCAGCAAGCGAAGAACCTGCAATCTTTGATATTGCAGATCCACGCTTTAGAGAATCTTACTTTAAAGATGTGCATTATCCATTAGAAGAACAAGGCGTTGATTTCTGGTGGATTGATTGGCAACAAGGAACGCAAGGGGTACAAGATCCATTGTGGCTATTGAACCACTATCATTTTGTCGATAATTGTAAGAGAGAAGATGGCGGATTAATCTTGTCTCGTTATGCAGGACCTGGAAGCCATCGTTATCCAGTTGGATTTTCTGGAGATACAATTGTGACTTGGGAGTCCCTTCAATTCCAACCTTATTTCACATCAACTGCTTCTAATATTGGCTATAGCTGGTGGAGTCATGATATTGGTGGACATATGCGCGGTTATTATGATGAAGAATTACAAATTCGCTGGTTACAATATGGCGTATTTAGTCCAATTACACGACTTCACAGTTCGCAAAGTCCATTCAATAGTAAGGAGCCATGGTTCTTTACGAAGAATACAGCAGAAATTATGAAGCATTATTTACGTCTAAGACATCAATTGCTTCCATATCTTTACACGATGAATGTGGCAACGCATGAAGAGGGGGCACCTCTTGTGAGTCCGATGTATTACTTCTATCCAGAAAATGAAGAAAGTTACCATGTACCAAATCAATACTTCTTCGGTAGCGAGTTAATGGTCGCTCCAATCACAGAACCGATGAACAAGGATTACCAATCGGCTAAAGTACAAGTATGGTTCCCTGAAGGAAAATGGTACGACTTCTTCACTGGAAGAGAGTATGCAGGAGATGTAGTGCTTGATATTTATCGAGATATCGAATCGATTCCTGTATTTGCTAAAGAAGGAGCAATTGTTCCACTCGATGGTTCTGGTGTGAAAATGGGTGTTGATTTACCTGAAGTCATCGACTGGTATGTTTTCCCAGGAACTCATCATTCATTTGAAATGGTGGAAGACTTAGATGGAGCTCGTTGTGTAACGACATTATCTGTTGATTGGAAGTTAGGAGCGATTCAGTTATCTGTTGAAGGGGAAACGGACATCCTTCCAGAAAACAGAATTCACCGTGTTCATGTCCAAGGAAGTCATGCAGCTGTCGTTGAATTAGGAAATAAAAATGCGACTGTGGAGTTTACAGTGGGAGAAAAACAAACGGTCAATCGCAATGAAGCGTTCTTCCAAGTACTTAAGAATGCGAACCTTCCATACGTAACGAAAGATTACTTATATCGTCGATTAGTGGATGCTAAAAATACGAACGAAATCATGAATATCTTACATCATGAGGGCGATGAATTAAGAGGACGATTGCTAGAAATTTTATTCATTAGTGAACCGTAACAAATAAACGGATACTTCCAATAGGAGGTATCCGTTATTTTTATATACAAAAGAAAGCACTGTAATTGAATACAGTGCTTTATCCGTTAATCGACTTTATAATACATCATTGCTTTGATGGTTTTACCGTCTGTTACGGTTTGCGTACCGTAAATACGGTCTTTAGAAATGTCCGATTGGTCTTTGTCACCAGACATCACACCATAAGTGAGCTCTACATTTTTAGGAATAAATGAGAAGACCGCGCCTCCCACAAATGCATTTTCATTGCCTTCTGGAATCATAATCCAGTTCAGAAGTCCTTCTTGGAATTGTTGTTCGGTAATACCAACTTTAAATGTTTTTCCACCAGAAGTAATGTTTCCATCTTTATCGATATGGAATTCCCATCCTGCAGAGTTTCTCCATGTTCCTGCTACGCTTCGGAAGTCCCCTTGTTTCATTGCTTGGATATCCATTGATGAAGGAGCAGGAGCTTCGGCTGGAACAGCTACTTTTTCAGTAGACACTGTCTTTGGAACTGGAACTGTGGCATGTTGCGTTTCAGCAGTTGTGGCAACGATAGTCGTTGGAGCTTCAGTTGTACTTGTTGTTGTTTGTTTCGTCGTTGTTGTACTTTGAGTTGTCGTCGTTTGTGTTTGAGTGGTTGTATCTTGTTTCTTTTGGAAAAATGAACAGCCAGCTAAAACCAATGCGACTAAAATCAAAGAAATTGATTTTTTCATAGGGATTCCTCCTTTTACACGTTTATTATACTACTAAATGAAGTCTTTATGTAGAAAAAATTCAAAAATAGCTATTACTTTGACATTATCATCATTTAGGTGTAAACTGAATATAAGGTATCGGTAGGTGAGACTACCATGGAGATACGGATGACTACCGCAAAATAGTGGAGACACTATGCGTTGGTTAGCAGCCTCTGTCGTGAAGGCAGAGACTAATGTCATTTCATCGCTCCATGATGTTAAAGCTTGAACGAAAAAATGAGAATTGTTTATTTGGTAAGCATCTTGTCGCGTTTAAGCTATGACAAGGTGCTTTTTCATTTGCCAGAAATTTTGTAGAAAGAGGTGATCATATGCCTGGACCAGACAGTCAAACGAAACAAATCAATGAGCGAAGGGAAGAGTGTGATGATCACCCGGAGCTTCGCCTATATTAAAAACGAGGTGAAGACTATGAAAACAGCAAAAGAAAGAATCGACTTAGCATTGATGAATCCAATGGCAGATGTTCTAGAAGCGTTAGGCACATCTGTAAAAGGATTAAATGAAGAACAAGTAGAAACACTCCGTGAAACATATGGAGAAAACAAAATTACAAAGGCTAAAGAAGATCCAATTTGGAAAAAGATTTATGAGTCTATTATCAATCCATTTACGGTAATTCTATTAGTGATTGCGGTAATCTCATTATTCACGAATGTGATTCTTGCAAAACCTGGTGAAGCCGACCCTACTACTTCTATCATTATCGTGGTACTCGTAGCTGTATCAGGAACGATTCGATTTGTTCAGGAAATGAAGAGTGACAAGGCGGCTAGTAACTTATCTAGTCTAATCGTCAATACAGCAACGGTTATTCGAGACGGCGAACAGATGGAAGTTCCGATTGAAGATTTAGTAGTTGGAGATATTATTAAATTAAGTGCTGGAGATATGTTACCAGCAGACGCATTATTATTAGAAACACGTGACTTCTTTATTCAACAATCCAGTTTGACTGGTGAAAGTGAATCTGTTGAGAAAAAATCAATCTGGGTTCCAGATGAAGATGAAAAGAAAAAACAAGCACTTGAGAGCGAACGCTTTGTATTTATGGGCTCAAACGTTGTCAGTGGTAGTGCTTTAGCAGTTATTTTAGTCACAGGGAATGATACGATGATTGGTCGTATCGAAAAAACACTCAATACTTTTGAAGAACAAACGAGTTTTGAGAAAGAAATGAATAAAATCTCATGGCTTTTGATTCGTTTAATGCTTGTCTTAGTTCCAGTTGTATTCTTGATTAATGGATTAACAGACGGTGACTGGTTAGAAGCAGGGGTATTTGCATTAAGTGTTGCCGTGGGATTAACTCCAGAAATGTTGCCAATGATTATTACAGCCAGCCTTGCAAAAGGGGCTGTTATCATGGCCAAAGAAAAAGTTATTATTAAAAAACTAAATGCGATTCAAGATTTAGGGGCTATCGACATTTTATGTACTGATAAAACAGGTACGCTCACGCAAGATGAAATTATTCTTGAATATCCGTTAGATATCCATGCGAATTTGGATATGGGCGTATTAAAAATTGCGTATTTAAACAGCTACTTCCAAACAGGACTTAAAAACTTATTAGACCGTGCTATCATTACACGTACGGAAAAAGAAGCCGACGAACACGAAGATTTACAAAATTTAGCAACACGCTACCAAAAGATTGATGAGTTGCCATTTGACTTCGAACGTCGTCGTATGAGCGTTATTGTGCAAGAAGACGATGAAGCAGTGCTCGTAACAAAAGGAGCACTCGAAGAAATGCTTAGCATCTCTACTCATGTAAAAGACGGAGATGTGGTTCACCCAATTACGGATGAAATTCGCGAATCAATCCTAGAAGCAGTGAGTGGCTTAAATGAACAAGGGCTTCGCGTTCTTGGCGTGAGCCAAAAGAAATATCAAGATACTCACCATGCCTTCACGGTTGAAGATGAATCGAATATGATTCTAATGGGTTATTTAGCCTTCCTTGACCCACCAAAACCTTCTGCAGCTCCAGCGATTCAAGCGTTGAAAGAACATGGGGTAACGACGAAGATTCTTACTGGTGACAATGAAAAAGTAACGCTAACGGTCTGTGAAAAAGTAGGGCTACCAGTAGATAAAGTTTTACTTGGTACAGAAATTGAAGATATGAGCGATGAAGAATTAGCAGCAGTAGCTGAAGAAACAACCATTTTTGCAAAACTATCTCCAGAACAAAAGGCACGCATTATTCATTTACTAAAAGCAAAAGGACACAAGATTGGTTACATGGGCGACGGTATCAATGATGCGCCATCCCTAAAAGTAGCCGACGTTGGAATTTCTGTGGACAGTGCCGTGGATATTGCCAAAGAAGTCGCAGATGTTGTTCTTTTAGATAAGGACTTACTTGTTCTTGAAAAAGGATTGATTGAAGGGCGTAAAGTCTATGCGAATATGACAAAATACATTAAGATGACTGTTTCATCAAACTTCGGGAATATCTTCTCTGTATTGTTCGCAAGTATTTTCCTACCATTCCTACCAATGGCTCCAGTGCACTTAATCGTATTGAACTTAATCTATGATTTAAGCTGTGTGGCATTACCGTTTGATAATGTTGACGCAGATTTCTTAAAACAACCACGCGCATGGACAGCTAGTTCCATCACACGATTCATGGCTTGGTTTGGACCAACGAGTTCCATCTTTGACATTATCACATTTGCGATTATGTTCTTTGGAATTGCACCAATGATTACTGGAAGCAGTTATGCGACGTCTTCGAATCCAGCATTCTTCTTGATGGTCTTCCAAACAGGTTGGTTCATTGAATCTATGTGGTCTCAAACAATGGTGATTTATATGTTACGTTCACCAAAATTACCATTCGTACAATCAAAACCAGCATTCTCATTGCTAGTGACATCTTTATTCGCTTTATTTGTTGTAACGGTTCTTCCTTACACACCACTAGCAGGACCATTAAAACTAGCACCGCTAAATGGACTATACTTCCTCGCATTAATTCTTATTATCGCAGGATATATGTTCTTAGTAACGATAGTTAAAAAAGCGTATATAAAAAAATATAATGAATGGTTATAATGCAAAAAGAGCTATCTTAACAGTTTGTTAGGATAGCTTTTATTTTTAGGAATGTGCTATTCTACAAGAAGAAACTTGCATGAGGTGAGAGCATGGAGAAAATTTTATATACAACAACGGCCGTTAACGAAGACGGGCTAACAGGTGTAGCGTACACTAAAGGAAATGGAGACAAAGACTTTAGCACACAAATTTCATCGCCAAGAAGTGCAGAAGCTGGGACGAACCCAGAACAATTATTTGCCTTAGCCTATGCCACTTGTTTAAATGCGTCGATTGAATTTGTAGAAAAACGCATGAAATTAGAGCATAAGAGCAAGGTAGAAGTGAAGATTGATTTGACATTGGATTCAGAGGGAGAAGGCTACCTATTCCATCCATCCGTTTTTGTAGCGATGCCAGGAAGAAGTGAAGCATTAGCCCGCGAAATTCTGGAAGCAGCAGAACGTCAATGTCCCGTTCATAAATTATTAAAAGGAGTTACAGTTCCTCCCGTGGAACTTTCAACAGCCAATGAGTAATGTATTGTTAAGAGTAGCAACAGTGGAAGATGCAACAGCTATTCAAGCCATCTATGCCCCTTATGTAGAAACGACTGCCATCACCTTTGAAGAAGTGGTACCTAGCGTGGAAGAGTTTGAAGGACGTATCCAGAAAACATTAGAGAACTTTCCGTATCTGGTGTTAGAAGAGGACGGAGAAGTCGTCGGATATGCGTATGCTGGACGATTCTCAGCACGTGCCGCCTTTGATTGGTCTTGCGAAGTTAGTATTTATATTAGCTTGAATCATCAAAGAAAAGGCTATGGTAAACTGTTATATGCCGCTTTAGAAGAAAAATTACTAGAGTTAGGGTACCAAAACATTTATGCTTGTGTAGCCGTTCCAGAAGTGGAAGATGAGTACTTAACAATGAATAGTGTAAACTACCATAAATATTTAGGTTTTGAAGAATGCGGACACTTCAAAAAATGTGGCTGCAAATTCAACCGTTGGTACGATATTGTATGGCTTCAAAAACACGGAGCTACAACGATTCCTACAAAACGTCCAGATCAATTTACAGCATTATAAAATGAAGACCCCATCAGCAAAAATTTGTTGATGGGATCTTTTTTTAGGTTGGCATTACCAAATATGGTAATTACCATATTTGGTAATGCTCATAAAAGAAAAAATTATCATATATGATAATTTTGACTTATTTAAATTCATTCAGCTTCTGTTTAAAGAACACCCAGCAGCATTTCGTCGATTCAGGATTCATCCGCAAGTGTTCAATTAGTTCATAAGTTGGATGCCATCTGCGTAGCTGGTCAGAAGAGAAGTGCTCGAGAAATTCGGAGAATGGATGATCATATGGTTCTTTTGGCAGACCACTGCAGAAGATGGAGAAGAGCCCTACTAATTTTCCAAAGGCATTTCCGAGTTCACCTTTAGTCCAGTGAATATGACGAAGTAGCCCATCCATATGCGTCGAAGGAACTTTATGCAAGCACTCGTTAGAGCGAACATTCCACTCGTGCGAGAGTTCAATGGAAGGGAAGTCATCATTGAACCAGTCTTCCTCAATTTCCATTTCGATGTAGCATTTGAGAATTTCTTGCAAAGGCTGATGGCTCTCGATGCTGGTGTTTAACTTATTCGTTCTAAAATAGTGATATAGCAATTCTTCTTGGATTTGATTTACAAACTTCTCTTCAGTTAGTTTATCCGGATAAATGGTTTTAATAATGGCTTTGGAAATGGTTTGGGATAAAATCGGTAGCAGTGTACAAAATTCTAAAATAGAATGATGTAAATGAAGCTGTTCGAAATCGGATTTTTGCATAATCACAAACGAATGGGTGTATTCCTGAAGAAAGACTTTGCCAAGTTGCTTTAAGCATTGATGCAGCGCAGTCATAAAATCAGTGAATACACCCAAGTTTAAGTAAGTTGTATGTTCATTATGGAAATGACTAGGAAATGGATTTGGGCCAAAGTTGATGTAGAAGTCTTGTTTTGGCAAAACGGAAGACGCAAGAGTAATTAGCTCCTCTAAAACAAGTAGCGTCTCTTCTTTTGATAAATGTAAATAGTGCACAGGAATATAGGTTTGCGGGAACGATTCTAAGTAATCGTTGTAAAGGCGCAAGAAAGAATCTTTGCTCTCTTTAATGAGCGTGTAGTAGAACTCTGTAATTTGTGGGCCGAATTTGAAAGATAAAACGTCTTTGTAGGAGACGGTAGGTTGGCCTAGAAGTTTCTGGTAATGTAAGTGGAAATAATCTCGTAGGCTATCGAGATGAGGAAAGAGGTCGATGATGCTATCACCGCGCATGCCTTTAATCCATAGAGAAGTGAGCGTGTGGCATTCTTTGGAAAAAGGTTTGTTGAAACAGTGCAGAGCGTTTTGATGACGCAAATAATAGTGTCGCAGCTTCTGGAATTCTTTCTGCTGGTCATAAGATAGGGCTTGTGGAAAATCTTCAAAGTGGTGCATTAAGAAAGTAGACTCGGTTGTGCCGAGTAAGTACTCGATAATCTCTTCAAACGACTTGTTATACGGATTTGGATCCTGGCAGAAGAGATTGTTGTAGTAATTCTGTTGCTGCTGTTGTTCCTCAAGCAGCTGAATCTGTTTTACCAATAAGCTTAAATCTTGAGTATAGCGTTCCATTATAATACACTCTCCCAATAATGTATTTGTTACATTAATTGTAACGCTTTCATAAAGATGCGTCAATATACATTTTTATCTAATTTTTATGGAATTTAAGAAATAGGAAATACGCTTGACTAAACTTGTAGAGTTGACCATAATAAAGAAAGTCATTAGGAAGGAGAGGTTTCATGTCCAAGAAAACAAAAGCAACCATTGCGATTACACTGGCGATTGCAGTCATGGTTTTAATTTTTATTAGTTCAAGTATGCCTTACAAGGATCAGTCACTTGTATCTACGATTCAAAAAGGACTGCCGATGCAACCTTTTTCGGAATTATTATCTAAAATCAAATTTGAATATGCAGGACAAACCATCAGTATTCCTTCTTTAGGATATGCGCAGTTTGTTGAATTCTTTATTCGTAAAGCCGCTCATTTCTTAGCTTACTTCTTCATTGGATATCAATGGACGAGAGGGTTAAGTGTTCACGTCCGTAAAAAAGGATGGCCACAATTCTTGGCGTTCTTTATCGCAGTGCTATATGCGATGACCGATGAATTCCACCAAGGAGTGACTCCAGGACGCACACCTCTGATTCAAGATGTCTTCGTGGATGCCTTTGGTGCAGCAGTAGGTGTAGGTTTAGGAACCTTGAAAAAAATTAGATAATAACCTTAAAACGTTGAAGAGATTTTCTTCAGCGTTTTTTTGTTGTCCAAAAGACTCCTTTTTATTTTTTATCGTAGTTCTTAATGACTAGTCAAAGAGTGGGGGAAGAACGATGGAAATGAATGAATTAGCAACGGAAGTGTTCACACAAGCCATTAAGCACCAATTAGATGATATTCATTTATTACCGGTTGGAGAGGAGTATGTATTTTATTTAAGAGATGTCAACGGGTTAAAAGAGTTGAGAAGAATTTCAGACGAAGTGGCTTTGCAATTTATTTCGTACTTAAAGTATCAAGCAGGAATGGATGTTGGAGAGAGACGAAGACCGCAGAGTGGTTCCTTAACTTTTGAGATTTCAAAGGACCAGATGATTGAACTGAGATTATCAGTGATTACGAATTTTAAGCAGAAGGAATCCATGGTCATCCGGCTCTTGCATCGGTCTAAAAAAGAAAAGGCGTCGATTCGTTCGATGACTTATTTTCCAAAGGACTGGGCGCTCTTACAACAATTCTTACGCTATAAGAGCGGATTGATTTTATTTTCCGGACCGGTCAGTTCTGGGAAGACGAGTACGATGTATGCTTTGCTCAGGGGCCGTATGCAAGAAAAGACACTTCAAGTGATTACGATGGAAGACCCAGTGGAGTATCATGAGCCGATGTTTTTACAGACGGAGATTAACGAGAAGGCTGGAATTACGTACGAATTACTCATTAAGAGTTGCCTGCGTCATCACCCAGATATTTTACTCATCGGTGAAATCCGAGACGAAATGACGGCAAAGATGGCGATACGTGCAGCCTTAACAGGGCACTTAATTCTAGCAACCGTTCATGCCAAGGACTGTAATGGAGTGGTAGCAAGGCTCTTGGAACTGGGCGTCAGTAAGACAATGCTCGAGCAAACCATTATCGCGATTTGTTCACAACGCCTTCTCCCTCGGTATTGTGGGCTATGCGGTAAGGAATGCCAGTTGCATTGTAATCATTTAACAAACGGAGAAAAGCGAGGAACGATTTTTGAAATTGAAACTCATGAGAAGTTAGCGCATTTCTTTAAAACGAATCAATTCGGGACTGATGAAGAAAGAGTACATCCTTTTAATAAGGTATTGAGGAAGGCTTATGCATTGGGATACATTACGGACAAAACTTACGAAACCTATCAAATTATCTAAGAAATGGAAGGGGCCTGTTCAAAGTCGCTTCCTCATTCAGCTTGCTCATTTACTTCAGGAAGGGTTCAGCTTGGATGAGGCGCTCAAATTTCTAGAATATTTATTCGAAGGAGAGAAGAAAGACCTCGAACAAATGCGGGATACGCTTGGAGAAGGGCGGCGGTTTGATGAGTGCTTGAAACGGGTCGGGTACTCAGAAACGAACACCTCACAAATTTATTTATCCATGCAGTTTGGTAGCTTCGAGAATGCTTGTGCATCGATTGGAGAGTTTTTAACCAGGAAGCAAAAACAACAAAAGAAAATGCAGCAGATGATGATGTATCCTGCGTTTCTTTTTACGTTTGTTATCGGAATGGTGCTCTGTATCCGAATGCTCTTACTCGATCAATTGTCTAGTATGGTACAAGAAGAACAACTCAAGCAGTCTGGCTTCCTGTATTGGATATGGCTTGGGTTTCAAAACTTACCACAGTTGGCAACGGGATTTTTGATCGTTGTTGTGGCACTCGTTCTCCTTGTCCGCTTGTACTGGAAAAGAAAGAACACCTATGATCAGTTTCGCATGTTGATTTCACTGCCGGTTATTGGAAAGAGTGCGCAACAATACGTGACATTTTTGTATGCACGAGAGTTCTCGTATTTTCTCGGAAATGGACAGTCGCTATTGTCGATGGTGTCCGAACTAAAAAAAGAAGGAACAAGCGCACTATCAAAGATGATTGCGCAGAAACTAGAAGAACAACTGATTCAAGGAGAATCTTTTTCTACGGCGCTTGAGAAGATGAAGCTATTTCGGCAGGAGTTTATCTGGCTGGTATTAGAAGGAGAAAAGACAAGGCAACTAGACGTGCAACTGCAAGTTTACGCCGACCAAATGCTCGACGAATTTACCCAAGGCATCGAAAAGAAAATCAAGTGGATTCAACCGTTACTACTTATGGGGATTGGATTCCTCATCGTTTCCATGTATCTGATCTTATTATTACCGACACTAACGATGATTGGAGGAAATTAAAATGAAAATAAAAACAAAGAAAAAAGGCTTCACGTTAATCGAATTACTCGTGTGCCTCTTTATTATTGGCTTGATGATGCTACTCATTATCCCAAATATTGCGCAACAACGAAAGACTGCTCAAAAGCAATCGGATGAAGCGATTGTGAAAGTAATTGAAACACAGCAACAAGCTTACATGTTAGATAATAAAACTAAGGAAATACCTGATGTTCAAACACTGATGGATAAGAAGTATATTACAGAAGATCAAAAGAAAGCATATGAAAATCGTCAGAAAACTCCTGAACAATAATTATGAAAAAGAGAGCATTTACGCTTGTTGAATGCTTAATTGCGCTTGCCATTGCTTGCTTCTTACTGATACTGACTCCGCCTTTGATTAGTCGCTCCTATGTAAATTGGAAGGAAGAAGTATTTCTTAGAGAGTTTGAGCAAGTGATGGATACGGCGCAGATTACAGCAATATCAACGGGACAAGGTTCGTTTGTAACTGTTTCTGGCGGAATTGTCGAATTAAATTGTCACGGAGCTAGAGAATTGGATAAGAAAATTCGCTTTCCGGATACGATGAAAAGTTATTCTGTTCAAACGTATGGTTTTAAACCCTATAGTGGGAATGTTAGTCAGTTCTCATCCGTGACTTTTGATGGGCAAAATCGCAGGTACACTTATGTTTTTCAATTAGGGGAGGCTAAGTATCATGTTGAAATTACCGAAAAGTAGAGGGTATGTATTGCTTGAAGCCTTAATCGGCCTGATGGTCTTAACCGTTATTGTGTCCTTAATCAGCTTTATGATTGGGCAACTGTATCACCGTCAACAACTCAAAGGCTGCTTTTTGGATGCTGCGGCTACTCAGTTAATGGATTTACAATCGAGTGCTACTTATCCTATGGCTGTTAATAAATTGCCGAGCGAAGAGTTTCAAAAGATGAAAAAAGTGACATTTGAAAAAGTAAATACTACGTCCTCTCCAACAGTGGTGACGGTCTCTTGCGGAGAGCGTGAGGAGGTGTTTCAAATCAATGCGATTACCGAGAAAAAAGTCCGGATTTCTACTCATTGAACACCTAATTGCGCTCGTGATTATCTCGATTAGTTTAGTAGCGTTTATGGGCCTCTCAACAGCGTTTCTAAAAATCAAGGACCGGCTCAATGTTCCTGACGATATTAAATGGCATGTCGCTGTTCAGCAAATGAATTTTAATTACGCTGGCTTTAGGCTGACATCGTTTAATGGCTATGATCCCTATACCGCACATTTTGAAAATATGACATCTGAGAAAATAGAAGTGATTACGCTCGTTTCTAGTTGGAAAGATGGCGGGAAGATTTATAAAGGAGCAGGAGGAAGTGGAGGACACCAGCCATTTCTTTATGGCATTCGTTCGCTATCTATCAAAAGAAACGGGAGCAGGTTACTGATTTCGACAACGCTCAACCAAGGAAGTACTTTTCGCTTAAATTTCGCGCCAAAGAATCGAGCCATTTATGTCAAAGTGAAAGAGGCTAAGGAAAAGAAAAATGAAAAACCTTAAAAGAAAAGGAACGCTACTATTTCAGTTTCTGGCGTTACTTGCGATTGCCAGTTTCCTTATTATCGCACTACTCAAAATTCATGCCCATAACACTCTTGAATATCGCCTTCTGGAAGATGGGTATCGAATGGACATATTGCTTGAGATGGCGAGTCAGACAGTACGTCAAAAACTGTCTTTTAATGGAGACGAGATGACTTTTCCAGATACCATTCAATTTTCTAGTGGCACGGTGAGAGTAGAATGGAATGATAAGACGCATCAATTTACCCTAAAAGCGCACCTTCCAAATGGTCACACAAAGGAAGATACACTATATATTCAGTTTGTAAAATAGGCTAAACACTACATAGCGACTTCTTTTTGTTTTTTTCATTTTCAAGATATGGTATACTTTTCAATGAGAAAATGAAAAGATGGTGAAATAATGACACAAACAATCGGAGAAATTTTAAAAAGTGCAAGGCAATTAAAAGGCTACACTCTTGATGACTTGCAACAAATTACAAAAATTCAAAAACGTTATTTAATCGCAATTGAAGATAATGACTTCGACTTGATGCCAGGTGCGTTTTATACACGCGCATTCATCAAACAAATTGCTGATACAGTTGGATTAGATGGAGCTGCTTTATTAGAAGAGCATGCATCAGAAATCCCGCAAGCTGTTGTGAAGACAACTCCTTCTACAACATATACGACTACTTCAAGTAATCGTTCACGTTTAAATAAAAACAAGAGTAAATGGTCTTCAGTATCCAATACTCTAAAAAATTACTTCCCA
Source organism: Streptococcus sp. (assembly GCA_015264885.1). Classification (GTDB taxonomy): domain Bacteria; phylum Bacillota; class Bacilli; order Lactobacillales; family Aerococcaceae; genus Granulicatella. Next base: position 4,184 of record JABZYY010000008.1, on the reverse strand, counting down.
ACCATTTTATTGGGAATGTTCATCGTGGCGATTATTTTTGCAATCGGGCAAGCTGTATTTAGCAACCGTGCGCAACGTAATACTCCTGTAACGACTCAAGCTACAACGCAAACAGCTGTTGCAGCAGAAACAACTGTTGCTACAACGACAACTGCAGCTCCAGAAGTGACAAGCGTTACTTATTCATATGCGAACGGAAATGCATTGTACTACATCGCGAAAGTAAGTAAATTCCCATTAGATGTGAAAGTACTCAATCAAGCAAGAAATGCTTTATGGGCACAAATTTCAGCGGATGGTAAAGTTGTGGCAGACGGAGTTCCAGCTACAAATCAAACAGTGACTGGTTCAATTCCAGAAGGAACAACAACGATTCGTATGGACTTTGGATATACGCCATTAGGTACGATTACTGTTGGTGGTGTTGAACTAACGATTCCTGAAGGTTCAACAGCAACACGTATTTATATCACGATTCAATAGGAGAATTGCGATGAATTTACCAAATAAATTAACCGTATTGCGAATTTTCATGATTCCGGTGTTTATCATCCTCATGTGTTTGCCAAGTGAAGCGCTCGGTGTGATGAGTCTTGTAGGCTCTCAAATCAGTGTAGTTCACTTCTTGGCGATGATTATTTTCGCAGTAGCTAGTTTTACAGATTATCTTGATGGATATTTAGCACGCAAATACAAATTAGTGACAAACTTTGGGAAGTTCGCTGATCCTTTAGCAGATAAAATGCTAGTGATGACCGCATTCATTATGCTTGTGTCATTTAACTTAGCTCCTGCTTGGGTTGTGAGTATCATTGTTTGTCGTGAATTAGCAGTAACAGGGCTTAGACTATTACTGGTGACAGATGGCGAAGTCATGGCAGCTGCTTGGCCTGGGAAAGTAAAAACCGCTACTCAAATGTTGGCGATTATTTTCCTATTAACAGATGATTTGTTCTTTAAGGCCATTGGAATTCCAATCGGACAAATCTTACTTTATAGTTGTTTAGTATTTACAATCTATTCAGGTTTGGATTATTTTGTAAAGAATCGACATGTATTTGCGGATTCATTTACTAAAACAGAATAACAAACGAAGCCTGAAACAGTTGTTTTGGGCTTTTATTTTTACAAAAGAGTGTTAAGGAAGGCGAAATTATGAATGCAGAAATCATTGCAGTTGGTACAGAGTTGCTAATGGGGCAAATAGTGAACACGAATAGTGCATACCTAGCTCAAGAATTAGCTAAAAATTCGATTCCAACTTACTATCAACAAGTGGTTGGTGATAATGAAGAAAGAATGTATGAAGCGATTGAATTAGCCGCTTCAAGAAGTGATTTGATTATTTTATCTGGAGGTCTTGGACCAACAACAGATGATATCACTAAACAAGTATTGGCACGCTTTTTAGATGTGCCACTTGTCGAAGATGAGGCAGCTCTTCAAAAAGTGATTGATTTTCACGTGCGTTCTCATCGCGACATGAGTGAAAATAATCGTAGACAGGCACTAGCTTTCGAAGGTGGTACTGTTTTTAAAAATCATAATGGACTTGCAGTTGGTTGTGGTTTTGAAAAAGATGGCCGACAATTCATTGTTCTACCTGGACCGCCAAATGAATTAAAAATGATGATGCAAAAAGAAGTGTTGCCTTTCTTACGTAAGAAAGTGGGCAAAGTGGATTTATTCGAATCTCGGTACTTACGTTTCTTTGGAATTGGGGAATCTCGATTAGTAACCATTTTAGAAAATCTAATTGAAGAACAAACAAATCCAACGATTGCACCATATGCCGGTAAATTCGAAGTGATGCTTCGCTTAACCGCTAACGGAAAAACAGAAGAAGAGTGCACAGAACTTCTTGACGGAATGGAACTACTAATCCAATCGCAAGTAGGAGAATTCTTCTATGGATACGGCGACCACAATACGTTGCAAGAAGTGACTGTTGAGTTATTAAAAGAATCAGGACTCACAATTGCCTCTGCTGAAAGTTTAACAGGAGGACTGTTTGCAGCAAGTGTCGTGGCGTTCGAAGGAAGCTCCGCCTATTTTCAAGGAGGAACAGTCGCTTATCAACGAGAAGCGAAAGAAACACAACTAGGAATCGACAGCACCTTGCTCGATCAATACGGAATGGTCAGTGCAGAATGTGCTAAAGCGATGGCCGAACAAGCTAGACTTCATTATCAAAGTGATTTGGGAATTTCATTTACAGGAGTCGCTGGACCAAGTGAAATGGAAGGAAAAGAAGTCGGAACGATTTTCGTGGCATTAGCGTCTCAAACAGACGTCGAAGTGTTAGAATTACACCTTGCACGTACTCGTAACGATAACCGTGAATTCGCGGTACAAAATGGATGGAATTTACTTAGAAAATATTTATTAAAACAAGCTCGAACAAAATAAGAACAAATGTTCGCATATTGCTTGCGCATGGAATAGAACATAGTGTACAATATGTTTGACTTAAAATTCGTGGAGGAATTAAAACATGGCAGAAAATGAAAATCGTCAAAGAGCATTGGAAGATGCGCTAAAGAAAATTGAAAAGAGCTACGGTAAAGGTGCCGTAATGAAATTAGGAGAAAAAGTAGATACACAAATTCAAACAGTATCTTCAGGTTCTCTTGCGTTAGATATCGCATTAGGTGTAGGTGGATTCCCACGTGGACGTATCATTGAAGTATACGGACCAGAATCTTCAGGTAAAACAACAGTAGCATTGCATGCTGTTGCGGAAGTTCAAAAACGTGGTGGAGTAGCAGCGTTTATCGATGCTGAACATGCTCTAGATCCAGAATACGCAAAAGCTTTAGGCGTAAACATTGATGAGTTACTATTATCTCAACCAGATACAGGGGAACAAGGATTAGGAATTGCAGATGCTTTAGTATCATCTGGAGCCGTTGACATCGTGATCGTCGACTCAGTTGCTGCGTTAGTTCCACGTGCCGAAATCGATGGCGACATGGGGCAATCACACGTAGGGCTTCAAGCTCGTTTAATGTCTCAAGCATTACGTAAATTATCAGGTTCAATTAATAAAACAAAAACAATCGCAATCTTTATCAACCAAATCCGTGAAAAAGTGGGCGTTATGTTCGGGAACCCTGAAACAACACCTGGTGGACGTGCGTTGAAATTCTATGCGACTGTTCGTTTAGAAGTACGTCGTGCCGACCAAATCAAACAAGGTACTGAAATTTTAGGAAACCAAACTAAAATCAAAGTTGTTAAAAATAAAGTGGCTCCACCGTTTAAAACAGCTGTTGTGGATATTATGTACGGAGAAGGGATTTCTCAACTTGGGGAATTACTCGATATGGCAGCAGACCTCGACTTCGTGAAGAAGAGTGGTGCATGGTACGCTTATAACGACGAGAAGATTGGTCAAGGTCGTGAAAATGCTAAAGCATACTTGGCAGACCATCCAGAAGTCGTTAGTGACTTGAACCAAAAAGTTCGCGCTCACTATGGCATTGGAGCAGCTGCTCCAGTCGAAGTGGAAGAAGAAGGACAAACAAGTTTATTAGACTAATCATTAGGAAGAATCGAGCTAAATGGCTCGGTTCTTTTTGTTGAAAGTTTACTAACTGCTTAAGGTTTCATAAGATTGCTAGCATTTTACATTAAAATAATGTACTCTTATGGTTGGTATAATTTAAGAAAGAGGATTTTTCAATATATGTTTAAAAGAAAGCCTTATGTAGGCCTGAGTGATAAAATTCGAAATCAGAAAAATTCGCAACAAATTCTCTTGGAAAGTTCATCTTGGTTAACGATTGGGAATATCGTCTCAAGATTACTTGGAGCACTATATATCATCCCTTGGGGAATGTGGATGGGTGCCGATAGGGATAATGCGAACTACTTATATTTTATCGCCTATAATATTTATGCTTTAGTATTACAAATATCCACGGCAGGAATTCCGGTTGCAATTTCTAAAATCGTAGCGGATAACCATGCAAGAAGAGACTATAAGACAAGTTGGCGCTTGTTCAAAGGAACGATGCTCTTTATGACATTCCTAGGATTTGTCTTTGCGGCGGGAATGTATTTTGCGGCGCCACTTTTTGCAAAAGGAGCTACTCCTGAAGAAGTTGCGGATAGTATTTTGGTTATCCGTTCGTTAACACCTGCAGTACTCATTATTCCACCGCTTAGCTTAATGCGTGGAT
>JABZYY010000089.1 GCA_015264885.1 Streptococcus sp. | reverse complement strand
TCTTGGAGCCCTCTTTAAACGTGACACTAACCAATGTCAAAGACCTTGTTAAAGGCCAAGAAGACTACTTCAAAGTAGGCAAACCATTCGTTGCCTTTCTCCCAACTTACTTAGAAGGTGGAAATGGCGTGGATAATGGAGATGTGGAAGTCTTAACGAATCCACTAGGTGATTTCTTAGCCTATGAACATAATTACGCACATTGCTTTGGTGTGATTGGTAGCGGAAATCGTAACTTTAATAAGCAATTCTGTCTCACTGCCCGTCAATATTCTGAGCGTTTTGGTTTCCCAGTGCTCGATGAATTTGAATTACGCGGAAGTAACCGCGATGTGGCGCGCATTGCTGCAATGCTTCTTGAAAAAATCTAAACACATAAATAGGCCCGCAGATCCATTCTACGAGCCTTTCTTTTTATTTAAAATAGATTTTGCATTTTTCACTAAAGCCAACTAACGCTTCTATTGTTGAAGGTTCCATTGCAGTATGTCCTGCTGCTTGGGCAAAGATCAATTCTGCTCCTTCGACAGCTTTAGCCAGTTCAAATGCTGCACTTGGTAAGCAATCCACATCATAACGACCATGAACGATATGCATTGGAATTCCCTTGAAGGCCTCTGCACGATTCAAGATGTAATTGTCATCTTCCACAAAGCAATGATGATAGAAGAAATGACATTCCATACGCGCAATCGTCAGCGCCGCGCGTATGCCTGCTTCATCCCAAACAATCGGGTCATACGGAATTAACTTCACGAGACCATGTTCCCACTCTGCCCACGCACGTGCTGCTTCTAGACAAATCGATTCATCCTCTGACGTCAAACGCTTATAGTACGCATTCACGAGTTCTCCTTGTTCTTCAACAGGAATCGGCGCCTTAAACTTCTCAAAATTCTCTGGATAAAAATGAGACGCCCCATTTTGATACAGCCAATCGACATCGCTTTGACGGCCAAGAAAAATCCCACGAAGCATTAGTCCAACCACTCGTTCACGGTGTGCAATCGTGTAATGTAGTGCCAGCGTTGTCCCCCAGCTACCGCCAAAGACAAGCCATTTTTCAACGCCAAGTGCTGTACGGATTTTCTCCATATCGGCGACTAAATCATGCGTGGTGTTTTCTTCTAAAGACGCAAATGGTGTACTTTTTCCACATCCACGTTGATCGAATTGGATGATGCGATAAAACTCTGGATCAAAAAACTGACGATTCGCTGGTGAGGATGCTCCTCCTGGTCCCCCATGTAACACAACAACTGGATGCCCTAATGGGTTCCCTGACTCTTCCACATAAATGGTATGCAAAGGGCTCACTGGAATCATGTGTTCTTTATAGATTTCGATTTCTGGATATAATTCTGTTCTCATTTCTTGGCTCCTTTAATCACTTCTTGAACTCTCTTTTGAAATTCTGGTAAGACTTCTTTTTCAAACCATGGATTTTTTGCCATCCATCGACGGTTTAGAGGCGATGGATGTACGAGTGGAAACATCTTTGGTAAGTACTCTTTATACGCCTTCACTGTTTCCGTTAAATTTTTCTTCTTTGTATCTTTTAAATAATAGTCTTGTGCGTATTTTCCAACCAATACTATCAGTTCAATATCCGGCATTAAGGCTAAGGTGTCTTCATGCCATTTCTCAGCAAAACCTTTGCGAGGTGGAAGGTCTCCAGATTTTCCTTTTCCTGGATAATAGTAATCCATCGGAACGACCGCAAATAAATCCGATTGATAGAAGAAATCACGAGTTACACCCATCCAACTTCTGAGGTTATCACCGCTTTGGTCATTCCAAAACAAGCGACTCTCTTGCGCTTTAATCCCAGGCGCTTGCCCTACAATCAAAATTTTCGCTTTTCGTGGCGCAGAAAATAAAGGTGCTATGCCTTCTTTGGTATACTTAGCATTTTGTGGATCTGCTTCAATCTTCTTCATTAACTTTTCTAAATCGTTCATCTTATGACCACCTTTCCTTTTTAGAATACTCCGATAGCCTTACTTGTGCAAATGCTTGAGTGTAGAAAGACAAAAAAACACCTAACCTCACATGGAATTTAGGTGTTCTACTTGTGTTATTTTAAGCGTGGTGTTTTCAACACACGAGGTAATGTTCTATTTGAAAGCACTCGTGGTAATGTATGTGATTTCTCTTTTCGAGCTGTTTTATACATCACTGGTCTTGATGTTGCAGGAGTTCCTACATAGGTTTCTCTTGCAGCACTTGAACGACCTGCTGTTGATTGCAATGCTTGTTTTGTTGCTTGTTTTTTCGCTTGTGAGCGAAGTTTTGGATTTGAAACTTTATTTTGCGGACGATATACACGTTGCGGTACGGCTTCGGTAGCGACTACTGGAGTAGATGTCCTTTGTGCTCTATTGACAGTGGCATCAGCCCCAGTTCTTTGAGCAGAACGCGTATTTCCAGTTCGAGCTCTACGAGTATTTCTACGAGCCTGTTTTTGTTTTCCTTTAATTCCGAAGAAAACAGCGATGATAAGGATGATATAAAATGCTCCTTTACCGAGTCCTTCAGCAATTTTGTCTGTATCTAGTTGATCAAAGAAGTTATCAATTTGATCAAAGACATCTTTGCTTTCAGAACCTTTGGCATTCCCTTTCGAGTCACTCGCGTTTGAATTATTGGTGTTTGAACTCTTTTCGTTCGAGTTCGCAGCTTTCGCGGCAGTAGTAGCTTCTTCTTCCTCTTCACTTGCATTGGCCAAATCCTCTAGAAATTTGTTTCGTTCTTTGTCCGTTGCCGTGAATTGAAACGCTTTTGTGACTTTCCCATCTTCGACAGGAATCAAATCATAATAGATAACATTATGGTCTTCAATGGTCTCAACAAATGATTGAACTATGAGGCTATTATCTGTATCTTGATATACGTAAAGTCGAATACCGCCCTTCCCTGTTGGAAGGTTTTTAATTTGAACGGGAACTTTAATCTCTTTATATTGAGGATTATTATAAGTCAACTTAATCGTCACTGTCGCATTATAATCTTCCCCATCCACAAAGTTGATTTTTTGTTCAAAGGCGCCTTGTATCTTCATCTTTGTGGTGTCTACTGGTGGTGGAGTTTCAGCATTGACTGTTGAAACACGTGCAAAGGTTCCTACTAACAATAAAGTGGCAATCAGTACCGCAAGCCATTTCAACCCAAAGAAAGATTTGTTAGCTTGTTGTTTCATGATTATTTACCTGCTTCGTCCCAAACTTTACGACCTGATGCTAATGAAGCAATGTTTTCAGCAATTTTTGCGTTGCTTTGTCCATCCATTAATACAACTGTATTGTTTGGACCTTCAGCAAGAGCTTTTTTAGCGTCGATTGCTAAGTATTCTAACGCAGCAGCATTTAAGTTAGATTCGTTTAATGCGTTGTTAATTGCCGTTAATTGAGCAACAGTTGCTTGAGTGTCAATTGCGATTTTTTCAGCATGAGCACGAGCATCTGCTAATAATTTGTTGTTTTGAGTTCTTGTATCCATTTCAACTGTTTTTTGACGAGCGTCAGCAGCGATTAACGCAGCATCACGTTCACGGTCAGCAGTGATTTGTTTGTTCATCGCTTCAACGATGCTTTGCGGAGGAATTACTTCACCGATGTTTACACGGTCGATTGTAACCCCGTAAGAGTCTGTTTTACCGAAGACACGTTGGTTTAAATCTGTGTTGATTTTGTTTGTACCACCAAGAATTTCAGCCATTGTCATTGTACCGATAATGTCACGTAATTCGTTTTGGATATCTAAAAGTAATAATCCTTCTGGGTTTGTGTTCCCATATAAGTATTCTTCAAGATTATCTACGTGGTATTTAGCTGAAGCGTCAATTGTTAAATTAACGTTGTCTTTTGTGATGATTTCTTGAGGATCTAAGTCTAATGAACGTTGACGCATATCTACAACGTAAGCAATGTTACGAATGATTGGTGTTACAAAGTGTAATCCTGGTCCTAATTCTCCAACATAACGTCCAAATGATTGAACAGCGGCTTTGTGTCCTTGTTGAACGATACGAATTGATTTGAACGCAATGATTAATAAGATTAATACTACGGCGATAATTAAGATTGTTACTGGCATTTTAAATTTCCTTCTTTCTAAATAGTTACATATACTAATTTTTCCGGATTGATTTCCTCAATCACTTTTACATATACCAACCCATCCTCGTAGTCAATGACTTCAAGTGGTTGTCCTTCTTCGACTGACATAACATCCAAAATTTTATATGGATAGTTCCGTCCTCGGTAATTAAACGTTCCGAAGACTTGCTCGGAGAACGCCTTAAACTGTCCATGCAATAATGATTTAATTGCGTCGGGCCAGTTTTCAACTTTTTTCTGATGACTTTCGACTTCATTTTCAATGACCGTCCGGAAATAAGTTGATACGTCTGTTGAGATAATCTTCAAAAATGCTTCTTTTAAAGAGGGCTCAATCGTAAAGTTAATCCGTTCAGTCTTATTTTCGTTCGACCATGGTTGTTTTCTCATACCCATTCTCCTTTCTTTATATCTCTTGATGAACATATTATAACACGTCCTGAATATAATACAAGTGTAATATCTCGTAAAATGTAAAATTTTCA
>JABZYY010000088.1 GCA_015264885.1 Streptococcus sp. | reverse complement strand
GCAAAAGAAACAGCTGAAGAAGTGAAAGAAGTAGCGGAAACAGTTGTTGAGGAAGCGAAAGAAGCAAAAGCTCCTGAAGCAGATGGCGACTTCAAAGAAGTTGTTGAAGACGTAAAAGAAAAAGCAGAAGAGGCTGCTGAAAAAGCAAAAGAAGTTGCTGGTGTTGCAAAAGAAAAAATCGGAGAAGCAGCAAGCAAAGTGTTCACTGAAGAAAACAAAGCAAAAATTAATGAAGCAACAGAAAAAGCTGTTGATAAAGTTGAAAGCTATAATAAAAATAATTTATTCGAAAAAATCTTCTTCGGAGTATCAATCGCACTTGCAATCTTCACACTGTTAGTATTGTTAAACGGACTAAGTTTTGCGTTTGGTTCAAACGGCGGAATGAATATTACAAGTTTACAAGCAGCGTATAGGGACCTTTCTAATAAAGTGCAGAACTTAAGTTTATACTTTGGTTTATCATTCTTCTTTGCATTAGTAGGTGCCGTATTTACTGGATATTTCTTATACCAAGCTCATAAAGCAAGTAAAAACTTATGGACTAACGTGAATGTAGCTTCATTAGCAATGGTAGTATCTATCTTCTTAGGAAACATCTTAGGTGGCGGATTCTTAGATGCTCTTGGAAAATTATCTGATTTCTTCAGTGGAAAATCAAATTCAGCAGTAAATGCATTTCTTTCTGAAGCATTTACAAACCCATCGGCAGCGAGCCGCACTGCACAATCATTCGTAGATGGATTACAAACAGGATCAAAAATTGCAATCTTCTTCTACTTAGTAGCATTTGCAGCATCAGCAGCAACAGTGTACTTCTACTACCAAAAATTATTCCAAAAGAAAGCTCAATAAGCGAGGAGCCCAATGAAAAAATTCTTTCAAATTATTTTAGGGGTTAGCTTCCTATTTCTATTAGTAGGTTGTAGCTCACAAGAGACTGCGACTTTCACTCAAAAATCAGGTGATACGGACGTAACTTTAGTTTATACGTATGATAAAAAGACTGACACCGTGACAAAGATTAAGATCGAAACGAATGAACCTACTGAACACACTGAGGCTCGTAAGGATAACGAAAAACTCTTTGAATCGATGAAAGGGTTAAATGGGGTTGTGACTTCAATTACTGAAAAAGATGGCAAACTCATCTCATCGGTTGAAGTTGACTTAACGAAATATACGTTGTCAAAACTGAAAGAAAGTAACAATTTATTCTTTGCAGGCCTTCTTCAAAGTGGTTTCTTAACAGAAGACGGAGATCACGTATCATTCTCTAAGAGTAAAGAAGTTGCACTAAAACGCGGAATGACAGAACAAACGAAATAACGAAATGACTCATGGATAAATTATCCATGGGTTATTTTTTTATTTTAAGTTCATTTTAAGTTCGCTTCGTATACTAAAACCATCAAGAAAAGGAATCGAGGAAAACGAGATGGAAAAGAAAAGACAATGGTTATTGACGACAACATTATTTATCTCTCTAGGGTTGGCCGCTTGCGGATCGCAAAGTGTATTAAGCCAAGCCGACGCAAACACTCAAACAACAACAAAGACATCTACAACTTCAACTACACAGACGGCTTCTTATTTTGAAGCAAGCGACTTAACAGCGACTTACGACGAAAGTAAAGCTTCGAAGATTTCGCTGCAAGGAACGACGGCTACTGTTTCAGGGAATGGCGTAACGGTCAGCGGAAGTACAGTAGAAATTACAAAAGCTGGAACGTATATCGTCGAAGGAACGGCGACAAGCGTTCAATTGAAAGTTGCAGCAGGTAAGGAAGATGAAGTACAAATCGTCTTCAAAAATGTGACCTTGAAGAATACGGAAGCTCCGGTACTCGTCGACACGGCGAAAAAAGTGATTTTAACAGTTGCCGATGGAACGAAAAATGAAGTAGCTGATGAATCAACATCAACGGTTAAAGGAGCGATTTACTCCGATAGCGACTTGACGATTAACGGTAAAGGTTCATTAACGGTAACAGGTGCAGCAAGCAATGCGATTAAGTCAAAAGACGGCATTCGTATCGTGGATGCGACGGTTACAACAACTGCGAAAAAACACGGTGTAGCAGCCAACGACTTCGTAAACGTGACAGGCGCAACATTGAACTTATCAGCCGATGAGGACGGTATTCACTCAGACAATGAAGATGATGTATTGTTAGGAAATATTTACTTAACTAATACGAACATCACTGTAAATGCAGGAGATGATGGTATCAACGCTTCGAATACAATGCTCATCGACGAAGGTGCAACTATCGATGTACAAAAGAGTGAAGAAGGTCTTGAGGCTCGATTGATTCATCAAGTCGGTGGAACTGTCACAGTAAAATCTTCTGATGATGGATTGAATGCAAAAGACTGGACGTTAGAATCGTCTGAAGGACAAGGCCCAGGTCAACAAACGAAGACCGTAAAAGCCGAAGCCGCAAATGCGAAAAACTTGGATCAAGCAGGCGAAGTGAAGATTGTCATCGACGGAGGAACATTAACCGTTGATGCTGAAGGGGACGGATTGGATGCGAATGGGTCTATCGAGATTAACGGCGGAACAGTCGTTGTCAATGGCCCAACAAGCGGCGCCAACGCAGCTCTTGACTATGACGACAATGGAAAACTAAACGGTGGTACAGTCCTCTTTGTCGATAATGGAGAAATGACAATGGGATTTGGTAGCGACTCTAGCCAAGCTTTCCTAATGGCAAGTGTTCAAGGAACGGCTGGAACAACCGTTGAAGTGGTTGACTCTTCTGGTAAAACAGTCGCAAGTCTAAAAGCTTCTAAGGCATTCTCGACGGTATTAATTAGTAGTCCAGAGATTAAAGAGGGCGAAAAATATACGATTAAAGTCGGTTCAAACTCAACAACAGCAACAGCTTCTAAGCAAGCAGCGAATATCGGTGGTAGACCTGGACAAGGTGGCCCTGGTGGCGGACAACCTGGCCAAGGCGGTAGACCAGGAGGTAGATAAGGCCGATAAGAATTCTAAGGAACCGTGAAAGGGGTGAGTCCACCAAAATATGAAAACAAATGATGAAATAAATATTAACGCATTAACAAGTGAGGTGGAACACTATGGAATAAAGAAAATTAAAGAAGTTGAAAAGAAGTATAGACAGAAAGGGGTGATTTCACCAAAATAAGAATGCGATGAGACCGTTCAAACGTTAGGCGACAATCAGGAGTCCAAAACGAAACAAAAGTTCTCAAAAAATAACAAAAACTACAGCACACAAAACCAAAAAACGGGGTATTATCTCAGTTATCGAAAGCTTAACTGAGACAACACCCCGTTTTCATGTTATATTATCTAACATAAGAGGTAAGGGTAGTTTTGACAAAAGATAAAACCATTATTTACAATAACCCTATAAAGGAGGAAGACAGATGGGTGAAAAGGAATTACGACGTTCACTAGCCGTCTTTCCAATCGGAACAGTGATGAAGCTGACCGATTTATCTGCACGACAAATTCGATATTATGAAGAACAGCGCTTGGTCATCCCGGAACGTTCTGAGACGAACCGCCGCATGTATTCATTGAATGATGTCGATCGCTTATTGGAAATTAAAGATTACCTGGCTGATGGATTAACCATCATGGCGATTCAGAAGATTTTCAATAAGAATACAAATCCCGTATCGAAGGAAAGCGTAAAAGAGGCGCTGACGGATGAGGATGTCCGACGAATCTTCTACGACGAGATTATGCATATTAGCCGCTACTCTGGCGGAGAAAAATGGAATTTATAGGAGGAAACCAATGATTACACATGAAGAGATTAGAAGACAGGTAGAAGAGAAAGATGTTCGTTACTTACGATTAATCTTCACGGATATCCTAGGAACAATTAAAAATGTGGAAGTGCCAATTACGCAATTAGATAAAGTGTTGGCTAATAAAATGATGTTCGACGGTTCTTCAATTGAAGGATTCGTTCGTATCGAAGAAAGTGATATGTACTTATATCCAGACCTTTCAACTTGGGTGGTTTTCCCATGGAGCAGCAAACACGGTACAATCGCACGTTTAATCTGTGATGTATACAAACCAGACGGAACGCCATTTGCGGGGGACCCTCGTTCAAACTTAAAACGTGTCTTAAACGAAATGAAAGAATTAGGTTTCTCAAACTTCAACTTAGGACCAGAGCCAGAGTTCTTCTTATTCAAATTGGACGAAAACGGCGAACCAACGCTTGAAGGAAACGACCAAGGTAGTTACTTTGACTTAGCTCCAATCGACCTTGGGGAAGAATGCCGTCGTGAAATCGTTCTTGAATTAGAAAAGATTGGGTTCGATATCGAAGCAAGTCATCACGAAGTAGCGCCAGGTCAACACGAAATCGACTGGAAATACTCAGATGCAGTTGCGGCTTGTGACAACATCCAAACATTCAAATTGGTTGTAAAAACCATTGCACGTAAACATGGATTACATGCGACATTTATGCCAAAACCAGTATTCGGAATTGCTGGTAGCGGAATGCATTTCAACTTATCTTTATTCGATGAAGACGGAAAGAATGCGTTCTTCGACGAAAATGGCGACCAACGTCTAAGTGATACTTGCCGCCACTTCATCGCTGGGGTCATGAAACATGCCAAAGCCTTAACTGCTGTATGTAACCCAACAGTAAAC
>JABZYY010000087.1 GCA_015264885.1 Streptococcus sp. | reverse complement strand
GGGCCGCGATGGTAGCCATTCTTTCAGCCTTATCTGGTCGCTGGTATGATAAATCAGGTCCACTAAAACCAATCTTAACAGGGTTAATCTTTGCAGTGATTGGGGGAGTTTCTATCAGCTTCTCCTTCCCAGGATTAACGATTTATCCTTTATTAGCCCTCAACGTCATCTTTATGACGGGGATTGGCTTTGTAATGGGAAGTAACGTCACGTATTCGTTAGCTCAGTTGAAACCAGAAATTCAAGCGGATGGAAATAGTATCGTGAATACCTTACAACAGTTCACTGGTGCGATTTCGACAACAATTATCGCGCGTATTTTCAGCTCGTTTGATTCGAATTTAGTAACAGCAGGACAAACAAGTATCCTTTTTGTAACAACGCTAGCAGTCATTGCATTAGTTGTCTTCTTATGGATTTATCCGCAAACACAAAAGAAAAATTAAAATCCTTAGGCAATCCTTTTCCATCTGGAGAAGGGTTGTCTTTTTTAGAACGTATCATATGAAATAGAAAGACGACTATAGTACAATAGATAGACGTGTGAAAGGAGAGAGAAATGTATTTACTAAAGAAATTATCATGGTTTTTTAAATTAGAGTGGAAACGATACACGATTGGAATTATTGCATTGTCGCTAGTCAGTGTATTCAATCTTATTCCACCAAGAGTGATTGGGGAAGTTGTCGATTCCATCGACCTCAAGACGCTCACAACGTCGTCTTTATTATGGAACTTACTGTTGTTGCTCCTTTCAGCAGTAGCCATGTACGGGCTTCGTTTTGTATGGCGGCTCTTTATCTTCGGGACTGCGAACTCGTTAGGCCAGAGACTGAGAAATCAATTATACGAACACTTTACAAGCATGTCTCCAAGCTTCTATCAAAAGTATCGCTCTGGAGACTTAATGGCGCATGCGACCAATGACGTGAGTGCTATTGTCATGACTGCAGGCGGAGGTGTGATGTCGGCTGTTGATGCCTCGATTACAGCGTTAGTGACGCTAGCGACGATGTTCTTTATGCTGGATTGGCGAATGACACTCGTTGCGATTATTCCATTGCCACTACTTGCGATTGCAACGAATATCGTCGTTCGTGCAGAGCATCAGAGCTATAAGGAATCACAAGAAGCTTTCTCCTTACTGAATAATCATGTGAACGAGAGTGTTTCTGGAATAAAAGTGACGAAATCTTTTGGTTATGGTGAAAAAGAAACAGCGTCGTTTTGGAAAACGAACGAAGATGCATGGAAGAAGAATAACCACGCTGCAAAATATAATAATCTATTCGATCCAATTGTTCTTATTTTCGTGGGTCTCAGCTACTTAATCAGTTTGGGATATGGTGGTTATTTAATCCAACGTGGAGAATTCACCGTTGGGGAAATGATTACCTTTATGACGTATTTAGATATGCTAGTGTGGCCGCTTCAAGCCATTGGTTGGCTTTTGAATATCGGTCAACGTGCAAGTATCTCGTATCGTCGTATTGAAAAATTAATGGAAGAAACAAGCCAAGTAGAAGAATCTCCACAGGCCCTTCCAATTACAGAAGCTCGTGAGATGGTTGTTGCTATTCACAACTTCCAATACGAAGATGTGCCAACATTAGAAGACGTAGCATTTAGCCTTCACCAAGGGCAAACGCTGGGGATTGTTGGCCCAACAGGTTCTGGGAAATCAACGCTCTTAAAATTATTCCTTCGTCAATATGATGCAGGAAAAGAAGAGATTTTGATCAATGGACGTTCTATTCAAGACTATCGTATTAAAGACTTGCGTGCGCTTATGGGATATGTGCCACAAGAACAGATTTTATTTGCGATGTCGATTAAAGAGAATATCCGTTTTGGAAATCCAACTCTTCCTGACGAAGCTGTTGTAGAAGCGACTAAAATTTGTGGATTGTATGACGATATTATGGCGATGGCGGAAGGGTTCGATACATTAATCGGAGAGAAGGGTGTGCTTTTATCAGGCGGTCAAAAACAACGTCTATCGATGGCACGCGCGCTTGTTGTGAATCCTGAAATTCTAATGCTAGATGATTCATTGTCGGCTGTCGATGCCAAGACAGAGCATTTAATTTTAGAAAACTTGAAACGTGAACGCAGCGACAAGACAACGATGATTACAGCGCACCGTTTATCAGCGATTGTGCATGCGGACCTTATCATCGTGCTTCAAGATGGACGCATTGTTGAAAAAGGAACGCATGAAGAATTGATGGCGCTTGGTGGTTGGTATGCCAAAACCTACGACCGTCAACAGCTTGAAGCGACACTTGAGGAAGGGGGTAGTGCAGTTGAACATGAAGACCTTTAATCGACTCATTGCCTACTTATGGCGATATAAGAAGTCGAGTACGATTGCGATTTTATTTATCCTCTTATCCAGTGTGACTGCAACAGTGATTCCGTTGATGGCTCGTTATTATATTGATACGTATATTGAAAAAGGCACATGGAATGAAGGATACTGGCTCCTTATTGTGTACTACTCACTATTCTTACTGCGAGTGTTATTAACGTATATTGGGACCTATGCCTTTAGTTATGTATCCAATAGTGTCGTAAGAGATTTACGTCAAGAGGCCTTTTCGAATATGCAAAAACTCAATATGACGTACTTTGATACAACACCAGCTGGAGCCATCGTTTCTCGTTTAACGAACGATACACAAGCAGTCAGCGATATGTTTAGCTCGATTTTCTCAACGTTTTTAAGTACTTTATTTATCGTCGTGGCAACCTTATCTGCGATGTTTAGTATGAATGTAGGCCTTACGATATTAATGATTCTCTTTATTCCGGTGATGTTTGCATCCGTTAAAGTCTATAACCGTCTCTCCCATAGCGTGATTCGTAAGACGCGTGAGAAGCTCAGCGAGATTAACGTGAAGCTAGCAGAGAGTATTGATGGGATGAAGATGATTCAGGCGTTTAACCAAGAAGAACGTTTAAGAAAAGAATTCGAACAAATTAACGAGGAGCATGTACAATTCTCGAATCGTTCGATTAATGTGAATAGTCTGTTCCTTCGCCCTGCGATGTCGCTGTTAAAGCTTGTTGCCTATGCGGTCATTATTTTATACTTTGGCCTTACTTGGGAAGTAGCCGGAGTGACAGCAGGGGTGATGTATGCCTTTATTCAATTCTCCAATCAGTTATTTAATCCATTAATCGATGTGACGCAAAACTTCTCGATTATTCAAACGTCGATGATTGCGGCGACTCGTGTCTTTGACGTGATTGATAATACGGATTACGAACCTGAACAACTTGGGAAGGTTAATGAGATTAAGAACGGGAAGATTGAATTTAAGAATGTCACTTTCTCTTATGATGGAAAACGGAATGTATTAAAGAATATTAACTTTGTGGTGAATCCTGGAGAGACTGTCGCCTTTGTTGGTTCGACTGGGTCAGGGAAGTCGTCTATCATGAATCTCTTCTTACGATTCTATGATTTCAAAGAAGGAGAAATCTTGATTGATGATATTCCAATTCAACACTATTCACAGGAAGTCCTTCGCGATAAAATCGGACTCGTGCTTCAAGATCCATTCTTGTTCCATGGAACAGTGGCTTCCAATATTCGTATGTACCAAGATGTTACAGACGAAGAAGTGAAACAAGCGAGTGAATTCGTGGATGCGCATCATTTTATCGAGCAACTGCCACAAGGATATGACAATAAAGTTTCTGAAAAGGGCTCAACATTCTCTAGTGGAGAGCGTCAATTAATCGCCTTTGCACGAACAATTGCGGCCAATCCAAAAATCCTGATTCTGGATGAAGCAACTGCTAATATCGATTCGCAAACCGAAGAAGTCATTCAAACGTCTCTGAAGAAAATGAGAAACGGAAGAACGACCTTAGCGATTGCGCACCGTTTATCGACCATTCAAGATGCTAACCAAATTTTTGTGCTCGATAAAGGTGAAATCGTGGAAAGCGGAACGCATACAGAACTTCTAGAAAAAGAAGGGATTTATTATAAGATGTATCAACTCCAAGCAGGGATGATGCAAGAATAACAATCATTAGAAAAGACATAGCGAAAACGAATCGCTATGTCTTTTTTGCGAGTGTAACATTTTTGTTACGTAACATAATTGTTACATCCTACATTGAAAAACTAAAATGTATCAAAAATGATACGTATCATTTTTGATAAAAAACATTCGAAAACAAAAAGTGTATCATCTGTGATACGTATCATGCATGATACACATTGCATCAAAAAAATACCTTTGAGAAATTGTACTGACCCCAAAAAGTTAGACAATTAATTTAAGCAAAGGATTTAGTTCTGTATTGCACAGGACTAAGTCCTTTTAATTTTACTTTGATTCGTTTGTTATTGTAATAATCAATATAGTCGACGATTGCCCTCTCAAGTTCCTTTATAGACTTAAATGTCTGCTCATAGCCATAAAACATCTCTGATTTAAGAATGCCAAAGAACGATTCCATCATGCCATTGTCAGTACTATTACCCTTGCGGGACATAGATGGCTGAATGCCCTTATCTTCTAAAAAACTATGATAAAACTCATGCTGGTATTGCCATCCCTGATCACTGTGGAGAATAGTATTCTCGTATTGTTCTTCTCTAAAAGCTTGTTCTAACATATCCTTTACTTGTTTTAAATTCGGTGAAG
>JABZYY010000086.1 GCA_015264885.1 Streptococcus sp. | reverse complement strand
AGATACGATCTGAAAAATCTAAATCGCTATTTCTAAGTAATTCATATAATCCAATTGGACTTGAGCCTGTCGCTAGTCCAAACACTTTCGCTCCTTCGCCGTGTGCACGTTTAAAAATCTCAAAAGCGGCTAATGCCCCTTCTTCTTGAGTTTTTACAACAATAACTTCCATTAATAATACCTCCCTGTATCCCTTTTCAAAAAAGGGTTCTAAAAACATGAACAGCTGTTTAACTATATTATAACAAAAATTCAGAGGTCTTTAAATAGCTAAATTCATTTTAGTTCATAAAATCTTCGTCGTACATCACCCATTGTTCGTAATGCTTCGCCTCGAATGCCTGTGTTGGTCGTGCAGCCTCGATTACAAGTGGAGACGCATTTTCAACGCTCACTTCTTCTAGTGGAACCCACACAATTCCCTTCGAATCGTTCTTCTCTTTGCTCGTCACGAAGTCCTCTACCGTTTGAGCGTTCTTTTCTTCAATATCGATGGTAAACAACACGAACTCATGATGAACGCGCGCAATTTCTGGAATAGTCACAAATACATCGCGAATCGTATTTTGGTGAATGGCAGACACTTGAAATCCAGTCTCCTCTAACATTTCTCGTCGCAA
The DNA here is from genome assembly GCA_015264885.1 of Streptococcus sp. GTDB lineage: Bacteria > Bacillota > Bacilli > Lactobacillales > Aerococcaceae > Granulicatella. The sequence continues at coordinate 4,082 of JABZYY010000086.1, read as the reverse complement.
TGTTTCTACCAGACTCTCGCCTTCTTCCGGCGTTCCTCCCGGCAAATCAAATCTCCCGCGGTATGGTCCACGCGTCTTGCGTATGCAAAGGATGCGTCCCTCGCGAACACAAACACCGTACACGCCAAAATGGTTCATTTCTTTCATTGTCTTCCTCCACGAAAATAGAGGTGGCACGCCACCTCTATATCTTTTTTCTGAAGCCGTTAATGTGACTTCCTTTGTTGGGATTCTACTCCATGTTTTACGGCTAATCGGATGATCCAGTAGAACAAATATAGAGCAACTCCCATCAGTGCAAACGTCCCCAGAAACATTGGTAATACTGAGTCCATAAAGACCACCTCCAATGAAATTGAAAACTATTAACCGACTATTGTTACCTTCATTATAGCACTCCTAATTTGAAATTCAATAGATGGTTTGCTTGGAATAACAAAAAAGCCATCCCCACCAGTTGCCTGATAGGAATAGCCTTTGAATCTTTATTTCCAAAAATCATCGTAGATTGTAATTGGTAAGTGACGTTTATGTTCTGTCTTTCGATACCAATTTTCAATTGTCTCAGCCGCTTTTTCGTTGATGTCTTTTCCTTCGAGATAATCATCAATCTCTTCGTAAGTAACGCCTAGTGCTACTTCGTCTGGAAGGGATGGGCGGTCTTCTTCAAGGTCTGCCGTTGGAACTTTCAAGTATAGGTGTTCTGGAGCACCTAGTACTTGTAACATCGCACGTCCTTGACGTTTATTAAGACGCCATAGCGGAGTGATATCTGCAGCCCCGTCCCCAAATTTCGTATAGAAACCTGTCACCGATTCTGCCGCATGGTCTGTCCCGATTACGGCACAACCCGTTTGGCCGGCAATCGCATATTGAGCAACCATGCGTTCACGCGCCTTGATATTTCCTTTGTTGAAGTCTGAGATTTCCATTCCTAAGGCTTCAATACTGCGTTCAGACGCATCTACCGCATCCTTCACGTTTACTCGTAGCACGTCCGTTGCCTTCATAAAGTCAATCGCATCCATGGCATCTTGTTCATCTGCTTGCACACCGTAAGGAAGGCGCACGGCATAGAAGCGATACACTTTTTGGTCTTGTTCTTCGTTTAATTCATCAATTGCCATTTGCGCCAATTTCCCAGCAAGCGTTGAATCTTGTCCGCCGCTAATCCCAAGGACATACCCATTCAAGAAGGGATGCTTTGCAAGATACGCCTTTAAGAAATCGACGGTTTTACGAATTTCTTCTTCAGGATTAATCACTGGTTTCACACGAAGCGTTTCGATAATTTTTTGTTGTAATGGTCTCATAACGTTCCCCTTACTTTGCGTTTTCTTTGGCCAACTGTTCTGATTTAAGACGCACTTCTTCTCTGATTTCCGCAATACTTGCCAATTTTTGGTCGTATGTCTTTTGAGAGAGATCGACTGGATATTGCTCTGGGTTCAAGATACGTTTGTATTCGTCCCATAGCGCTTCGATTTGCTCGTCTTTATACGCTTTAATCTCTTGAAGTTTTGGCAATTCATACACTAATTTTCCGTTATCGAAAATCGGTTGTAAAATTGGACGCGCAGTAAAGTCTTTCACTGTTTTATTGATATAAGTGTAGACTGGGTGGAACATAAAGAGTTCGTCTAATTGATCTGGACGTTCATCCCATAGCGCAATGTAGTCCCCTTCAGATTTTCCGTCTGAATTACGTGTAATACGCCATACTTGTTTCTTACCAGGTGTCGATACTTTTTCCGCATTGTTTGAAATCTTCATTGTATCCACCATTACGCCGTTTTCGTCTTCGATACTTACAAGCTTGTACACACAGCCAAGCGCTGGTTGGTCATACGCTGTAATTAAACGAGTCCCGATTCCCCAAACGTCGATTTTAGCACCTTGCATCTTCAAGTTAAGGATTGTTTTTTCATCTAGGTCGCTTGACGCGTAAATTTTCGCTTTTGTAAATCCAGCTTCGTCTAATTGTTGACGAACTTTTTTCGACATATACGCCATGTCACCACTGTCGATACGAACGCCTAAGAAATTAATCTTGTCGCCGAATTCTTTAGCTACACGAATAGCATTTGGAACACCAGATTTCAAGATATCATACGTATCCACTAAGAACACGCAGTCACGGTGACTCTCAGCATAGGCTTTAAACGCTTTGTAGTCATCACGGTACGCTTGTACTAATGCGTGGGCATGTGTCCCAGAAACTGGAATGCCAAACATCTTGCCGGCACGAACGTTACTTGTTGCATCACATCCACCGATGTACGCTGCACGTGTTCCCCAAATTGCTGCATCTAATTCTTGCGCACGACGAGTTCCGAATTCTAATACTGGATCGTCTCCTGAAACCATACGTACACGGCTCGCTTTTGTTGCGATCAGTGTTTGGAAGTTGACGATATTTAATAAGGCCGTTTCAATTAATTGGCATTCCGCAAGTGTTCCTTCTACTTGCACCAATGGTTCGTTTGCAAAAACGAGTTCCCCTTCTACTGCAGAGCGAATGCTTCCTTTGAATTCGAAGTTTTCTAAGTATGTTAAGAATTCTTCTGGATAATGTCCAAGTCCACGTAAATAGTCAATATCCGTTTTTGAGAAACGTAATTGTTCAATGTAACGAACAATGCGTTCTAGTCCAGCAAAAATCGCATATCCATTTTCAAATGGTAATTTTCTGAAATACGCTTCGAAAATGGCTTTTTTCTCATAAACGCCTGTTTCCCAGTAGGTTTTCATCATATTAATTTGGTATAGGTCTGTATGTAGTGTTAAACTATCATCATTGTAAATTGAGCTCATCTGTCAATACCCCTTTTTTATTGTAGTTACCTCTTTATTTTACAACAGTTCTAGGGCAATGTACATGGATGGAGACTTGAAGGCTTTTAAAACGCAAAAAAGGACAAGCCTTTTCAGCTTGCCCTATAAACGATTCGTCTATTAAACGTCTAAGAACCCTTCGTGCGGAGTCATGTTAAAGTATTCCGCAATTTCTTGTAATTGCACATCTGTAATTTCTTGTAGGATTTTTCCGCCTTGAGCCCCTACTTGAGAGTAAATCATCGCAGCTTTCTCAATCACTTCGATTAAACCATATGTTTCATCCAAAGTGTCGCCTGCCGCAAACAATCCATGATGCGGCCAAATCACAGCTCGAAACTCAGCCATTTTCGCAGCCGTTGCTTCCCCAATGGCGTTTGTACCAGGTGTCATATAAGGAATCACACCAATCCCTTCTGGGAAGACCACAATCGATTCAGCTTGCATTTTCCAAAGAAGTCTTGATAAATGACGTTCGTCTAATGGTTGTGTGAAGCTTAAAGCAATTAAATTTGTTGGGTGGCAATGGAAGACCACTTTATGATTTGGATTCACTTTGAGTCGTTCGATGTGGCTCATTAAGTGACTCGCGAATTCTGAGGTTGGTTTTCCGCCATCTTCGAATCCCCATAGCAATTCTGCTTTTTGTCCGTCTTCTGAAATACGAACCAAGCCTAAATCAAGAAGCGGTTGGTTTGTAACGTTTCTGAAGTAACGGCCCGTACCGGTTACTAAGTAATAGTAGCCCGCAAGTGTGGAAGCGTCGAACCCTAAGTCGAGGACACGTTTCACTTCCTTCACATCTTCATATGCTTCTACTTCACTCGCTTCTAAACGTACGGATACGTTCCCGCCATTACGTTCATCCCAGTAACGTAAGTACGATTCTTTTGTTAGCTCACATAATTTTTTTACCGCTGGTGATTCAATAAATTTTGTCATTTCTCAGTTCTCCCTTAATTTCTTTTTGATAACACTTGTTCTTCGTATGCTTTGACTTCATTATACCATGCAAGTCCGACTGGTACACCATTTGTTTCGCAGAAATAATTCCAAACATCGGCATATGGGAAGTCTTTTAATTCTTCTGTTACAACTAAACGTTTAGTTAAATCTTGCTCGAGTTCAATTGCTCGTAAATCTTCAGTAGGTTCTAGTAAAGCTTTTAGTAATGCTTTTTGAGTATTGCGCATACCAACAACCCATGCAGCGATACGGTTAATTGTCGCATCGAAAAAGTCTAATCC
>JABZYY010000085.1 GCA_015264885.1 Streptococcus sp. | reverse complement strand
ATGCCAGATATTATGGCTGCAATCGGTTTAGCGCAATTAGAACGTTACCCACAATTATTGGAACGCAGAAAAGAGATTGTACGTCATCTTGATAAAGGATTATCTGCGGATAAACGTATCCAAGTGTTACCTCACGAAGGTAAAGATTATGAATCTTCACGTCACTTATATATCACTCGTGTTCAAGGTGCAAGCTATGACCAACGTGGAGAAATCATTACAAAAATGGCGGAACGTGGCGTTTCATGTAACGTTCACTACAAACCACTTCCATTATTAACGGCTTACCAAAATATGGGATTCCGTATGGAAGATTATCCAAATGCTTACCGCTTCTTTGAAAATGAAGTGACTCTTCCATTGCATGGATTACTTAGTGATGAAGATGTGGACTACATTGTTCAAAATTATTTAGAAGTGATTCAAGAAGTACTTGGATAGTCAGGAGAGGATATTTAAATGAATAATCGATTAAAAATTTTATTATTATTCATCGTGGACTCGCTACTTGTTGTTGGATCAGTATTTTTAGGATTTCGATTAGTAACAGAAGGGTTAATTCGTAATATTCACGGATTAACAATTACAGCGATTTTATCGTTAGTAGCCTATTATGTGTTCTCATATTTCTTCAATCTTTATTGGAGAGATTGGGAATACGCAAGTGTGTACGAAGTTATTACTGTCGTAAAATGTGTCTCAGCAACTGTTATTGTTTCAACAATTTCAGGGATAGCGTTCTTCGATACAAAAGTAACGTGGCAATTCCTAATTGTTTGCTGGTTATTACTAGTGATTTCAATCGGTGGAGTTCGTCTTTCAATGCGTGTTTTCCGTGAATTCTTTGCGGATAGTAGCGTCATGGAAAATGCAAAACCAACATTAATCGTTGGGGCTGGTGCTGCCGGAACATTATTAGTTCGTCAAATGCTTATGCATCCTGCAATGCGTATGGATCCAATTGCCTTTGTCGACGATGACCCAGAAAAACTACGTAAAGATATTTATGGAGTTCGTATTTTAGGAGCTATCAAAGATATCGAACGCATTGTAGATACGATGGGGATTACTAAAGTCGTTATTGCGATGCCATCACTTCCGATTAAGAAATTAAACGAAGTGTATGATGTTGCTCGCAAAACAGGTGCTGAATGTGTAATCTTACCAAATATTGACGATGTCATGAGCGGGAACTTACACGTACAACAACTAAGAAATGTTGAAATTGAAGACTTATTAGGTCGTGATCCAGTTCATTTGGATCAAACGATGATTGAAAAACAACTTCGTGGCAAGAAGATTCTTGTAACGGGTGCAGGTGGTTCAATCGGTTCAGAAATTTGCCGTCAAGTGGCTAAATTCAAACCAAAAGAAATCGTTATTTTAGGGCATGGTGAAAATAGTATTTATCAACTGAATATGGAATTAGTTGGTAAATATTCTCAACACTTCACGATTACACCGGTGATTGCCGATGTGCAAGACCGCAAACGTATCTTTGAAGTAATGGATAAATATAGACCAGATGTAGTTTATCATGCTGCAGCGCATAAACACGTACCATTGATGGAATTAAACCCTCGTGAAGCGGTAAAAAACAATATTCTTGGTACAAGAAATGTTGCTGAAGCAGCAAGCCATGCACGTGTTAAAGCGTTCGTAATGGTATCAACAGATAAAGCTGTTAACCCACCAAATATTATGGGAGCTACAAAACGTCTTTGCGAAATGATTGTGCAAGATATGGCAACACGTAGCGAGTATACAAAATTCGTTGCGGTTCGTTTCGGGAATGTATTAGGGTCACGTGGTTCAGTCATTCCGCTCTTCAAGAAGCAAATTGCTGAAGGGGGACCAATTACAGTGACTCACCCGGATATCGTACGTTACTTTATGACGATTCCGGAAGCTGCTCAATTAGTTATTCAAGCTGGAGCACTTGCACGAGGCGGGGAAATCTTCGTACTCGATATGGGACAACCAGTGAAGATTGTGGACTTAGCGAAGAACTTAATTCGTCTTTCAGGATATGATGAAGGCGATATTGAGATTAAATTCACAGGGTTACGCCCTGGAGAAAAGATGTATGAGGAGTTACTGAACGAAGGAGAAGTAAATCCAAAACAAGTCTTTCCTAAGATTCATATTGGAATTGCGGACAATTCTAAGATTAACCGCGTGTATAATTTCATTGAAAACTTCGAGAGCTATACAGATCAACAATTACACGATGAATTGATTGATATTGCGAATAAAAAGAAATAAAATGAAAAGGATTGGGATAGTTATCTCAATCCTTTTATCATATATAAAGAGGTGGAAAAATGTTAGTTTCCGTAAATATTAGTGCCTATAATGAGCAAGATTACTTGCCTGAAATTTTTGAAAGTTTAAAAAATCAAACGTATCCATTAAAAAATATTGAAGTAGTACTAGTGAATGCAATGTCTACAGACAATACTCGTGCGTTAATGGATCAATTTAAAGCAGAAAATGAGCATTTATTTTATGGTGTGAAGATTCTTGATAATCCAAGAAAAACATTAAATACAGGGTTGAACTTAGGATTTAAAAACTCAGATGGTGATTGCTATTTAAAAGTAGATGCACACTCACAAATTCCTACAAACTTTATCGAAGCCAATGTCAAAGTGATTGAGTCGGGGCAAAAAGTTTGTGGGGGTAAAAGACCAACTATTGTCCAAGCAGAAGATGATTTTTCAAAAACATTACATATTGTAGAAGAGTCTGCCCTTGGAAGTAGTATCGCCAACTACAGAAAAGGAGACACAAGCCGCTATGTAGATTCTGTATTCCAAGGAATGTATCACAAAGATGTAGTCGATACGGTAGGTTATTTTGACGAAAAATTAACGCGTACAGAAGATAACGAATATCACTATCGTATTCGTAAAAACGGATTTAAAATTTGGTACGATACATCAATTGAGTCCTTCCAATATATTCGTCCAACCTTTACAAAAATGATTCAACAAAAATTTGCGAACGGCTATTGGATTGGTTTAACCTCTCATGTTTGCCGAGATTCCTTATCATTATTCCATTTCGGACCAGGTGTATTTGTGGTGACTTTACTTGTATTAATGATGTTGACGCCAATTAGTTTTGTACCATTATTTACAGTGTTTGGTCTCTATTTATTGGCAGTTTTAGGATTGTCTGTTTTTGAAATTTCTAAGCAAAAATTCAATCCAACATTACTACTAATTCCATTCATTATGATTGCCATTCACTTTGCATATGGTATTGGAACGATTAAAGGATGGATCTTTGGTTTTGAATTTAAAAAAGAGTATTTTGACTCAGAAGATAAATCTTAAAATTCCTATAAATACTCATGAATTCAAGCAAATCTATGGTATAATAAACTGATTGTATAGTTATTGGAGTGGAATGAATGAGAGTAAATGAAGAAAAAATTTCAAATAGAAGAAAACAAAGAAATAATCAAAAAATAAGGAGAGTTATTTTAACGGTCTTACTGGCTTTGGGCGCTGTAATTATCGCAGGTGCTGCTTATGCATGGAGTCGTATTTCTAAAGCGGAAGATGCGATTCATCAAAAGGTAGAAACCGTCCAATTACGTGAGAAAGAATTAACAGACGATAGCAGTTTTTCGGTTCTTCTATTAGGAATTGATAATGGAGCGTATGGTCGTGATACGGAAGTAGGTCGTTCAGATACGATGCTTCTTGTTACGGTAAATCCAAAACTAAAGAAAACCACAATGATTAGTATTCCTCGTGATTCTTATACTGAAATTATCGGATATGGTACTTTTGACAAGATTAACCATGCGTATGCGTTTGGGAAAGAACAATTCTCAATTAACAGTGTACAAAATATGCTGAACGTTCCAATTGACTACTATGTAACTGTAGATATGCATGGATTGATGGGTCTTGTTGATGCAGTGGGTGGATTAGAAATTACCCCAGCGTTAACATTTACGTATGAAGATGAGTCATTTACTGAAGGGGTTACACGTCATGTAGACGGGGAAGCCGCACTTCGTTACGCTCGTATGCGTTATGATGACCCAGAAGGAGATACAGGCCGTCAAAAACGTCAACAATATGTAATTCAAAAATTAGTTGAAAAATTATTGACTTTAGGTTCTGTAACGAAATACGAAGAAATTCTCAAAACATTAGAAAACTCTGTAAAAACAAACTTTACAGTAGAAAAATTATTCCAAATTGCTCAAACGCATAAAGAAGCTCTCCAACATTTTGAATCGGATACGATTAATGGGGATGGATCGATGATCAATGGAATTTATTACTTTGTCATTCCAGAAGCAGAAAAAATTCGTGTTTCAAATGTCATCAGAAAATCTCTTGATTTAGAAGAAATTACTGAATTGAAACATATCGAGACAAAAGAAACGCAGTCATCAGTCAATATTGAGCAAAATGCTCCACAAAATAATTCGAACGTACAAGAACAAGGGGATACTTACGTAGAACCAAATGTAACGCCAAATTATAACAATAGTTACAATAATAACAATTACAATAACAACAGTAATGATGATGACGACTATGTTGCACCGACAAATCCATCTAATAATGGTAGCGGAAGTAGTGCTGTGACACCAACAGCACCAGCAACTCAGGCATCACAAGCGACGGCTGCGCCAGAGCAACCGCAGCCTGTACAACCGACGCGATCAGCTCCTACAACCCAAGGGCCTGTTGCGCCAAC
>JABZYY010000084.1 GCA_015264885.1 Streptococcus sp. | reverse complement strand
GAACTTGGTGGAGTTGGTATTAAGAATATCAAAGAACGATTGACGCTCTTTTTCGGAGAAGCTTTTTCGATGGAAATTGAATCTGAGCCTAATGCATATACGAAAGTGTATTTACACCTTCCTTTAAAAGAAGAAGGACATGCGAATAGTTGACAAAACTAGGCGCTTTTCGTATACTTCTAAAGGTAAGCAATCGGATTGAGATTTTACTTATTAGAGAGGCTTGTCTGGTGAAAATAGCCATCAAAATCGTGCTCCCGATTGAAAACTTTGTAGAAATACAAACGTCCTTCCAGCGTTATCGGAATTAGAGATGAATGAACAGCTGTTTCATTGTAAGCAAGGTGGTACCGCGGTAGGACGCCCTTGCAGCAATGGGGCAGTTTTTTTATTTACAAAAAGAAGGAGAATGAAGATGAAAAAATTATCAAGTAGCGAAATTCGTCAAATGTACCTTGATTTCTTCCAAGAAAAAGGACATAAGGTGCATCCAAGTGCGAGCTTAATTCCTGTCAATGATCCAACATTATTATGGATTAACTCAGGGGTTGCCACTCTTAAGAAATACTTCGATGGAACAGAAACACCAGAAGTTCCACGTATTACAAATGCTCAAAAGAGTATTCGTACAAACGATATCGAAAACGTAGGGCACACAGCTCGTCACCATACATTATTCGAAATGATGGGGAACTTCTCAATCGGGGACTACTTCAAAGAAGAAGTGATTCCATGGGCATGGGAATTCCTAACAAGCGAAAAATGGTTAGGTCTTGATCCAGACCGTCTATACGTTACTTACTATCCAGAAGATCCAGAAACAAAAGCATTATGGATGGATAAAGTAGGTCTTCCTGAAGATCACATCATTCCAGTAGAAGATAACTTCTGGGATATCGGTGCAGGTCCATGTGGTCCGGATACTGAGATTTTCTACGACCGTGGAGAAAAATATAATAACTTAGCAGAAGATGATCCAGAAAACTATCCTGGTGGAGAAAACGAACGTTACTTAGAAATTTGGAACTTAGTATTCTCTCAATTCAACCATATGCCAGACGGAACTTATCCACCATTACCACATAAGAACGTCGATACAGGGATGGGTCTTGAACGTGTAGTTTCTGTTATCCAAGATACACCAACAAACTTCGAAACAGACTTATTTATGCCAATTATTAAGCAATTAGAAAGCTTAAGCGATGGTAAGAAATACAATGAATCTAAAGAAACAGATGTATCCTTCAAAGTTATCGCTGACCACATTCGTGCGGTAAGCTTTGCGATTGGGGATGGCGCGCTTCCTTCAAACGAAGGCCGTGGATATATCATCCGTCGTTTAATCCGTCGTTCTGTAATGCACGGACAACGTTTAGGAATTCAAGGTTCATTCTTAACTAAATTAGTTCCAACGGTAGCTCAAATTATGCACAGCTACTATCCAGAAGTCACTGAAAACATGGAATTCATTCAAAAAGTGATTGCAAACGAAGAGGATCGTTTCCAAGAAACAATTCACGATGGTTTAGCAATCTTAGAAACTATTTTTGCAGACATGAAAGAAGCAAACGAAACAACACTTTCTGGTGAAAATGCGTTCAAACTATATGATACTTACGGATTCCCATATGAATTAACATTGGAATACGCAAGCGACAATGGTTTCACAGTCGATGAAGAAGGATTCCAAGCAGAAATGCAAGCACAAAAAGACCGTGCGCGTGCTGCTCGTAATACAGAAACATCAATGAACGTACAATCTGCAGTATTACGTGATATCACTGTAGAGAGTGAGTTCGTTGGATATGCTTCAACAACTGAAGAAGGCGTATTAAAAGCCATCGTTGTGGATGATGAATTAGTTGAATCTGCACATAAAGATGCTCATGCTCAATTAGTATTCGACCGTACACCTTTCTATGCTGAAATGGGTGGACAATTAGCGGACCATGGTACAATCCAAGATGCGAACGGTACAGTTGTAGCGAATGTCTTACAAGTGAAGAAAGCTCCTAACGGACAACCATTGCACACAGTTGAAGTGTTAGGCGACTTACAAGTAAACGCAACTTACACATTAGTGGTTGATGCATCTGAACGTGCGAAAATCATTAAAAACCACACAGCAACTCACTTATTACACCAAGCATTAAAAGATGTTCTAGGAACTCACGCAAACCAAGCTGGTTCTCTTGTAACACCAACTGGTTTACGTTTCGACTTCAGTCACTTTGGACAAGTTACTTCTGAAGAATTAGCTGAAATGGAACGTATCGTAAACGAAAAAATCTGGGCTGGTTTAGAAGTGGTTACGATTGAAACTACACTAGAAGATGCGAAGAGCCGTGGGGCAATGGCACTCTTTGGTGAGAAATACGGCAACTTAGTTCGTATGGTCAACATTGGAGACTGGTCAATCGAACTTTGTGGTGGTATCCACGTTGGAAACACTCAAGAAATCGGATTGTTCAAGATTGTTTCTGAATCTGGTATCGGTGCCGGCGTTCGTCGTATCGAAGCTGTGACAAGTAAAGAGGCATTTGACCTATTAAGCCATCACGAAAACTTATTAAAACAAGTGGCTGGTGAAGTTAAAGCAATCCAATTAGATACAGTTGTAGAACGTGTGGCTACTTTAGGTCAAGAATTGAAAGAAGCAAACGGCGAAATTGCGAAACTAAAAGCTAAAATCATGAAAGCTGAAGTCGCAGATGTCTTCAACAATGTCGAAGAAGTAAACGGAACTTCATTCATCACTGTAGCTCTTGAAAATAAAGAAATGGATGAATTACGTCAATTAGCAGATACTTGGAGACAAAAAGGTGCGAGCGATATCTTCGTAGTAGGTACTGCTTCTTCTGATAAAGCAAACCTTTTAGTAGCAGTATCTAAAGACGCAAATGCAAAAGGATTAAAAGCAGGCGATATCATTAAGGCAATTGCTCCAGCTATCCAAGGTGGAGGCGGAGGCCGTCCTGATATGGCTCAAGCAGGTGGTAAGAACCCTGCAGGTATTCCACAAGCATTCGAATTGCTTAAAGAATATTTAGCTAAATAATGTAATGCAAAATGAAACCTTCCATGGGATTTGAAGAGAGTCCCGTGGAAGGTTTTTGATTTAAAAGCAAAGGAAAGGCTTTCTAAATATTAAGAATCGGTAAGTATCAATTGTAGTTTCATCCAAAATCTTGTAGAATAGGTATATATATTGAAATGAGGTGTCGCTATGAGTTCAATAGATGAAACAGTCCTATTTAAATTTAATGAAAAGGACGAAAAAACCGTTCAAGAAACATTAACCATCGTTTATGATGCGTTGAATGAGAAGGGGTATAGTTCGATTAATCAAATCGTAGGATATTTGTTATCTGGAGACCCAGCTTATATTCCAAGACATCGTGATGCACGTAACCTAATTCGTCGCCACGAAAGAGATGAGATTTTGGAAGAACTCATTAGACATTATATCCGCTCAACAGGAAGAGATGCCTAGTATGAGATTAATGGGATTAGATGTCGGAAGTAAAACTGTGGGCGTTGCCGTTAGTGATTTAATGGGCTGGACTGCTCAAGGGGTTGAAACAATTCCGATTAATGAGAATGCTTCAGAATTCGGGTTCAAACGTGTTGTCGAGTTAGTGGAAGAGTATGGCGTTGAAAAAATTGTCATCGGTCTACCAAAGAACATGAATAATACGGAAGGACCACGTGTAGAGGCGTCCCGTCGTTATGGTGCAAGCCTAGAGAAACGACTAGAAATTCCAATCGTCTATCATGACGAAAGACTCACGACGATGCAGGCGGAACGAATGCTTGTCGAAGAGGGTAATGTTTCAAGAAAGAAACGCAAACAAGTCATTGATATGCTAGCTGCAGTCATGATTTTGCAAAACTATTTAGATTTAAATGGAAATCAATAACAAAGGAAAGAGGAAAGAAAATGACAGAACATCACGATCACGATCATGAACATGATCACTTAGAAGGCCACGAAGGTCACGAACATATTACAATCATCGACGAAGAAGGAAACGAAATTTTACACGAAGTATTATTCACTTTCGAATCAGATGATTTCAATAAATCATATGTATTATGCTATCCAGCAGGAATTCCTGAAGGAGAAGAAGTAGAATTACAAGCATTCTCATATGTTGAAGGCGAAGATGGTACTGACGGCCAATTAAACCCAATCGAAACAGAAGCTGAATGGGATATGGTTGAAGAAGTATTAAACACATTCTTAGCTGAAGAAGATTTATAATCAACAATAGAGCTTGGGGGAAACCTCAAGCTTTTTTTGTTATAATAGCACTCTTTATGATTGACTTTCTTCATTTTTCAATAAGAATGAGGTATAATAACTACAACTATGGATATCATTTGATACCAATTTAAGGGGGAAAACAATGTCTCAAGAAGAACATAAAAAACATTCCTTAATTTCTGATACGGATACGAAACGTGATATTCGTAAAAAGGAAACTTCAATTATCAAAAAGATAATGAAATATTTTATGATTGCACTTTTAGTAATTGTCCTAGTAGGAGGATTCTTTACTTGGAATTACATTAAAGGAGAAACACAACCAGTTGATACAGCTCAAACAGAACTTGTTTCCTTTGAAATTGAACAAGGCGCATCTGTCAAAGAAGTATCAAAAGCGCTTGAAGAAGAAGGAATTATCCGTAATTCAAAGCTGTTTAATTTCTATTTGAAATTCAAAAACGTTTCTGGATTTAAATCAGGAT
>JABZYY010000083.1 GCA_015264885.1 Streptococcus sp. | reverse complement strand
GTTTTTACAGGTGTCTTGGACAAACAACTTATCTTTGTAACAACAAGTTCGTCACCTACTTTGATGGTTCCTTGAACAAAGCCCTCAATAATTAAGTCTGTAGCGTTGTCATCAACACCAATCACATTACTTACTCCAAGAATACAGATTGATTCTGCTTCTTCCTTACCCAGAGTAAAACTCGGATCAGGTTTCTTCTTTCCAAATAAAAAATCGAATAATCCCATTTCGCTTCTCCTATTCCTAATCATTCACTATCTTTGGTTTCATTACCCGTTTCGAAATATAGCGTTCCGTTAATAAGGACAGGATGTGGAATTAATGGACCTCCCAACGGTTGAAGGAGACCTCTCCACTCATCCCCGTACTCTTCATTGAATCTCTTCCAATCTGTAAAAATTGGAACAGCCTTCTTATTGTCTTTTAGCTCTTTCATTGCCAATTCATACTTCACATCTTCTGCAAAAGAAGTTTCCCCATTTTCGTTTGGTTTTGGTAATTCTCCTTCTACTTTGATAGGTACAATAAAACGTGCTGTTTTTAAGGCTTCCGTCAAACGGTTTAAATACAAATTGGATAAGAAATCTCGGTCTCTCTTCCCTAACGTAGTAGTATTTCCTAATTGGCCTATCATTAGTAAGCAACGAACCAACTCCGGATTCATTATCGGTTTATCAACCTCTCTCATTCCTTCTAAATCCGGGGCTTTCATTAGCGCTTTTGCACTAATTGACGTTTCCTCTGAAATAAACTCAATTCCTTCAGCTCCATTTAAGAAAATAACTTCGTTTAAGAAATTCAAGATACCATCTTTATTAGGCCCATTTTCAATGCGACGGAGTTCAAACTCTTCAGGATATGTCATACTCTCTTTATATACCGCAGGAATTAAACGTACCCTTAGTTCGGATGGCTCGAGGCTACCATCTTGATTTCTTGTCGAACTCATAAATAGACATGGTTCGCCAGTCTTTACAGAATAAACTACATATATTTCATCCAGTGTTAATAATTTAGCGCGAACCTGCTCCATTAAAATAATGATTTTTTCAAGATAGTATGCATAGTTTTCTTCTGAAGCCTGTGTATCACAAAAACGGATAGATTGTCTCCATATTTCTATTAAGTCCGCAATCGAAAAGCGTCTACGATCCTCATCCATTAATATCCCATTTTGCCAGAATAAAAATGCATTAATAATAGCGTAAAGATAAGCTGCTCTTATTTTAGCTTCGCTTACCCCTTCCGAATGCAAGACCGTGCCTTTATACACGTTGTGTTTTTTGCCATCTTTAATCGTTACCACAACATTTTCGCCGGATGCCTTCTTCACTTGACCTTTCTTCGCGTCTTCAAGTGCAGATATGACAGCTTTTGCAGGTGTATCATTATCACTTCCTAAATTTGTAATAATGACTTCATCTCCAACGTGAATCGTTCCTGTTACGCGTCCTATAACGACTAAGTCTTCTGAGTCATTTGAATTAGGGAGTATCTCTTCTACCCCAAAAATTAAAGCTTTATTTTCTTCCTTCTTTCCAAATAAAAAATCAAATAATCCCATTCATATTCCTCCCGTTTGCTAATCGCTGATATTTCAATTATAGCATAGCTTTTTTCACGAATATAGAGACAAAAAATAAGGACCCACACTGTGAGTCCTTATGCATTATGCGTCTTTTTTGTGGGCTTCTTTAATTTTGTTAAAGATGCTTTCTGTAATATAGGCACCCGCTTCTGGGTTTCCTGTTCCATTGATAATGACATCATGAAGTCCTAGGTTGCCATCGAGTGGTTGCATGAGCCCTTGCCACTCTTCTCCAAATTTTTGGCGGAATCGTAGCCAGTCTGTGAAGAACATCAAGGCTTGTTCTTTATCTCTTCCTTCGACCATCGCTAAATCAAATGTCATGCCTTCTTTGAAACTTGTTACGCCATTTTCGTTAGCTTGTGGAATTTCACCATGAGTACGCATTGGTACGATGAAAGTAGACTTCACTAGTTCTTGTCCGAAGAAATGGAAGTACATTTCATGTAGAAATTCTTTTTCAGGAGTATCTGGTTTTCCTAATTGGCCTAGAAGCAGCATCCAGCGAACTAATCCTGGGTTTTCTACAGGAATGTCTACTTCACGCATGCCTTCGTAGTTTGGAAACTCAATCAGACCTTCTGCCGCAATCGCAGTATACTCAGAAAGGATGCGAACCCCTTGCGCACCGTCGAGTAATACGACTTCTCGAATGAAGTTTCGAATGCCTTCTTTGTCTTCTCCATTGTCGATATAGCGAAGTTCTAAGTCTTCCGTATCTTCATTTTGTTCTTTCAAGTTTTCTTTAAACGCCTTCGTTACCAAATGAACCATTGGAGGTGAAGTGATATAGTTATCGCTGTCGTTTTTCGTTGTTTTCGCAAATAAGTATGGCTCGCCTGTTTTCTTAGAATAAACGGCGTAAATACCATCTAAAAGGAATAATTTGTCGCGAACCATCATCACAAGTGTACGAATCTTGTTGAAGTTTTCTTCACGTGTTTCATCCGTATCATTTTCAGCATTCGCGTTGCAATACCATAAAAGAAGTCGCCAAATTTCAGCTACGTCCGATACTGTTAAATGCGCGCGGTCCATATCCGTAAGCACGCCACCTTCAACCCCGATAAAGCGTTCGCCTAATGCGTTGATGTATGCAGAGTATAATTGTTTTTCAGTAACGCCTTCAGAATGAAGCACTGTCCCCACATATGGGAAGAATTGTGTCGCATTCTCCACCCATAAAACGGCTTTTTTATTCGATGCTTCCATCACACGATCTTCACCAACTTGAATTCCGTAGACCGCAGTTCTAAACGGTTCATCGTCGTCGCTACCTAATTTTGTAAGGATGACTTCATCCCCGACCTTGACCGTTCCGTTGACTTGTCCGGCAACGACCATATCTGGTGAATCTTTTGACACAGAGTATACATATTCAATCCCCACAGTAAACACACGTGGTTCTTCAGTTTCTTTTTGCTCTTCCACTTTTTTTGGAGCAGGCTCAACGACTGCTTGCTCTTCCTTTTTTTCTTCTGGTTGAACCGGTTTTTCTTCTACTTTCGGTTCTTCTTTTTTACGAGAAAATAAATCTTTAAATCCCATGGTAAATCCTCCTGGTGGTTAGTAGTTCTATTATAGCATACTTTTATTGTTTGTTTTCGCCTTTTTTCACGATAGCCACAACATAGTGCACCGTTACTTGCGAGAGCGGGTGCGCATTGCTATAAGCCTTATCTTCGTCGCTTGCTCCCCAGTATAAAGGCGTCATTTCGAGTAAATGACGATAAGTTTCTTCTGTTAAATCGACCGTGTAACGTACCTCTTCAAACGTGACTTGAGGGCATTCGGACTGCACGCGTTCTAGAATGTCCGCATTCGAATACGTTTGTTTTTCCGGATTCGAACGGTAGAGCTGTTGGCGTAATTCCGCTAAATAATCGTTGCCAGGGATGACTTTCACGAGCGTCCCTCCTGGAGCCAATACGCGCATAAACTCTTGGTAGTTCGACGGCGTTAAAATATTTAACAGCGTCCCACAAGATTCATCCGCAAATGGCAAGTTCGCCAAGTCTCCTAAGAAGAATAGCGCTTGGTTTCCAAAATGAACCGACGCTTGATGAATGCCTTCTTTTGCGATATCCATGCCACATAAAGGTGCCTGTACAAACTTAGAGAACCACGATAAATGACTGCCTTCCCCGCATCCGATATCGACAATACACTTCTCTTCGTCTGCCGAAAGATGCGGCAAAATTGCCTCTAACAAAGGCTCAAAGAACCCACTCTGCGCCAGTTCATAGCGGTGATGGAAAAGAGGCGCATCATAATCCGTATTCGCATTTTGCTTCATCAGATGCAAGGTTCCTTTTTTCGAAATATTAAACCTATGCCCCTTTTCGCAGACGACACTATGATTCTTGGCAGAAACCATCGCATCATGGCAATACGGGCAACGAAAGGCCTGTAAGTGTTGGTTGATGAATTGCTCGGCCCAATCGATTTTCTTAATGGCCGCATTTGGTACTTCCTGTTTTGTCATTCGATACACTCTTTCTCGTTTTCTCTGTTTCAGTATAGCACATTCGCAACCAAATGCTGGAAACAGTCTATTTTGAGAATTTTTAAGAGAGTGCTACAATGAATTTACTTGAAGAAAATGGAAAAGGTGAAGGAGAAGAATTATGACACAAAAAATTCCAGTTACAATCGTCAGCGGCTTCCTTGGCGCTGGGAAAACGACTTTAATCAACAAAGTTTTAAAAGAAAAACACGGCGAACATATCGCTGTTGTCATTAACGAATTCGGCGAAATCGGTGTAGGCCATCAATTCGTACTTGACGTTGAAGAAGAAATCTATCAAATGGATAACGGCTGCCTCTGCTGTACTCTTCGTACAGACATTGCTGATATGTTGAAATCTATTTTAATGGTCAAAGAACAAAACGGCATTCGTGTGGACCGCGTGTTATTCGAGACAACAGGTCTTGCTGATCCAGCTCCAATCGCACAAACATTTATTAACGTGCCATTCTTAAACGAGCACTTTATCTTAGATGCGGTATTAACGGTTGTGGATTCTAAAAACTTCCTATACCAAACAGCGCATCAACCTGAACCAGCAAAACAAGTTGGGTTCGCGGATAAAATTTTCATGTCAAAACATAGCTTAGTAGACGAAACCATCTACACTAAAGTGATTAACGAAGTTCGTAGCATCAATGCCTTTGCAGAAATCCAAGACCTTGACGCACGTCCTGTGCATATGAG
>JABZYY010000082.1 GCA_015264885.1 Streptococcus sp. | reverse complement strand
GTCACAACATCTTTTAAAATTGCCACTTCGATAGGATAGAGGGCACCAGACTCAGGTAAGTGAGTACGACGGTGGTAAGCCTCGCTTAAACGATTGACAATCGCTTTTTTTACAATCGATTGGCAGTTAGGAACACTGTGAAGCGTTGATTTCACAGATTTACCAGATACTGGGAATTCCGCATCGACTGGAAGAATTTTCTCCCAAGGAATCGCCTTTGTTTGTTCAAAGAGCGAGTCGAATGTTTTTGCAGTGAATTGTCCCATAATGATCTTGATACGGTCGGCTGTACGAAGCCAAATATTGGTGCGGGCGATATCGTAATCGTCACCTTCAAAGAAGGCTTTGCCATTTTCTACTTGAACTTCGTAACCCATGTTGCGTAATTCTTTACCAACAAGAGCTTCAATCCCTGCAGCAGCAGTTGCTACTAATTTATATTTTGTCATAGATTTCTCCTTTATTCGTAAAAAGAGGAGTGGACACAAGGCCACACTCCTTACAATTCGCTAAAATCCTGAAGTAAACTTCTGTAAGCCATGTTCTGTTCCATTTAATAGCAGGATCTATTAAATTTCAGTAATCATCTGTCTACACATCATGTGTCTCTTTTTTCGTTCATTTCCTAGTAAGAGTGCCCCTACCATAAGTTTGGGTTGCTCGCTCGAGGGGTTTACCGCGTTCCACCAATTTCGTTTCCAAAATTGCTTCGTCACTGTGGCACTTTCAAGAATACTAGAGCATAGCATTGCCGTAGCTCGTTTTTCTGCCGTCAACCTAAAGTTGCCTTAGCTTATTGTTTCGCTAAGCACGATCACTACAAGCATCTCAGCCTGTGCGAGCATGGACTTTCCTCAGCAAATTAATGCCGCGATTACTCAAAGTTTACTAAATTTAAAAAAGTTCGTTATATCAAATTTGATATATTAATAATTATTGTCACGTACTGGTGTAATTACGCGAGTTTTGTAGAAATCATCATCGTCTTCTGCAACATCTTGAGAAGGAGAAGAGTAGCTATCTTCTTCTAATTTAGAATCGAAAACGTGTTTTTCTAAGTTTGATAAACGTTTCAAGATATCAAAGTTTGTAACTCCTGATGAAGATACATTGCTTGAACGGTTTGTTTTTGAAACTGTAGCTTGACGTGAGAGTTCATCTACTTTTGTTAATAAGCGTTCGTTTTCAGCTTGTAAGAAGCTGATTTCTTTTTGGAATGTGTCATAATCACGAATAATTAAATCTAAAAATGCGTCGACTTCTTCAATGTCGAAACCTCTGAATGAGCGTTTGAATTGTTTTTGTAAAATATCTTTTGTACTTAATGAAATACGTGCCATAATTGCTTTCCCCTTTTTTACTCTGTCAAATAGTCATTAATTAATTTTATCTTCTTAATGATACTAAAATCCATGCAAAAATACAAATAGGATAGGGTTATTTTTAGTTATTTTTAATGAAATTTGTTATAATTTTTTAAAAATACAAGTAAAGAAGAGGGTTAACATGAACTGGTTAGAAGTCACAGTAAATACGCATTCTGAGAGTGTCGAAGTCGTAAGTTCGATTTTAATTGAATTAGGATCAAAAGGAGTCTCTATCGATGACCCTCAAGACTATTACCAATTAACAGATGAACAATTAGAATGGTTGAAAGTACAACAAAAAGACTTATATGAAACGGATACCGTGATTGTGAAGGGTTACTTCCAACCAAGCCAATGGACTAAAGAAGCCAAAACGCAATTAGACGAACAATTGAAAGAGCTAAAAAGTTACGGTCTACAAACAGGACCATTAACCGTTCGTGTTAGTGAAGTTGGAGAAGAAGACTGGGCAACGGCATGGAAGCAATACTACTTCCCAGTACGTGTGACACGCTACCTAACAGTTGTTCCTAGTTGGGTAGACTACGAGAAAGAACAAGAAGATGAACTCTTAATTGAATTAGATCCAGGTCTTGCGTTTGGAACAGGGACGCATCCAACGACACAGCTTTCACTCACAGCGCTTGAACAAACGATTCGTGGCGGGGAAAGTGTGCTAGATGTGGGCACTGGTTCAGGTGTTTTAAGTATCGCTTCTAAACTCTTAGGAGCTGGACGAGTAACGGCCTTTGATATTGATGAGATGGCTACACGTGTGGCCAAAGAAAACATTGCATTGAACCCAACGATTGGGGAAATCGATGTCTATGAAAACAACTTACTTGTTGGTGTAGACCAAAAGAGTGATTTAATCGTAGCCAATATTTTAGCGGAGATTTTAGTGCAGATGCCTGAAGATGCTTATCGTAATTTGAATGATAATGGAACATTAATCTTATCAGGAATTATCGAATCAAAAGCAAAAGAAGTACAAGAAGCATATGAAAAAGCAGGCTTCACTCTAGTAGAACGCATGACGATGAAAGAGTGGAATTGCTTTGTAATGAAAAAGGATGTTGAGTAATGCAACGGTATTTTGTTAAAGGAAACGTAAGTGAAACGACGCATTCATTAGTGTTCTCAAAAGACCAAGTCCATCAGTTGAAGAAAGTGATGCGCGTTCGAGCGGGAGAACAATTCGAAGTAGTGGATGATGCGAGTCAATTAGCCATTGTTGAAGTCACTGAATTATACCCATTTGAAGTGAAAGTGGTTGAACTTTTGGAGCAAAAAGTAGAACTTCCCGTATCAGTTACGATTGCAGTGGGACTCTCTAAAGGAGATAAACTCGACTGGATTGTTCAAAAGGCAACTGAACTTGGTGTAAGTGAAATCATTCCGCTCTCATTGACACGGAATGTGGTTAAATGGACTGGAGACAAGTCGGCTAAAAAAATTGAACGTCTTCAAAAGATTGCCGAAGAAGCGAGTGAACAATCGCATCGCCTGAAAGTCCCATGTGTAACAAGTGTGATGACACTAAAAGAGTTAGCAAATTACACAAGTGATTTCGAACAAAAATTAATTGCTTATGAAGAATCTGCCAAGGTTGGAGAAAGCCTTCAACTCGTTAAAAGTTTGCAGTCCTTACAGGAAAATGAGCGCATTATTTTTGTTTTTGGTCCAGAAGGTGGCATCGAAGAACAAGAAGTGGAGTTATTAGAGCAAAGTGGTTATCTTCCTTGCTCACTAGGTCCACGTATTTTACGCGCTGAAACAGCACCTTTATATGCACTAGCAGCAGTTTCATATCAATGTGAGTTATTATAGGAACCAATAGTTGACGATAGTCTATTGTCGCGGTACTATTAGGAATACATTAGAGCGCAATGCTTAAGGAGTTTACAAATGTCTAAAAATAAGACTTATACCGCAGATGATGTCCTTGCAATGTGTAAGGAGTACATGAATGAAACACATATTAAATTTATTGAAAAAGCCATCTATTTTGCGACATATGCTCATAAAGATCAAATTCGTAAATCTGGAGAAGCTTATATTGTGCATCCCATTCAAGTAGCTGGAATTCTTGCTGAATTAAAGTTAGATCCAGACACGATTGCGACTGGGTTTCTTCATGATGTCGTCGAAGATACTGGTTTTAGTATTGATGATATTGAATACGAATTTGGAAAAGATGTTGCATTTCTCGTTGAAGGTGTAACAAAACTAGGGAAAATTAAATATAAATCTCATGCGGAGCAACAAGCGGAAAATCACCGTAAGATGCTTCTTGCGATGGCCAATGACCTTCGTGTAATCATGGTGAAACTAGCGGACCGTTTGCATAATTTACGTACGTTAAAATTCCACAAGCCTGAAAAGCAACGCATGATTGCGGAAGAAACGCTTGAGATTTATGCACCTCTTGCACACCGTCTAGGGATGAATAAAATTAAGTGGGAGCTAGAAGATACGTCTCTACGTTATTTAAACCCACAGCAATATTATCGTATTGTGCATTTGATGAATTCAAAACGTGATGAACGTGAAGAGTATATTAATACAACAATCGAAAATATTAAAGAAGCTACAAAAGATTTGGATATCGAAGCGGTCATTTATGGACGTCCAAAACATATTTATTCCATCTACCGTAAGATGAAAGACCAAAAGAAACAGTTTAGCGAGATTTATGACTTACTTGCGATTCGTGTATTAGTCGATAGCATTAAAGATTGCTATGCCGTTCTTGGGGCGATTCATACAAAATGGAAACCAATGCCAGGGCGTTTTAAAGACTATATCGCGATTCCAAAGGCGAATATGTATCAGTCCATCCATACAACCGTTATTGGACCAGGAGGACGTCCAGTTGAGATTCAAATCCGTACATTTGAAATGCACCAAGTTGCTGAATACGGGGTTGCAGCTCACTGGGCTTATAAAGAAGGAAATAAAGAGAAAGTTACAAACGATCCGTTGCAAAAACAATTGGATTGGTTTAAAGACTTAATCGAACTACAAAATGAAACGAAAGACGCTAAAGACTTCATGAATAGCGTGAAGGAAGATATCTTTGGAGATAAGGTTTATGTCTTCACACCAAAAGGAGACGTTTCAGAACTTCCTTTAGGGTCTGGACCGCTTGATTTTGCATACAACATCCATACGGAAGTCGGAAACAAAACAGTCGGTGCCAAAGTCAATAATAAGATTGTTCCATTGAACTATCAGTTGAAGACTGGGGATATCGTGGAAGTATTAACGTCTGCCAATTCATTTGGACCTTCTCGTGACTGGATTAATCTGGTTTATACGACTCGTGCAAAAAATAAAATTAAACGTTTCTTCAAGTTACAAGACCGTGATGAAAATATTATCAAAGGTCGCGAGTTACTTGAAAAGCAAATTACAGAGCTTGGATTTAACTTCAAAGACTTTATGACGAA
>JABZYY010000081.1 GCA_015264885.1 Streptococcus sp. | reverse complement strand
CCGTGATGGACGCGAACCGTTAGAACTAATCGCAGAATTAGAAGAAGTATTAGGCATTGACGCGTATCCGATGAACTGGCCAATGGGGATGGGAAAAACATTCCTTGGATTATATGATATTTACAATAAACGTGTAGAATTGATGCATCCAGAAGAAAACGAAGATAATGACTTTTTACCATTGAATGAAGATGGCGAAGTGGACGGTGATTATGCGTTCAAACAATCAACGCTATATAGCCAAGCCATCGAGGATGCACAGCTTTTATTAGAAGCAGGAAATGCTTTTGATGAAGAAAAGATTGCGGCTGGTAAATTAACGCCTGTATTCTTCGGGTCAGCCTTAACAGGATTCGGGGTTCAAACATTCTTAGATGCATTCGTTGACTTTGCGCCAAGCCCATCTGCTAAGAAAACAGAATCTGGGGAACTAGTAGACCCACTACAAGAACAATTCACTGGATTCATCTTCAAGATTCAAGCAAACATGAACCCAGCTCACCGCGACCGTATCGCATTTGTACGTATCTGTTCAGGAGAATTTACTCCAGGGATGGATATTACCGTGAACCGTTCGCAAAAGAAAATGAAATTATCACATACAACGCAATTCATGGCCGATAGTCGTGAAACGGTGAAAGCTGCCGTTGCAGGGGATATCATCGGACTTTACGATACAGGGAACTTCCAAATCGGAGATACGATTTACTCAGGGAAGAACGCTGTTCAGTTCGAACCACTCCCACAATTTACGCCAGAGCTCTTTAATAAAGTTTCTGCGAAAAACGTGATGAAACAAAAATCATTCCATAAAGGAATCGAGCAATTAGTACAAGAAGGAGCCATCCAATTGTACAAGACATACCATACAGGAGAATATATCCTTGGTGCCGTTGGTCAACTGCAATTCGAAGTGTTCCAATACCGCTTGTTAAATGAATACAATGCCGAAGTCGTCATGACTCCAATTGGAAGTAAGATTGCCAGATGGATTGACGAAGAACAACTAGATCCAAATATGTCTTCAAGCCGTAACTTATTATGTCGCGACCGATTTGACCAACCAGTCTTCTTATTCGAAAATCAATTTGCTCTAAACTGGTTCAAAGATAAACATCCAGAAGTAGAATTAAAAGCATTATTCTAATAGAAATAAATAAAAGCCTCTCTAATCCGAGTGATTAGAGAGGCTTTTCGTATTCGTAAGATTAAGCTTCGTATCCCATTAAGATTCCGCCTTGTTCTGCATAGTAGCTGCAGACACCGCTTGTATGAATGCTTGTCACATCCGCACCTGGGAATTCGCTATGAACGGCTGCTTGAATTAAGCCGCAGATTTCTGGGTTACTGCAATGGCTAATGACCACGCGACCACCCTTGTAGCCATTTTTCTTCATTTCAGCCCAAACTGCTTGAACAGCTTTCTTTTGACCTTTTGCTTTGTGAAGAAGGTTTAAGGTTCCTTCTGGAGATGCGTTACCGACTAAGCGGATATTGAGCATTCCGATAACAGCACCGACTAATTTGTTTAAACGACCATTTTTCACTAAGTTATCGACACGAGCTAGTGCGAATAATAGTTTTGTGCTTGCTAAATAATCTTTTAATGCAGCTACGACTTCTTCGTAAGAGAGTCCTTGTGCAATCAGTTCGTTTGCCTTTTGTACGAAAAGAACCATCTCACCACTTGCTGAAAGGCTATCGAACACTTCGATATTTGTTTCAGGGGCTTCTTCTAAAAGCATATTTTTTGCTAATTGAGCACTATTTTGGCTACCTGATAGGCCGCCTGTAATGGTAATGGCGATGACATTTTCTGCACCTTTATACGCTTCAAGGAATGCATCTGGGCTAGGGCAGGCTGAAGCTGTTTTGTCTTTAGTTTGATACATTTCAATCATCATAGCATCGATGTCTAAAGAAGCATCATCTATATAGTGTTTGTCACCTACTTGAACAATCAGTGGTACGTTGACATATTCTGTGTCTGGAGCAAGATTCTCGATTTCGCGTAAATCGCAACCTGAATCTGCGATAATTTTCCATTTCATAATGGTTTCTCCTTAAAAAATTTATTCTGTCCAACAGTAATATACTTTGATGTTCAAAATAAGTCAAATAATCTACTGCAAAGCCGGCTTTTTAGTAGCATTTTAGCGCTTTCTGTAATATTGTAGAATTGTAAAAATAAAAATAAAAGGAGGAGTTTTATGACTCAAACTATTTCTTTCGGATATGGTTCAAAACCAGCTCAATTTATGGCGAATAAATTAAACCGTCACGGTGTCATTGCAGGGGCTACAGGTACAGGTAAAACTGTAACGTTAAAAGTATTAGCGGAGCAATTAAGTGAAGCAGGAGTTCCTGTATTCTTATCAGATATTAAAGGGGATTTAGCAAGCCTTGCTGAAAAAGGCGAAGTAACTGAGAAAATTGCAGAACGCTTGGCAAAAGTTCATGTAGAAGACTTCGAACCAAGCTCATATCCTGTTGCTTTCTGGGATGTCTTTGGGGAAAACGGAATTAACATCCGTACTACAATCTCAGAAATGGGACCAATTTTATTAGCTCAATTATTAGGTTTAAATGAAACTCAAGAAGGTATTTTAAACATTGCGTTTAAAGTAGCGGACGACCAAGGATTATTATTAATCGACATTAAAGACTTACGTGCAATGTTAAATTACGTAGGCGCACATGCTGGGGAATTACGTAACTTATACGGTAATATCGCGCAACAATCAATCGGTTCTATTTTACGTAGCTTACTCGTATTAGAACAACAAGGTGGAGATCAATTCTTCGGTGAACCAGCATTTGAAATCAATGATTTATTCAAACAAGATCAAACTGGTCGCGGAGTTATCAATATTTTAGCGTCTGAAAAATTATTCCAAACACCAAAATTATACGCAACATTCTTACTATGGTTCTTATCAGAATTATACGAAAATTTACCAGAAGTTGGGGACTTAGATAAACCAAAATTAGTCTTCTTCTTCGATGAAGCACACGTATTATTCGGACAAAGCAATGCTGCAGTTCAAGAGAAAATCGAATTAATCGTTCGCTTAATCCGTTCTAAAGGAATTAGTATTTTCTTCGTAACACAAAACCCAACGGATATTCCAAATGCTATCGCGAGCCAATTAGGGAACCGCGTACAACATGGATTACGTGCGTTCACTCCTGCTGAACAAAAGAACGTAAGAGCAGTTGCAGAAACTTTCCGTCAAGAAGATGGACAAGACTTAGTAACAGTGATTACAAACCTTAAAGTAGGGGATGCAGTGGTTTCAACACTTCAAGAAGACGGTTCTCCAAGCTTTGCAGAAGTGGTATCGATTTATCCTCCTAAGAGTAAATTAGAAGCAGGTGACCCACTTGTTCGTCAACAATTAATCAATCAATCAGCATTCTACGATAAATACGCAGAAATGTTTGACCGTGAATCAGCTCATGAGCAATTAGCTGCTTTAGATGAACAGTTCCAACAAGAAAAAGAAGCTGAAATTGCACAAAAAGAAGCTGAAAAGCAAGCTGAATTAGAGCGTAAAGAAGCTGAAAAACAAGAAGCTCTTGCACAAAAAGAAGCTGAAAAACAAGCAAAATTAGAAGAAAAAGAACGTGAACGTGAACAAAAAGAATTAGAACGTCAAGCACGTCAAGCCGCAACAAAACGCGGAGATTCAGCAATGGATCGCTTCACTAAGAACGTCATGTCAAGTGTGGGTCGTGAAGTAGGTCGTGTAATTACACGTGGCGTAATGGGCTTATTCAAAAAATAAGAGGGGGCCAAAAGAATGGCAAATGTCGTGGTATTTTTCGCGCAAGGATTTGAAGAAATTGAGGGCCTTGCAACGGTTGATATTTTAAGAAGAGCAGGACATACGGTGCATACAGTAGGGCTTGGTAGTGAAGTGATTACAGGGAGTCATCAGATTTCTGTAAAAATGGATGATGTACTGGATACGTTCTACTGGGCTGATATCGATGCACTTGTATTACCAGGAGGTCTTCCAGGAGCAACTCATCTACGAGACGATGAATTTCTTATTAAGAAACTAAAAGAATATTCTAAAAAAGGAAAAATCATCGCCGCGATTTGTGCAGCTCCAATCGTACTACATCGTGCAGGACTACTTAAGGACAAGAAATATACTTGCTACCCTGGAGTAGAAAAAGACATCAATCAAGGAAGTTATACAGGACAGCTTGTTGAAGTCGATGGAAAACTGATTACTGGATGTGGACCAGCGGCAACATTCGAATTTGCCTATACGATTGCAGAAGCGTTAGGCACTGATACAAGTGCTCTTCGTGAAGGAATGCAATACAACAAACTCTTAAACAAATAAAAGAATTAGAAGACTTGTTCCAAAATTGGAGCGGGTCTTCTTTTGTTACAAAAATGTTACAATGTTACAAAAATATTAACCCAAACACTTGCAATTTAACCGGAAATTTGAGAAAATAATTAATGACAATAAAAATTTTAGTACATAGAAATCAGGTAATAGTATGCATAAAGAAGAATTGAAGGAAGTTGTTGGTCAACTTCGTAAAAAAGGGGTACGAATTACACCTCAACGTGTTGCGATGCTTGAGTTTTTAGCAAGTGTACACACGCATCCAACGGCTGAAGAAATCTTCAAGGCGTTAACAAAAGAGGATCCACAAGTGAGTGTGGCAACTGTATATAATAACTTAAATCTATTTATTAAAGAAGGCGTCGTCAAAGAATTGACGTATGGGGATAGCGCGAGTCGCTATGACTTTGATTTAGGCCAGCATTATCACGCCGTATGCGACGTGTGTGGAAAAGTGGTGGACCTTTATTATCCTGTGCTCGAAGACGTTGAAAAAGCTGCAGAACAGCTGACAGGATTTAAAG
>JABZYY010000080.1 GCA_015264885.1 Streptococcus sp. | reverse complement strand
GCTAGAACTGGTTAAAGCGATTGAAACAGGAAAACCACAAGAAGAGATTATTAAGCAATTCGATTTTCATAGTTTATTCCATTATTTCGAAAGTACAGAGATTGAAGCTGTTGTACTAGGATGTACACATTTTCCATATGTAAAGACAGAATTAGAGCAGCTCTCGAATATTCCAATTATAGATGTGGGTGTCTATATGATCGACCGCTTGAAGAGCCATATTCAGGAGGAAAATTCATGATTTCAATTGAAAAGATGAGTTATTTCTTTCGTTATGACAAAGTAAAATATAAAAATCCCGTAAAGTTTCCAGAAATTGCAGAAGAAATGGAACTATTGAAGAAGGCTGGCCAAGATGCAAGACAGGAATTCACGAAGTTAACAGAAGCGTTTCAGAAGAACTTTAAGTCATTTCGCATGGACCGAGTTAGTCAATGGATGAATCAAGCCCAAGTGGCAAGACCCGCTTTTTGGAGATACTTTATCGAAGAGGGGCAAGATGAAGGAAATCCATCTTTTGCATTACGCTTGTTTTATAACGACAATAAACTAGGCGTATATGTAGAATTGAGTTTTATTGAACGTAAAATGAACGAACGCTCTCTGAGGTTACAAAACAAAGTACTAAACTGTGAACCTAATCGTAACATTCTATATGTAGCATCCGATTTTCAAAAGAATGCGACAACTTACGAAGGAAACGTATCTAATAGAGATGAATTAATAAGAGCTGTCAAAGAAGGAGAGGTCCGTAAAGTTATTTTAAGAAGACCAGTATTTCTTGAAAGTACCAAAGATGGAATTGAAGAAGAACTTGCGGGCGCATTGAAGGAATTAATTCCGTTTTATGAAACCATTTATATGAATGAAGTAAATTAAAAGAGGTAGATGTAAAATCTACCTCTTATTGTATTTATAGAGTTCTTTAAGCTGGAGCAGGAGTACCTGGCTTTATAGTTACTTCTTCTTCAGATTCAGTTTGCTCTGTAGTTGTTTCTTCTGTAGTTTCCTCAGTGGTTGTTTCACCTGTTGTTGGACCTTCAGTAGTAGGTGTCTCTGTTGTAGGTGTTTCAGTTGTTCCACTTTCAGTAGTGACTGTTGTTGTTTCATCACCTTTAACAATGATATATCCAACATATTCATAACAATCAATTTCATCTACAGTAATTTCCTCTAATTGAGAAATAGAGACTACTTTAGTTTCACCGTTTAAAGTTACTTGCGAAGCATCTACGGATCCGACAAGAATGCTATCAGCTCCAACTACAAATAAAATAGTAATTAACTTTTTACCTTTATTTGATTCTAATAGAGCATAGGCTACACCTAAAACTAGAATTCCAGCTCCAAGTGTCACTAAACTTGTTGATGTTCCAGTGTTAGGAAGAGAAGGTTTGTCAATTGGACAAGCCACTTTCTTGTATACTAATTTTACAGAAGTAGCAGAGTTTACAGCTCCTGTTGGTTTCCCAGAAATAATTAATTCTTTTTCAGAATTAGAAAGTGAAGCAAAATCAATATTCGTGATATTTACTTGAGTCGTACCATCTGCGTAGGCAGTAGTGAAATTAGAAGCGAAAATTGCTGTTAAAATAGCTAGAGAAATTAGCGCTACTAATTTTTTGAATGATTTCATAATAAATCCTTTCCTTTTTTATTATTTTTATTTATGAAATTATAATGGAAATAATGAAAATTTGCAAAGGAATGTGAAATTATTATTTTTCCTTTCAAAGGAAAATATTGAAATGAAAAAGGACAGCTAGAACAGCTGTCCGTTGTCTTTTGTTTAAGGTGGAGATGGTGTCCCCGGGAGAACAGTTACCTCTGTCTCTGTTTGAGCGGTTGTCGTTTCCGCTTCGGTAGTTGTTGTTACAATTGTTGTAGCTTCAGTTGTTTCAGTAGTCTCAGTTGTTACAGTTTCTGAAGTTGTTGACTCAACAGTTGTCGTTTCTACAGTAGGTATAATGTAACCAACATACTCGTAGCACTCAATTTCTGGAATAGTAATATCATTCAAAGCTGAAATAGAAAACAGTTTAGTTTCACCAATTACTTCAATTGTCGAAGCAATTGCAGGAGTTGCTAGCGCAATACTTGTGCCACCTAATACGAAGAGTATGATTAATTTTCTTCCTTTAGAAGACTTAACTAAAAGTAAGCTAGAAACTAATAGCAGTGAACCGAAAATGATTGCTGCTAAGTTACTTGTAACCCCAGTATTTGGTAATGTTGGCTTTTCAACAAGACATGCTTTCTTCTTATAAACTAGTTTTACAGTAGCGTTCGAAGAAACCGATCCCGAAGGAGTACCATTTATCATATTGCTTAATTCAGTTGGGGTTAATGTATCTATATCCACCGTAGTTACATTAACAGTTTGACTTTCAGCAGCTTTTATAGAGCTGTTATAGAAAAAGAAGCCAAATAGGAAAACTGAAAGAAAAGCAAGTGTGAAATGTTTAAGCTTCATTTTGATGTTCCTTTCTATAAACTTATAGATTATTCTATAAAAAAATTATAAAGGAAAACCAAAAGACATTCAATATATAGTAGGAATGCCTTATCTACGGCAATAGTTGTAGTACAAAACCTTCAAAAAATCAGTCTAAAGTCCTAGTATTTTTATATTGACTTAATTTGACCAATGTGTTAAATTATAAATGTGGTTAGCACTCGTCTTAGTCAAGTGCTAAAGAGAGGTGACTATGATGTTAACCAATAGACAATTGCTAATCTTACAATTAATCATACAATTATATACGGAAACTTTGGAGCCGGTCGGGTCAAAGAAGTTGATGGAAGTTGCAGAATTACCATTTAGTTCAGCGACGATTCGTAACGAGATGATGAAGCTGGAAGAAATGGGCTATCTTGAAAAGAACCATACTTCTTCTGGGCGAGTTCCTTCTAATAAAGGATATCGTTACTACATCGACAATATTCTACCTAGACAAAAGCAACCTGTTTCTTTAAGCGTTCGAAATCAAATTCGAGAAGTTTTCCAACAGTCAACATTGGAGATTCAAGATGTATTTCGTTTATCTGCTGACATACTAGCAACATTAACGAACTACACCGCAATTTCTTTTGGACCAGAAGTGAAAACTGCGACATTATCGGGATTTAGACTTGTTCGTTTAAATCCAAATCAAGTGATGGCAATCATAGTCATCAGTAATGGTTTGGTTGAAAATAAAGTCTATACAGTTCCGGGAGGTATTGACGATAGTGATTTAGAGAAAGTGGTTCGCATCATCAATGATGAATTAATCGGAGTACCGCTGGATATCGTTGCAAAACGATTAAAGACAGACCTTCCAATTCTTATGAATCGCTATATGAATTCACAAATTCAAATCGTCAAAGTGATTCAAGAAATGATGAATCGTTTCGAAAATGATCGGATGCATGTTGCTGGAAGAAGGTATTTGTTAAATTACTTTGATCATCACGCTAATGTGGATCAACTCAAAGGTATTTATCAATTGATGGATGATCAATCGAAGTTACATCAACTTGTAACGAATGATCATCAAGATATTCAAATTAGGCTCGGCTCAGAAATGGATCATCCGTTACTTGGTGACTTTAGTTTGGTAACAGCTAGTTACGAAACTCCAAACCAAGATACAGGAATGATTGCACTTCTTGGACCAAAGAATATGCCGTATTCGAATGTATTATCAATTGTAAAAGGACTCAGGGAAGAGTTAGCAACCACGATAGAAGATTATTATCGTAACTTATAGAGTAAGGAGATGAAATCTTGGAAACAAATGAACAAAACAATAAAGAAGAATTAAAAGAAGAAAAAATTGTTGCAGATGAAGCTCCTCAAGAAGAAGTTACTGAAGAAACCAAAACAGAACTTACGAATGAAGAGAAATTACAACAAGAAGTAGAGAAGTTGAACGATCAAGTATATCGACTCTCTGCTGAAATCTCGAATATCCAAAAGAGAAACGCAAAAGAAAGACAAGATGCTGCAAAATATCGCAGTCAAAGTCTTGCGCAAAACTTATTAAATGTGATTGATAACCTTGAGAGAGCAATCGCTTCTCCAAGTGAATCAGAAGAAGCTCAAAACCTTAAAAAAGGGGTTGAGATGGTGTATGAAGGTTTCCTTTATGCATTAAAAGAAGAAGGTATCGAAGAAATCGATGCCCTAAATCAACCTTTTGATCCTACTTTACATCACGCTGTTCAAACCGTTCCTGTTGAGGAAGGGCAAGAAGCAGACCGCGTGGTACAAGTGTATCAAAAAGGATACAAATTAAAAGATCGAGTATTACGACCATCAATGGTCATTGTCTCACAATAAGAAGACGAAACTTAAAATAATATTATAAATAATAGGAGTGAATTAAATATGAGTAAAATTATAGGTATTGACTTAGGAACAACAAACTCAGCAGTTGCTGTTTTAGAAGGTAACGAAGCAAAAATTATTGCAAACCCAGAAGGAAACCGTACAACACCATCTGTTGTAGCGTTCAAAAATGGAGAAATTCAAGTAGGTGAAGTTGCAAAACGTCAAGCTGTAACAAACCCAAATACAATTGCATCTATCAAACGTCACATGGGCGAAACAGGATATAAAGTAGAAATCGAAGGTAAATCTTATACACCTCAAGAAATTTCAGCAATGATCCTACAATACTTAAAAGGATATGCTGAAGAATATCTTGGAGAAAAAGTTGAAAAAGCAGTTATTACTGTACCTGCATACTTCAACGACGCACAACGTCAAGCAACTAAAGACGCTGGTCGTATCGCTGGTTTAGAAGTAGAACGTATCGTTAACGAACCAACTGCAGCAGCTCTTGCTTACGGTCTTGACAAACAAGATAAAGAAGAAAAGATCTTGGTCTGTGACTTGGGTGGTGGTACCTTTGACGTTTCAATCCT
>JABZYY010000007.1 GCA_015264885.1 Streptococcus sp. | reverse complement strand
GTTCTAAGTGTTCGTAATCAGTATCTTCATCGTTTTCGTGCGCTTGTAATAAGTCAATCGCTTCATCGTATGTGATACGTTTGAACGGTTCGCTAATATATTTCTTCAATAATTCAGTATCACGTTCAAGAGTTTCTAACGCATGAGGTGCACGGTCTAATACACCTTGAATTAACGCTTTAACGTATGCTTCTTGTAAGTCTAATGACTCGTCATGTGTTAAGTATAAATACTCAGCATCCATCATCCAGAACTCAGTTAAGTGACGACGAGTTTTAGATTTTTCTGCACGGAATACAGGGCCGAAGTCGAATACGCGACCGAATGCCATTGCTCCTGCTTCTAAGTATAATTGACCAGATTGTGTTAAGTACGCTGGATCTCCGAAGTAATCTGTTTCGAATAATTCAGTTGAATCTTCTGCCGCATTTCCTGAAAGAATTGGGCTATCGAATTTAATGAATCCATTTTTATCAAAGAACTCGTATGATGCGTAAATAATCGCATTACGAATTTCCATAATGGCATGTTGTTTTGTTGAACGTAACCATAAATGACGGTGGTCCATTAAGAAGTCAGTACCATGCTCTTTTGGAGTGATTGGGTATTCATGACTATCACCGATTAATTCGATATCTTTTACTAATAACTCATAGCCTAATTTAGAACGAGTATCTTCTTGAACAACACCTGTTACAAAAACAGAACTTTCTTGAGTTAATCCTTTTGCTAATTCAAAAGTTTCTTCACTTACGTCCGCTTTTACTACAATTCCTTGGAAATAAGCTTTTCCATCACGTAATTGTAAGAACGCGATTTTACCGCTTGAACGTTTGTTAGTTACCCAAGCGCCAATGGTAACGGTTTGTCCAACGTAATCTTTTGCTTGATTC
Source organism: Streptococcus sp. (assembly GCA_015264885.1). Lineage (GTDB taxonomy): Bacteria > Bacillota > Bacilli > Lactobacillales > Aerococcaceae > Granulicatella. The sequence goes on along the minus strand of JABZYY010000007.1, from coordinate 27,255 downwards.
ATTGTTATAGTTTTCAAAATATCACTCTTCCTTTACTTATATGATTCAATAAATTCCTTAATTCGATTAGCGGCTTCTCTTAATTCCTCTTCGCTATTAGCACAGCTGAGTCTTAGGAAACCGTTGCATCCAAAGTTCTCTCCGGATACTGTTGCAACCCCTGCTTCTTCGAGTAGCTTTAGAGCAAACTCTTCTGAAGAAGCTACGCCTACGATATGCATGGCTACTTTCACATTCGCGAATAAGTAGAACGCTCCTTTAGGCTTCTCACACTTAATTCCTTGAATATCGTTTAGTAATCCATGAAATACGTCGATTCTTCTTTGGAACTCGTCACGCATTTCTTTTTTAGCCGCTTCAACGTCTTCATCGAAAGCGCGAATGGCCGCATATTGTACAACCGCAGCAGGGTTACTTGTTGTGTGACTTGTTAAGTCATTTAAAGCTCTAATGATTCGTTTTGGACCAAATACATATCCAAGTCTCCATCCAGTCATCGCAACTGATTTTGATAATCCATTAATGACTAATGTGTTATTAAAAATCTCTTGGGATAAACTTGCCATACTGATGGAAGGCGCATCATAGACTAATTCATAATAAATTTCGTCTGATATGATAAATACATTATGTTCTAATGCCCAATTTCCAATCGCTAGTAACTCTTCTTTTGTATACAAGAGCCCTGAAGGATTCGAAGGCGCATTGAGCACCAAGAGTTTTGTCTTATCCGTTACGTATTCGTTTAGTAAATCCACAGTTAGTTTAAACGAATTTTTTTCTCTAGTTTCAATATACACCGGAACGCCATCCGCTAATTGAATTTGTTCGGCATAACTCACCCAGTAAGGAATTGGAATTAAAACCTCATCTCCTGGATCTACTAAAGTCATAAAGACTGAATACAGCGCAAATTTAGCACCCGCAAAAGTCGCAACTTGTTCCTTTTGCAAATCAATTCCATCTTTACGTTTATGAAAATCACAAATCGCCTGTCTTAACTTATCTATTCCCAAAGCTGGTGTATAATGATCGGTTTCGTGTTTTCTTAAAGCATCAATGGCTGCCTCTGTAATCACTTCAGGTGTATTAAAATCAGGTTCACCAATCGATAAACTAATGATCTTTCTTCCCTGAGCTTTTAGTTCTCTAGCTTTTTGTGTCATCGCTAGAGTTCCTGAAGGCAAAATTTTCGATACTCTATCTGAAATTTTTACCATAAATCACCAATTTCTATATATTCTCAATATCTTTAATCCATTTACCATTTTTCGCTGAAATATAGTAATAACCAATACGTTGATTACTCATACGATAATTGACTTCCCATACAGGTTCCCCATTTAAAAGGCCAAGTCTTGCTTCAAGCACTTCAACATCTGGTTTATCTTGTAATGTAATAGAACGAGCTTCTTGCTCATTGACCACTGCTGATTGCTGAAGAATTGTGACATCTCCACCTTCTTCAGGAATGATTGCGTAGATGGCATTCCCGTCTTTATCTTCACCCATAACGGTGTAATAAGACGCATCCGTATTGTACAAGTAAAATTTTGTTACTTTTGAAAATTCTACGGTTGGTGCCATCATCGTTAGTGCTTCGTTACGTTTTTTAATCTTTGGATCCACACTTACTAAAAAGATACTTGCAGCAGCTAAAAATAATAGAAATAAAGTGAGTAAAAGAATAAACATTGTTCTGCGTTTCATCAATTTCTCTCCTCTACTCTAATTTTCATAGATAATGGTATTATACGCTATTTAAAGCAAAAATACCACCATACATATAAGACGATACCCTACATATTTTTATTCTTCCCAATGTTCAAACACTTCTTAAATGGTTTCTCTATAACCGTAGCGTTTTCCGGGAAAACACTTTTTACTTTCATCGCATATTTGCTAATCGTTGCCCGAACATCTAACAACCAAATTTCGGCACTCTTTTGATGCGGTCTACTAAAACGTCCTAGCCCTTGATACAGTTGAAGAAGCATCATCTTCATCGCGTAATGGCCAAAATAAGAACGCTCTTGCTCTTTCATCTCTAGTTGAATAATTTGTTGAGCCGTTGACACTGGATTTGGGAATGGCAATTTGGTGATTACGAGTGAATCGATGGATTGGCCGCCACTATCAAATCCTTCCCAGAAACTATAGACCCCAAGTAAAATAGCATCATTTCTTTCTTGGAAACGACGTTGGATTCTTCGACCCATTTGAGGTCCTTTTTGAGCCAAAAGTTCAATTTGATGAGCACGGCAAAAGTCTTCTAACAGACTCTCTACTGCTAAGAGCGCTTCTACTGAATGCATCAATACGAGCATTCTTCCGCCCTTTCGCTCATAGATTTTTTCAATACAGTCCGCAATTTGTGCGTGATACTGTTGACTCGAGGAAGAATTTACGGCCACCAAATCATTTGGGATAAATATCTGATGGTCGGCAGTTTCTGCTTTTGTCTCGATTACCGTCAACTTCTCTTTTGCCTCTATCTCGTGGAATAACGGTGTAAAGGTTGGAATCGTTGCTGAAATTCCAATTATTTGTCTCATCTTCTCTCTAAACTGATGAAAGACCTGAATAACTGGCTTAACTCTTAATAATTCTAGAGTATTTTGACCGTACTGTTCTTTTTCTTCGATGACAAAATAATCGTTGGCCTCCATTTGAAATTGAGAAATAGACTCCATTAGTTCTTTTAATAAATAACTACTTTCTTCAAATAAAGTGGTCTTATCCGCATTGGCTTGCAGTAAATTCATTACGCCAGACAGTGCCTTTTGCATGGCATTCACCATTTCACAGTGGATTGACTCCTTCCACTCACTGGATGTAAATACAAAAGAAGATGACAGTTGTTGTCCACTCTTCAACTCTTCAAACCAAGTTTCATATAAATCACAAATTTCTAATAACTTACGATTCATCGTACGAGAGAGATGTTCCTCTTCTTTTGAAAAATGAAACATCACATTTAAGTGATGATCAGACCATAATTGTTGCAACTCAAATAAATGAGAAAAGTTAACGGTAGTCGTGCCATATTGCTCTAAGGCATGCTCAAACTGCTGCACTTCATCAATCAGTACAACAGGTTTTACACGATGAGCAATCAATGAAGCGTACTGAATAAGGAATGCATGATTAGTAACCACAATTGGACTTTGTTGAACTGAAGCTACTGCCTTGTCCCAATACAGACTTCCTTCCTCATTTGCATCTTTTACCGATATTTCTTTCCATAACGTTACTTGATGAAGTGCTTGATTACACTCCGATAAATCACCTGTTTGCGTCTTTGTAATCCACACGAGTAACCCCATAATAGAAAGGCTGTTTCTTGCACTTCTCTCCTCTTGATACTTGTGAATTGCACGCTTGAAGGCTGTTAAATCAATATAGTGTCTTTGCCCTTTTATAGAAATTACAGGTGTCTTAATCTTTAACTCTGTAATAATTGGAGCGACACTATCCTCCATCAGTTGTTGTTGCAATAGTAAGTTCGAAGTGACTATCCAGATTGGTTTTCTCTTACTCGCTTTTTCAAATGCTGCCAGTAAATAAGCGTATGTTTTCCCTGAACCAGGGCTGGCTTCAATAAAATGCAAAGGTTCGTCAGTTTCAATCAACGATTCTATGGTGGTTATCATCTCACGCTGACTTGCCTTATCTTCTAAGAATCCAGAATCTACTAATTTCTGATAAGCTTCAAGTGCATTCGTTTTTCGTTTAGAAGACTTTAGTTCTACCTCTTTTACGGTTAGAGGTGAAATGACGAAACCTTGTTCTAAAGGAAAAGCTTCTCTTTCTTCTTTTCCTTTTTCTTCTAAAATTTCCTCAAAAATCGTACCCGTATCCCCTAGTAATTCTCCAGAGAATTCGGTTAGCTGTTTCAACGTAATCGTCGACAACTCTCGAAACTTAGTCTTCATTTTTAAGAATAGTTCAGCTGTTGCTCGAGCATCACTGCCTGCCGTATGTACTTGAGTATGACGAATCTCTAGCGTCTCTGTTAAATCACTAAGACGATAACTGAGTGCTGTTGGATAACAAATTTGAGCCAGTTGCACCGTATCGATGAGTGGCACTTCCAATTCTAGACCCAGTGCATCTTTTAAAGCAGACATAATAAAAGGTCCGTCAAACCCAACATTATGCGCGACGAGCGTTCGGTCTTCTAACAGATTAAAAATCGTCATTGCAACTTCATCAAAATAAGGAGCCGTTGCCACATCCGCATTTGTGACTCCTGTTAATAATTGGATTTCGAATGGAATACTTTTTTCAGGATTTATATTCAGTGAGACATACTCAATCACTTCATCGCCATCGATTAATGTACAACCAAATTGGAAAATTCGGTCCCCCGATTCGTATTTTGGTCCTGTCGTTTCCAAATCAATGACCGCATATTTTCTCATTATCCGAACGCTCCTTTCTAAAGAATTCCTACTTAATTAGTTTACTAACTTATTCCTCTTGTTGCAAACAGTAGAAAAGTTTTAAGGCAAAAAAAGAAGCTTGAGCAATGCCCAAGCTGTTTTTTATCATTTTTAAAGTTGATTAAACGGTTTTACCTTTATCAATCACGACTTGTACTTCTTCCGTACCTGTTAAAACAGTATGTTGTTTTACCGTAACATCTTTATCAGCAATCACATACTCTATATGAGCACCTGATTTAATCACGGTATTTGAAAGAATAATACTGTTACGAACAACCGCACCTTCTTCTACGACAACATCACGGAAGATAATACTATTTTCAACCGTACCACGAATCTTCGAACCGTCTCCGAGAATCGAATTCTTCACTACAGCTTTCTTACCATAGCCTGTAGGGACCGTATCTTTAACACGCGTAATCACTTGAGTACCAGAAAGGAATACATCATGAAGATTTTCAAAATCAAGCATATCCATATTTAAGTCATAGTAATCTTTAATCGTATTAACGACCTTCAAGTATCCTTTAATTTGGTATGCAAATACACGTAATGTTTCAAGGTTCTTAGCGATATAGTCACGTAAGATATCTTCCCAACCAAGTGTTAACCCTTTTTTAACAATGCCATTGAATAATTCTTTTGTTAAAATGTAGATTTTCACTTGTGTTGCACATTCATGATCAGATCCGTCGAAGTGATAAAGCGACTCATACACTTTATGATTTTCATCAAAGATAATTTGTGATTCCCCTACTGTTGGTTTGCGGTACGTATACGCAACAGTGATATCAGAACCAGTATCTAAGTGATATTGGAACATTTCTTTGAAATCAATTTTCCCGATAATGTTTGTATCAGCTAAAATTACAAACTCTTCATCTAAATCTTGCGTATACACCATTGTATTGGCTAACGCTTCAATTTTATTTTGCGGGATACGTGTTGATAAGTAGTTTGACATCGGAGTAATAATCTTCAAACCACGGTGTTTACGGTTTAAATCCCAATCTTTCCCTGAAGCGACATGATCCAGTAAAGACTTGTAATTATGATTCGTTAATAATGCAATATTATCGATATCTGCATGTACAAGAGAAGATAGCATAAAGTCCACCATACGATAACGAGAAATTACTGGTAAAGCGGCTGCCGTACGATTTCTGACTAACCCTTGAAGGTCGTCATTTCTATAATTATCTGCAAACAATACACAAAACGCTTTGATCATATTAATTTCCTCCAACTTTCGTATCTTCTTCTACCACTTCGAAATTGCCGATAACGGTAATCATATCTTTACCAAGTTCAATTTCTTCATGGCCTACAGTCACACCGCTTTTTACAACCGTGCCTTCTGCAATAATTGAGTTCACAACTGTTGCGCCCTCTTCAATGACCGCATTCTGCATGATGATACTTCCAAGGACTTTAGAATTTTGAGCAATCGATACTCCAGACGATACAATTGATTCATGGACTTTTCCTAGTACAATTGTCCCATCTGAAATCATTGAATCAGTCACTTCGGCGCTTTCTCCGATATACTGAGGAAGTCTACCTTCGTGGCGGTAGTAAATCTTCCATGTTTTGTCCGAAATATTAAACTCTTCTCTGCGTTTAATTAAGTCCATATTGGCTTCCCATAGACTTTCAATAGTACCTACGTCTTTCCAATATCCTGCAAATGGGAAGGCATAAATACGGCGGTCTTCTTCAAGCAACATCGGAATAATATTCTTACCAAAGTCTTTTTCACTTTCAGGATTTTCTTCATCGCGAATTAAGTATTCTCTTAATACTTTCCAGTTAAAAATGTAAATTCCCATCGATGCTTTTGTTGAAACCGGATGTTCAGGTTTTTCTAAGAATTCAACAATACGTAAATCGTCATCCGTATTTAAAATACCGAAACGACTTGCTTCTTCTAAAGGAACATTAATATGCGCAACCGTCAAGTCTGCTTTTTTCTCTTTGTGGAATTCAAGCATCTTGTTGTAGTTCATTTTATAAATGTGGTCCCCAGATAAGATTAATACGTACTCTGGATCATACTGCTCAATATATTTAATATTTTGATAAATCGCATTGGCAGTCCCTTTATACCATTCCCCAGTTTTACCCGCAGTATACGGTGGAAGAATTGTTAATCCTCCGTCCACACGGTCTAAGTCCCAAGGGTTCCCATTTCCCATGTATGAGTTCAACTCAAGAGGCATAAACTGAGTTAAAACCCCAACAGTAGAAATCCCTGAATTTGCGCAGTTTGAGAGAGGAAAATCGATGATACGATACTTCCCACCAAAAGGAACAGCTGGTTTCGCCATATCCTTTGTTAGTACTTGCAAGCGAGTTCCTTGTCCGCCTGCGAGTAGCATTGCTACGATTTCTTGCTTTCTTGCCATACGTTCAACCCCCGATTATTGATTGTTTATAATATACAGTGTAGAAAACGGTGGAACATTCACCGCGAGTGTATAATCAAATCCTTTATGTGGTTTCGTAACTGTATGAAGTCCACGATTCACCACTCCAGATCCGTTATACTTTTTAGCGTCAGAGTTGAGAGCAACTTTATAGCTTCCCCATTTCGAAACGCCAATTTCGTAGTTCTTAATATAGTTTCCTGAGAAGTTTGAGATTACAATGACTGAGTCTCCTTTAGAATTCATTCTTGAGAAGACGAAGCAGTTATTCCAAACATCTTCCACCTCATGCCATCTAAATCCTGTCCAGCCTCCGTCAAGTTGCCACAGTTCTGAATGCTTCTTGTAGAAGGCGTTTAAATCTTTCACATAGCGATGAGTCGCATCATGAATAGGATATTTGAGTAAGAACCAATCTAATTCACGCTCTTCATTCCACTCAATCATTTGTGGAATTTCATTTCCCATGAAGTTTAATTTCTTACCAGGGTGAGCCATCATATAGCCCATGAAAGCTCGATAATTAGAAAACTTATCTTCATAAGAAACAGACGCTTTATCTAGTAACGATTTCTTCCCGTGAACGACTTCATCATGAGAAATCGGTAAAATATAGTTTTCAGAGAAGGCGTACATCATCGAGAACGTAAATTGATTATGGATGCCACCTCTAAATAGAGGATCTTTCTCTAAGTAATCTAGAGAGTCATTCATCCAACCCATATTCCATTTGAAATGGAATCCGAGCCCTCCTTCTTCTACTGGTTTGGTAACCCCAGCGAAAGCAGTAGACTCTTCAGCAATCATCATGACACCTGGATATTCATTACGTACATAATCATTCAGAGATTGAATAAATCGAATCGCTTCTAAGTTTTCAAATCCTCCGTAAATATTACGAGCTGATTCTTCTTCACTTCTGCAATAGTTATAGAACAACATTGAACTTACAGCATCCACGCGAAGTCCATCGATGTGGAATTTTTCAAGCCAGAATACTGCACTTGAATACAAGAATGAAACCACTTCTGTCTTGCCGTAATCAAACGCTCTCGTGCCCCATCCTTTATGTTCTTGGATACGAGAGTCACCGTATTCATAGCAAGGTGTGCCATCAAATTCATATAACCCAAAAGCGTCTTTTGTAAAATGCCCTGGTACCCAGTCTAAGATAATTCCGATACCTGCCCTGTGACATTCATCCACAAAATACATAAAGTCTTCTGGAGTTCCAAATCTTGAAGTCGCTGCAAAGAATCCTGTCACTTGATATCCCCATGACTTATCATACGGATATTCGGTAATTGGCAACAATTCAATATGCGTGTAGTTCATCTCTTTCACATATGGAATGAGTACATCCACTAACTCACGATAAGAATACGGATCACCATTTTCTTTCTTCTTAAACGAGCCTAGCTCAACTTCATATATGTTTAACGGTAGTTGAAAAGGGACGGTTCTTTGTTTCATCCACTTTTCATCTGACCATTGGAATTCAGGAAAATCGTATACTTTAGATGCTGTTTTCGGTCTTGTTTCCGCATGGCGTGCATATGGATCTGCTTTCCATAACCAATCTCCATGATGCGGAACAATCACATATTTATAAGCATCGTACTCTTTTACATTTGGAATTGTGATTTCATAAATCCCATTTTGGTTAATACGCTCCATCTTATAATCGGTTGGTCTCCATTCACAGAAATCCCCCGTTACATAGACTTCTTTTGCATTTGGAGCCCATACGCGGAATGTACATTCGTTATCACCTAAGAAGCTACCAAGGAAATCATAACTATGAAAATTCCTTCCTTCATGAAATAAATATTCTGCTAGTTGTTGCACTAAGCCATCACTCCTTTACGCATTCGCTCACAAAAATAAAATAAGCGTTTTCATATTTGGGATAAAAAATTAGAGAAGGTTGATTTTGAAACATTTCTCTTGTTTAAATTATAACATATTTCTTAAATTTTCACAGTGGTTTTCATGAATTTTCTTAAAAATTTTTGTTTAATTCTCTGTACTTTTCATGAAACCCGTTTTGGTATCACTTTTCACCACTTTATATTACAATGAACTTAGATTTACAAAAAAAGGGGCCTATTATGATTTTCTATCACTCACTAAAAAATAAGTATCCTTCAGGAGCAGTGACGGATAACCAAACTATTTTTATACAAGTTAAAGTTACGAAAGAGACTCGCCTCTCTTCTATCCAATTAGTACTTAAAGAAGATTTAACACAAACAACAAGCATCTATCATCCAAGTCGTTCTACGATTGAAGCAGATGCGACTTTATACTCATTTGAAATTTCACCATTGCATTCAGGACTATATTTCTACTACTTTGAAGTTCGTTCTGAAATCGGTACTTACTTCCTTAGCAACCATGAATTCCATGCAGTTCCTGTTCTTAACTATCATGAGATTAACAGCTGGCAATTAACGGTTTACGAAGAACAATTCACGACTCCAGAATGGTTTAAAGGCGGGATTATGTATCAAATCTTCCCTGACCGTTTCAAGAAAAGTGATAAATATAAAGCAAAAAAAGCAGCCAATGAAGAGATTCGTTTCCGTCATGATGACTGGGACGAATTGCCTCAATCGAGTATCACACATGAAAATTACAAAGCGCAGGATTTCTATCTTGGGAATTTAAAAGGCATCGAAGAAGAACTTGAACACTTCAAAGCCTTAAATGTAAATTGTATTTACTTAAATCCAATTATGGAGAGCCCAGATAACCACCGCTACTCCACTGCGGATTATTTCAATGTGGATCCATATTTAGGAACAAATGAAGACTTTAAAAAACTTTGTGCAAAATTCAGAAAAAATGGAATTGAAATTATTCTAGATGGCGTATTTAGCCATACTGGTGATGACAGTATTTATTTCAACAAGCAAGGTCATTATGATAGCGTTGGTGCCTATAACTCAACTGAGTCTCCATACTATCCTTGGTTTAGCTTTATGGAGTTTCCAGATACGTATCACTCTTGGTGGGGCTTTACAAACCTTCCAACGGTGAATAAATTGGAACCTTCGTATATGAAATTTATCAATGATCCAAAAACCGGTGTCTTACCCTTCTGGCAACATCTTGGGATTGGTGGCTGGCGTTTAGACGTTGCGGATGAATTTCCTGACGAGTTCTTAGACGCATTACGAGTAACTGTTAAACAAACAGACCCAAATGCCCTCATTATTGGTGAAGTTTGGGAAGATGCGACTACGAAATTTGCATATGACCATCGCCGCCGTTATTTCTTAGGAAAACAACTGGACAGCGTGATGAACTATCCTTGGAAAGATGCGATTATTAATTTTGTTCAAACAAAGAACTCACACGCTTTACGCTATGCCATTGAAGAATTGATTGATCATTATCCAAAACCTGCTCTAGACGTTCTCATGAACTTACTAGATAGTCACGATACGGAACGTATTATTACAAAAATTGGGTTCGGTGATACGGAAGCTGTTCCACTTCATGAGCGCCCAACACTCGAATTAACTGGCGCCGAACTTGAAGATGCAATTCAAAAACTAAAAATCGCAAGTTTCATTCAATTTACTCTACCAGGTGTGCCTTCGATTTATTACGGGGACGAAATTGGAATGCAAGGATTCCGTGATCCTTATAACCGTAAGACATTCAGCAAGAAAAAAATCAACGAAGAAATCTTTGAGCATTATAAGGCATTAACAGCTTTTAGAACAGAAAACAAAGAAGACTTCAAGGGAGATTTCAATGTCATTTACGAGAACAATGGATGCCTTGTGTACCAACGTGGCTCTCTCCTATGTGCCGTGAATATGAATGAACATACGGAATACATTGAAGGTCTTCATGGAAAACAAATTTTTGCAAGTCACCAAATAAGAAACCATCCAAACGGACTTCTTGTTCCTGCATTTGGCTTTGCAGCATATGAAATTTAATCCACAAAAAAAGATTCTCACTGTGAGGAGTGCCCCACTTGTGAGAATCTCTTTTTTTATTGGTTTAACCTTGAACAGGTTTGATGTGCCAAATGTCTTTTGCATATTCTTTAACTGAACGGTCAGCTGAGAAGATACCTGCATTTGCAATATTGGCAAGGCTCATCTTCATCCATTTAGATGAATCATTAAAGTCTTTTTCAATGCGTTCTTGTGCTTCGACATAGCTATCAAAGTCAGCTAAACACATATAGTGATCTTGAGTTAATAAGTAATCCACGATGAAGTTGAAGTTCATACCACCAACTGTCATTGTGCGGATGAAATCAAGAACGGTCTTAATCTTAGGTGAATTATTGTAGTATTCCCAAGGTTTGTAGCCTTTTGCATATAACGCTTCTACTTCTTCTGTTTCTAAACCGAAGATGACAATATTGTCTTCGCCTACAGCTTCGTATATTTCAACGTTTGCTCCGTCCATTGTACCAAGAGTCACTGCACCATTTAACATCAGTTTCATGTTACCAGTACCACTCGCCTCTTTACCGGCTTGAGAGATTTGTTCACTCACGTCTGCAGCTGGCAAGATGATTTCCGCTAATGTCACTTTGTAGTCCGGAATGAATACTACTTTAATGTACTCACGCACTAATTCATCACTTTCAATCATTTGAGAAATTGAGTGGATGAATTTAATAATGTTTTTCGCCATTTGGTATCCTGAAGAAGCTTTCGCAGCAAAAATGAATGTACGTGGAGTTGGACGTAATCCATTGTATTTTATCTCATGGTAAAGATATACAATGTGTAACGCATTTAATAATTGGCGTTTGTATTCATGTAATCTCTTCACTTGTACGTCAAAGATTGAATGAGGATTTACTGAAATCGCAAGCGTTTCTTTAATGTAAGTCGCTAATTGCTCTTTCTTCGTTAATTTAATGGCTTGTAAATCTTTCAGTACTTTCTCATCATCTTTATAAGCATTCAATTTTGAAATGCCAGAGAGGTCTTTAATGAAGTCATCTCCGATTAAATTTTCTAAGTAAGTAGCAAGTTCTGGATTTGCTTGACCTAACCAACGGCGGTGCGCAATCCCGTTTGTTACGTTACCGAATTTTCCTGGATATAAGTCGTTGAATGCTTTGAAAGTATCACGAACAAGAATATCACTATGCAGTTTTGATACACCATTTACATAATGACTACCCACGATAGAAAGATTTGCCATTTTAATCATGTCGTCATAAATAATCGCTGTATCACGTAATGTATATTGTTTGCCTTGTTCCATGACCCATAAGCAGAAACGTCTATTAATTTCTTCAATGATTGAGTAAATACGTGGAAGAATTGGTTGGAATAAGGAAACTGGCCATTTTTCCAATGCTTCTGCCATGATGGTGTGGTTTGTATATGCAAATGTCTTCGTCGTGATTTCCCACGCTTTATCCCATCCATAGCCATACTCATCCACTAATAAACGCATTAATTCAGCAACGCCCATTGCAGGGTGCGTATCATTAATATGAAGCGCTACATGTTCAGAGAAGTTTTCTAATGTACCAAATTCACGGTAATGGTTTTTCACTAATTGTTGTAATGAAGCACTAATGAAGAAGTATTGTTGTTTAATACGTAACTCTTTACCTTCATTTGTAACATCAGCTGGATATAATAATTTAGAAATAGAAGACGCAATTGCTTCTGCTTCTGATGATTTAGAATATTCACCGCGTTCAAATAGTTTCATATTGAAACCAGTTTTTGCTTTCGCTTCCCATAAACGGAGTGTGTTTACTGCTGAAGCATCATAACCAGAGATTAATAAATCATATGGTTCCGCTTGAATCGAAGTATAGTTTTTATGGTTCACTTTTAAGCCAGTTTCAGTCATGACTTGCTCTAATTCTCCACCAAAACGTACTTCAACTTCTTCATCATTACGGTACACTAAGCCATATTTTCCAAGATCCAACCATTGATCTGGGAATTCTTGTTGCCATCCATTTGTGATGACTTGTTTGAAAATCCCGTATTCGTAAAGAATTGAGAATCCTGTAACTGGGTATTCATTACTTGTTAAAGCATCTAAATAACAAGCCGCAAGACGTCCTAAACCACCATTTCCTAGACCTGGATCTGGTTCCATATTGTAAATTTCATCGAGTGAAAAATTGTTTTCGCTCAAGAACTCTTTTGCTTCCTTTTCAATACCTAAATTGAATAAGTTATTGCGAAGTGTACGTCCTACTAGGAATTCCATTGACATATAGTACGCACGTTTTTGACGAGTTTGTTTTAATGTTTGTTCATAGCTGAATTTCTTTTCCATTAAAATATCACGAACAGATCTCATCATCGCTTCGTACACTTGTCTCTTACTAGCATTTGAGATGGTTACACCAAATTGATTCTTTAATGAAGTTTCTACACGACTTGTTAAACTTTTTTCGACCATTTAAGAGCCTCCTTATTTTTATACCACTTCATGGTACAAATCTAAATATTTCTTAGCGGATTGTTCCCAGCTGACATCTTTTTGTAAATTGTTCTTGATAATTTGTTTCCATTCATCAGGCGATTGGTAGAAGCATGTCACAGCGCGATAAATGGCATCCATCATATCACCAGCTTGGAAACTTTCAAACGTAAATCCATTTCCTTCTACTCCTGTAAATGGAATAACTGTATCACGCAGGCCACCGACACGATGAACAACAGGAACTGTTCCGTAACGCATTGAGATGAGTTGTGACAATCCACAAGGCTCTGTCTTAGAAGGCATTAAGAATAAATCACTGGCTGCATAGATTTTTGCAGACATTTCATTAGAGAATAGTAAAATGCTTCGTACACGATCATGTCTATAGTGTTCTAATGAACGAAGCGCGCTCTCATAATGAGCATCTCCAGTCCCTAGAATAACTAATTGTGCACCCGTTCTGAGAATATCTTCGCTTGCTTGTAAAATTAAATCAATTCCCTTTTGATGAGTAAGTCGTGTCACCATTCCGATTAATGGAATATCGGCATTCACTTCTAAGTCCATCTCTTTTTGGAACGCTAATTTATTTTGAACTTTATCTTCGAATGTCTTTAGATCATAGTTCACTGGAATCATAGGATCTGTTTCTGGATTAAATTTATCCACATCAATTCCGTTTAAGATTCCTCTTAATTTTCCTTGCTCAACATTTAAAATCTTATCAAGTCCATATGAAAAATAAGGGTCCAAGATTTCACGCGCATATGTTTCACTGACTGTATTGACGCGGTCCGCTAATTGAATCGCACCTTTTAGCAAGTTTAAGTCTCCGTTATAAATCAACGCATCAAAGTACTTATTCTCTAAACCAAATAGATTTCCCATTTCATAAGGATTGAATTTACCTTGGAATTCAATATTATGAATTGAAAGAACACTCTTCATATCTTTATAAAATTCTGCTTCACGACTCTTTAATACATCTAAATAAATAACAGACAGTGCTGTATGCCAGTCATTCACATTCACAACATCCGGCTTGAAATCTAGTGCTGGCAAAATTTCAAGTGCTGCTTTTGAGAAGAAAGCAAAACGTTCACCATCATCAATTTGTCCATAAATACTATCCCGATTGAAATATTGCTCATTATCGACAAAATAACAAGGAACTCCGTCAACTTCTGTCTCGAAAATTCCACAATAAGAATGTCTCCAGCCTAAATCCACAAATTGATATGCTTTGTATTTTAAGCCAAAACGTTCGCGGTCAATACTAGAATACAAAGGTAAAATAACACGTGCATCTACGCCTAATTCACGAAGGGATTTTGGAAGAGAACCAATAACGTCTCCTAACCCTCCTACTTTAACAAAGGGAGCTGCTTCAGCTGCAATAAAACAAACTTTCATACACTTTCTCCTTTAACTTGTGATATGTTAATTATACCTGGAAATCATGAAAAGAACTAGACTTCTTATATAATAAATTAAATATTTAAAACCTAAAGAAAAAACCTAGGACAAATGTCCTAGGTTCAATGAGCAATTAAATTTCTGGATAGATATCTTCCACAGATTTTTCTGGGTCAATCACGATGAATAAGTTACCGTGAGAACCAATTGCTGAACTTTGGTATTTGTTGTCATTTCCATCTTCATCTACTGGGCTGTATGGGAAATAAACACGATCTTTCTCAACAATTACATCTGATTTTGGATGATTTCCATCAACATATAAAATATCCATTAATTCGATATCGCTGTATTTTTTAACGCGTTCGAACATTCCTAATTCTAAACCACCTAAGTTAATATCTTCTGACATAACGTGGTCTGCTTCAGGTAAGATCTCGATACGTAATGATTCACATGGGTGAATTTCTTGGAATTCTCCGCCGTTAATACGACCAAATGATGTAGTAACTTTTTTAATCCATAAGTCACCAATCAAACGACGATTAATCGTCCATGTTTCTCCATTTCTAAATACAAAACGTAAACCTGACATAACCTTTTTCATATAGGGTCACTCCTTAAAATAAATTATTGCTTACAAAATGATAATACCATTGAAACGCCTTTCATTCAAGAATTATATTTAATAAAACGGCTTTCAATAAATTGTTTTTCATTTCAATGAAACTTTATTTACTTTCATTGAAATTATTTCTAATCCATGAAACTATCTCTGTATTTTCATTGGCTAATCTACCAGATAAAATCTCTGTTTGAAGGGCTTGTAAGACTTCACCAATAATAGGGCCCATCTTCTCTAAGCCAAGTGCCTCTTTCACTCCAAAACCATCAATTTGAATGTCTTTCATTGATCGAATCGGTAATTGTTGATACACAGTCTTCAACTTTTCTAGTTCCTCTACTCGACCAATTCCTGCTAACAACTGTTCTACTTCGACAGCCAAATCTTCTGGACATTCATAAGCAAGAAATGCATCCCATTCTTTTTCAAGACGAGCGAGCAATGTTCGATAGCCTGTTAATACAGTAGAGATTTGGTCATTCGATGATTTCCAATTTTTCAATACTTTTCTTAACTGAGGAATACTTAATCGTTCATAGTAAACAAATAAAATCCAAGCTTGAGTAATCGTAGGTTTGTCTAACGGGAACTCTCCCACTTTTAAAAGCGTTTCTTTAGCCTCTTTAAAATCTGGACAAGCTTGATATAACTCACTTTCCACAAAGGCTTTAAAGGCAAGGGTGCGATGTGGACTCAGTATCATTTTCTCAAACTCAACTTTCATACGTTCCACAGCAACTCGTTCGAGATTGGCTTTTAAAGTACGTACCGCATTAAATGTATCTGATTCAATCGAAAAACCTAATTGCCCTGTAAAACGGACCGCACGCATCATACGCAAAGCATCTTCATTAAAACGTTCCATAGGATTTCCAACACAGCGGATGATGCCATGTTCTAAATCTTCAATCCCATTAAAATAATCAACAATTTCTTCTCTGTCGTTAACCGCAAGAGCATTAATTGTAAAGTCGCGACGCATCAAATCTTCTTCCAGGCTTCTGACAAAGGTCACAGAATCTGGATGTCTAAAGTCCTGGTACGTCCCTTCCGTACGAAATGTTGTCACCTCATAGCTATCATGATGATGCAAAACAAGAACGGTTCCGTGTTCAATCCCCACATCTACCGTATGCGAAAAGAGACTCTTCACTTCTTCAGGGGTTGCACTGGTCGCAATATCCACATCCGAAATTTCTTTTCCAAGAACCAAATCACGGACTGATCCACCTACAAAAACGGCTTCGTGTCCGGCTTCTTTTAACGTTTGAAGAACAGGGAGTGCACTAACGAAGAGCGGTACCGATTGTATATCAACTTTTCGTTTAAAATCACTCATCTTCTAACTCCTTTAATCGATTTGTTAGTTCCATAAAACGCTGAGAGTCCATTGATTCCAGAGCCTCATTGATTTCTGCTTTCAATTGAGAAATCAGCACTTCTTTTTGAATACTATCTAATTCCTCGTCGACTACTTCCATCTCTTCGATTTCAGAGAAATAGTAAGGATTTTTCTCTAATACAGCAAAACTCACCATACTCTTATATGCATTTGGAAAATCTAATTCCACATAGCAATCTTCTTTCCAATGAAGACGCATATCGTGAAACGCCACTTCTGGATTATCGAATTTTGTTCCTTCCTTATAAAATAAGAAAGACTCCTGAGCAGGTTTAATTGTTGAAAATAACATCCCTTTTGGAGTTGCTTCAACATGTTCCACAAAATGAATTTGTTTTAACAACAACTCATGGTTTAACAAGTAGTTCAGAATCCATAATGACTCTCTTCTTTTCAAAGAATGATTTGAAATGAACCACGAAATAAATTTCTTTTTCGTTTCTAAACTTGGGTTAAACAAAGTATCCCTCCTACTCTTCAAAAATAAATGTATAACGGATAAATTCAGGATTAAACGGATCTACCTTCAATGCTTCTTGTAAGGCTGGTACAGCTAAATCTTTACGTCCCTCTTCAATCATAAAGCGAATATAATCTTCTAAAAATTCAACAGAACTTTCGCCTGCTTCATAGGCTTTTTGATAGTATGTAAAGGCCTCGTTGTACTCTTCCATTGCTTCATAAGTTTTCGCAAACAGATAAAGAATCACTGCATCTTCTTTTGTTTCTAAACTTTCAAGGAATGCAATACTTTCCTCATATTCTTCCTCGTCGTTTAAAGCCTCAACATAACTTGTCACATTAAGTAAAGAATCGCTGTTAATATCAACCGCTTCTTTTAATTCTTGTAATCCAACTTTAGAATTTCCTGTTGCGATTTCGATTTGTCCAAGAATACGATGTGCTTCATCATTCAATTCATCAAAAGCAATCCATTTCTTTGCATAATCTTTTGCTTCTTCTTCACGTTTTAAAATTAAAAGACATTGAATCACATTCAGTGTCACTTCACTATTTTCAGGTTCACGTTCTAGAAGTTCCATGTAATACTCGAGAGCTTTCTCATAGTTCCCCTCAATGGACTCATATGAGGCCATCTGGAACAATAAATCACTTGAGAGACCATCGATGCTTTCTTCGCCAATAAATTGCTCTAATGGCTCTTTATCGCCCATTCTCAAAGTGGCTTCAACGTACAATTCTTGTGCACGTTCTTCTTCCCCAGTTTCCCCTGGATTTTGTTTTAAGAAACGCTCCAAGAAAAATGCGCTACGTTCAAAACTTCCTGCTTCAAATAATAAGGTTCCAAGATAAAAATCAATAATCGCTTCATTTGGATCTAAGTCTTTTGCTTTTAAGAGTTTCTTCTCTGCTAAGTCGAAATCTCCCTCTTCTCGGTAAGCTTCCGATTGTACGACCAACACACTTGGATAATCAGGATCTGTTTCTGGAATATCGTAAAGAATTGATAATGCTTGGTCTGTTTCTCCTTCAGCCACTAAAATCTCGGCTAATAAAATCGTCCAAATCGCTTCTTCTGGTTCAACTTCGGTGAGTCGTAACAAGGCACGTTTAGCTTCTTCGTAGAATCCAATCGATACAGAATAAGTGGCTAAATCTGCCATCTCTTGAAGGTCTGTTTCTGGGTTGAAATTGTCAAAAAATTGGTGATAGTGTTCATAGACTTTATCAATATCTTGTTCTTGTAAGGCTTGTTCAATCGCTTCGATTACTTGTGTCATAATGTCTCCTTTAGCAGATAAACTGCATTTAAATATGTATACTATTGAAGTTTTACACCAAAAAAAGAAGGTGTTATATAGAGTTAACTCTAATATAACACCAATTAAAACTTCATGCTATGAAAAATAATTCATTGGAATTATTTTTTAACTGCATCTTTAAGAGCTTTACCAGCTTTGAATGCTGGAACTTTAGAAGCTTTGATTTTGATTTCTTTACCTGTTTGAGGGTTACGTCCTTTACGAGCAGCGCGTTCGCGAACTTCGAAGTTACCAAATCCGATAACTTGAACTTTTTCACCTGCTTTTAAAGCTTCTTGAATTGTTTCGAATAACGCTTCAACTGTTGCTGAAACATCTTTCTTTGTTAATTGCGTTTTTTTAGCAACGCGATCTACTAATTCTGCTTTGTTAGCCATTTTAGTTTCACCTCCGTCAAATAAGAATTTCTATCAGAGTTCGTTGAGTGGTCCAACTTATCTGGAAATCGAAAATTAGTTTTGATTTCCTCTAGATTATACCATTCAACCTCAATAGTTTCAACGTTTTATATCCTGTTTTATAAGCTTGCTATGAATTTTTTTACTTTCTTTGACGCGTAATCATATGAATTGGTGTTCCTTCGAATCCAAATGCTGAGCGAATTCGGTTTTCTAAGAAACGTTCGTATGAGAAATGCATCAATTCAACATCATTTACAAATGTGACAAATGTTGGTGGTTGAATCGCTACTTGCGTCATATAGTAAATCTTCAAACGGTTCCCTTTATCCGTTGGAGTTGGGTTCATCGCAATCGCATCCATTAATACATCATTCAATACAGAAGATGAAATACGACGTGAACGAACTTCATGAATCTCTTTTAAGATTGGTGGAATTTTTGTAAGACGTTGTTTTGTCTTCGCAGATACAAAAATAATTGGAGCATAAGATAAGTATAAGAACTCTTGACGAATCTTATCTTCAAATTCTTTATAAGTCGAATTATCTTTTTCAAGCGTATCCCATTTATTCACTAAAATAACGACACCCTTACCTGCTTCGTGAGCGTAACCTGCAATCTTCTTATCTTGTTCTTGAATTCCCTCTTCGGCATTCAAGACCACACAAACAATGTCGCTTCGCTCAATCGCTCTTAGGGCACGTAAGACACTATATTTTTCAGTTGATTCAAAGACACGGCCTTTCTTACGAATACCGGCAGTATCAATCATCTTGAAGATAGTACCTTCTTCGTCTTCAAACCTCGTATCGATGGCATCACGAGTTGTTCCAGCAACATTAGATACAATGACACGCTCTTCTCCAAGCATTGCATTCACTAAGCTTGATTTTCCTACGTTTGGACGACCGATGAAGCTAAACTTAATGATGTCTTTATCCTCTTCGTCATCATTCTCTTCAGGGAAGGCTTTTACTGCTGCATCTAATAAATCTCCAAGCCCTAATCCATGACTTCCAGAAATTGGGAATGGCTCACCGAATCCTAATGAATAGAAATCAAAAATTTCAGAACGTAATTCAGGATTATCTACTTTATTAACAGCAAGTAAAACTGGCTTATTTGTACGATAGAGTAATTTTGCAATGTGTTCATCAGTCGTTGTTACGCCCTCTTTTACACTTGTTAGAAAGATAATCACATCGGCTTCTTCCATCGCAATTTCTGCTTGCATACGGATGTTTGACATAAACGGTTCATCCGTAATATCAATTCCACCTGTATCAATAATATTAAAGGAGTGACCTAACCACTCACCTTCAGAATAGATACGGTCACGAGTGACTCCGGCGATATCTTCTACGATAGAGATACGTTCTCCGACAATACGGTTAAAAATTGTAGATTTTCCGACATTTGGTCTTCCTACAACGGCAATAACTGGTGTTGACATACTATTCCTCCTTTTCTCTAATTCTATCATAAAAATAGTCTGGAACCAGTCCAGACTATTTCCACTTAACTTTTATTTGAATGTTATTCTTCAACTTTAAGTTCAGAAAGTTGATCACCTAAACGATCAGCTAAAGAGAATGAAACATCTTCTTCAGGTAATTCGTAAGTTTCTTCAACCACTTCTTCAACTTCTTCTTTTTCAGGTTTTGGAGCTTCTTGTAAAGCTTTAATACTTAAAGAAATACGTTGTTGTTCTGGATGAACTTCAAGAACTTTCACTTGAACTTCTTGACCTTCTTTAAGAACTTCGTGTGGTGTTGCAATATGTTGGTGAGCAATTTGTGAGATGTGAACTAATCCTTCTACTCCAGGGAATAATTCAACAAATGCTCCAAATGTAGTTAGACGTTTTACTAAACCATCTAATACAGAACCAACTGCTGCACGTTCTTCAATGTTATCCCATGGTCCTGCTAATGTATCTTTGATTGATAATGATACACGTCCGCTTTCTGGATCCACTGAGATTACTTTAGCTTGCACTTCTTCGCCAACTTTTAATTTGTCGCTTGCTTTCGCAACGTGCTCGTGAGAGATTTGTGAGATGTGAACTAATCCATCCACACCACCTAAGTCAATAAACGCACCAAAGTTTGTTAATCGAGCTACTTTACCAGTCACTACAGAACCTTCTTGAATTGCTTCAAATACAGCTGCACGCTTAGCTGCTTTTTCAGCTGCAACTAAGTTTTTACGTGATAAGATTAAACGATTTTCGCTTGGTTCGATTTCAACGATTTCAAAAGCTAATGTTTGGCCTTTGAATTGAGCTAAGTTATCAACATAGTGGTCTGATACCATTGAAGCTGGTACGAAAGCACGAACTCCTGCATCCACTACTAAACCACCTTTAACAGCATCCACAACTGGAGCTTCGATGATTTCTTTGTTATCGAATTTAGCTTGAATTTCTTCCCAAACTTTACGTGCATCTACACGTTTTTTAGAAAGTAAGAAACTTCCATTTTCTTTATCTTTGATTTGTTTGATGACTACTAAATCAACAACATCCCCAACAGCTAAAACGTCTTCTACACGTTCAACTGGTGATGTAGATAATTCATTGAAAGGAATAACTCCTTCAACTCCTCCACCGATAATTCCGACGATGGCTTGTTTATCTTGTAGAGTTAATACTTCACCTTGTACTAAATCTCCGATTTGAATATCTTTAACGATATCGAGCGCATCTTGCATTGTTTGTAATTCTGACATGTGACTTCCTCCTAAGCGCGACAATTCATGCGAACATAAAGTTTGATTTTTGTGTAAAATAAAACTTTTTATCCACTTACAATCATACCACTAAATGAAAACGAATTCTAGTGTTTTTTTGTAAAATCTGGTTAGTTCGTTAACTTTTCTTGGATAAGATTCGTAATTTTAGAAACGACTTCTTGAATTGATAGGCTTGTTGTATCGATTTCAATTGCATCATCCGCTTTTTTCAATGGTGACTCTTTACGAGTACTATCTAAAAAGTCCCGATGAGCGATTTCTTCTTCTAATTTTTCAAGGGATAATTCAATGCCCTTTTCTTGGTTTTCTCTGAATCGACGAAGTGCACGTTCTTTTACAGACGCAACTAAGAAAATCTTCAACTCAGCATTTGGAAGCACTACAGTACCAATATCTCGACCATCCATAATAATCGAATGGTTCTCTGCAATCTCTTGTTGCATCTTTACAAGTTTTACACGAACTGCTTTAATTGCTGAAACTTCAGACACATTTCTTGTAACTTCAAGATCACGAATTTCACGCGTCACATCTTCCCCGTTTAAGAAAACAAGTTGGCCATCTTCAGTATTTTTAAAACTGATGACTAAGTTTTCTAGCAATTCATCAATTGCTGACGCATCATCAACTGAAATATTATTTCTTAAAAATGCCAATGTTGTGGCACGATACATCGCACCAGTATCTAGATAAAGAAAATCAGTTTCTTTGGCAATTAGTTTTGAAATTGTACTTTTCCCAGACGAAGCTGGTCCATCAATAGCAACTTGCATATTCTCTCTCCTTCTCAAAAAGAAAGTCTGAAACGTCTTGCGTCTCAGACTTCCACTAATATAGTCATCTATTATTGTGCAACTTTTAATGTTGTTCCTGGAGCAATGTTATCTCCTGTAAGACCATTAATTTGTTTTAATGTTGCTACGTCCATACCGTGGTTAACAGCGATACGATATAAAGTATCTCCAGCTTTAACAGTGTATGTACCATAGTTACCATTTTGTTGCGCTTGAGTTGTAGGTGTTTGTTGAGTTGTTTCAGCTTGACGAGGTGCAGTTGTTGTTGCTTCGTTAGCTGTAGTTGTAGCCTCTTTTTTTGTTGTAGCAGCTGTTGTTTCTGGAGTTGCTGTTGTAGTTTCAACAGTCTTCGTTAACATTACATCATCAGCTGTTCTTGGTTTTACTTGGTTACTATTATTGCTAATTGAAAACCACATCATAAATAATACTGGTGCTACAATTACAATTAAAAATACAAATAATAAAACATTTGATAATGGTGCTACTGCTTTCCCACCTGAGTTTCTAGCACTACGAGAGAATTGACGATTCTTTAAATTCTCTTCTTCGCCAAATTTTCTTTCCCATGGTTGTTCTTCTGTTTGATTAAAATCTTCGTTATTATTAAAGTTATCGCTCATTCAAAAATCCTCCTAATTTGACCCAATGCTATCCTCAGTCAATTCATTACACAATATAGCATATTCTTACACTCAGGGCAAACTTTTACTTTAGTACTATTGTAGCATAATTTCTCAAAAAATCACTCTATTTAATCATAGATTAAATAAAATTTTAAAGCTTTCTTCAAAGGACTTTTGACTCGATTGTTCTTCATTCCATTTCGATGTGATCTCTAATAAGAATAGATCAAGATGTCTACAGCTACTACACTTGCCACACGGTTCTTTCCGATTTTCTCCGAAGAACTGCGCTAAGAACTGTTCTTTGCACTGACTTGTGGTCGCAAATTCTTCAATCTGTCGCAATTGCTTTAATTTACGTCCCCGCTGCATCTTGATAAATTCATTCTTTTGTTCACTATTCCAATGGAAAGCCTCTGCAATTTCTTTTATATTTTGATGCAGTTCTGTTTCTTCCACGTCCTCCACTTCATAGGACCGTTCAATTTTACGACTCATCTGCGGAAAATCGTCCGGATGTACAAAGGCAATGCAACGACTAAACTGCAAGTCTCTTCCAGCTCGTCCAATTTGTTGAACATAATCTTCAAGCGTTTGAGGAAGTTGGTAATGAATAATCGTTCGAATATTGGACTGATTAATGCCCATTCCAAATGCACTTGTCGCTAATAAGATATTCAGTTCTCCTCTAAAGAATTTCTGCTGAATCGTTTGACGATCGCTACTATGTCTCTTGGAATGGAAGGTATCGATTTTTGTAAATCCTTCCTCTTGGAGTGATTCTTTTAACCCTTCAATCTCCTTAATCGTTGAGGCATAGACGATACAAGGATATTCCACACGCTTCAACAATTCAGAAAGCATCTTGCTGCGAAGTCCTTCAACCGAAATAACATCAATTTCACGATTCTTCAAGAAGGCATGTCCTTGGAAATAAGTCGTATCCTCTTTATTTAATCCTAAAAAAGTGTAAATATCATGAACCACTTGAGTCGTAGCCGTAGCAGTTAATGCCAACGTTCTAGGATTTTTCAAACTCTTTCTCATCTTACCGATAAATAGATAATCACTTCTAAAGTCATATCCCCACTGTGATATACAATGCGCCTCATCGACAACGAGTAAGCCTATTTCGAGCTTCGATAATTGCTTAAAGAATCTTGGTGCTTGCAGCATCTCCGGAGATACAAAGATAAATTGATACTCATTTAAGGTGCTTAAAATATAATTTTTTTCGGCTTCAGTCATAAGAGAAGTAATCGCCACTGCTCTATGGATACCGAGCTGCTTTAAACTGGCAACTTGGTCGACCATTAAAGCAATCAGCGGAGATACAATAACCACTCTACATTTTTCTTTAATGCCGATATATTGATAAATAAACGATTTCCCATTCCCCGTTGGTAAAATCGCAATCGCATCATGTCCTTCCTCAAGAGCGGTGATGACTTCCTGTTGTCCTTCTCGGAACTCATCATATCCGAACTGATTCAATATTGGATCCATGTCATTCACGCTCCTTTAAGGCCTTGATTTGATAGTATCTGAATAAAAAGAAATCTAGTTTTTTCCCTTCTGATTCAAACTGATCTTTAGCCTCTTTATATTTAGGATATTGTCCATCTTCGAAGAGGGTTTGGTACACTTTAGCAGCTTTCGTTTCTTCTACACGTTTATAAGATGCATCTTTCGTAAGTAACAAATGCTTTAATAGATGATCGTTAATCGTACTCTCTTTGAGTTTACGAAGACGTGCAATCTCAGTTCGTTTTAATCCTTTTTCAAATAATCGAACGGTTTCTCGAACGGAACTCGTTTCCTGAGAAATCCATTCAACCATTTTAGAAAACCATCTATAAGTGATTGGAGAATTTTCAGGTCCTTCAAAGACATCACTCACCCATTTCATTAAAACTAATCTTGAAAGAGGTTCACAGTCTTCAACAGTGGTAAATGACCACAACGAAACGAGCTCAGTTTCTAGAGCCGCTGTCGACTTAGCTCCATTAAAAAGGCCTACCCAATGTCCTTTCACAGATTCATCTTGTTTATTAGCCCATACCTGGAATTCATTCACAACACTAGTAAACCAAGCTGGTGTAATCGTCTCTTTTTCTTCTTTATACCACCGCTTAAATAATTGCTGTAACCATACATTTTGAATCAAAGGACGATAGCTTGTTTCTTCATAGCGGTGATAACTAATCCATTCGACCCAGAGTCTTGTGACATCTCGTAATTGCACAAACGAATATGGATGCATCAAGTAATTGCCAGGATGGTTTCCGTTTGTCACCAGAGAAAATTCAGGAATCTCTTTAAGTAATACCACTCCTGATTCATTTTCTCCAAGTACTCCTTCACGCAAGAATTCGTCCAATAATTGATGATAATACTCCTCTTTTAAATGAGGTAAACTTGCAAAAAATACTTCAGTTTTATCTTCTGTCACGCCAATTAAAGTCGACATGGTACGATTTCCCGTTAAAATACGATATAATCGATTTAACGGAACCACACCATACGACTTGATCGCATGTAATATCCAAATTTGATAAAAGGAGTACTGACTCATGGATAATAAATCCTCTCTTTCAAAAATTTATACAAAAGTTGATTGCGAGTCTTGCATCGCATGTGGCATCTGTCAACTACGTGCTCCTGAGATTTTCGAGTACGATGCTGAAGGGATTGCCTTTGTAAAACAAGACAACAATACCGGAACAGTTCCACTACCAGAAGATACGCTAGAAAAGTTCAAAGATGCTTATACAGCCTGTCCAACGGGTGCCATTAAACGAAAAAATAGCCCCTTTACTGAAGAATAAATAAACAAAACGGACTCAGCTAATGTGAGTCCGTTTTTCTCTTTGTATTACTCCCTTATAGGCCTTTATTTTTCATCGTCTAACGCGAGTTTTATCAGCTTTTGTACTTCAAAAGGTCGCAATTCACGATAATCTCCAGGGCGTAAATTTTCCAATGTTAAAAATCCAAACTCTTCACGTTTTAATTTCATAACAGGTAACTCTACAGCCTCAAACATACGCTTCACTTGATGGTTCCAGCCTTCATGAATCGTTAAAGCTACAATCCCTGTTCCTTTATCTGTATCTACCGATAAGATTTGAGCTCTTGCATTTGACGTTTTCTTGCCATCTAAGACGATTCCACGTTCCAATTGACGCATTTGTCTAGGCGTTGGAATTCCTTTAACTTTGGCGATATATTTCTTTTCTACGTGATGCTTTGGATGTGTCATCAAGTTTGAAAACTCTCCGTCATTCGTTAATAAAAGAAGGCCTGTAGTATCATAGTCCAAACGACCTACTGGATACACGCGTTGCTCTACTTCTTTGAAATAATCAGTTACAACAGTTCTTCCTTTATCATCACTGGCACTTGAAAGAACGCCTTTTGGCTTATAAAACATGAAGTACACAGGTTCTTCTTTATAAATTGGAATTCCGTCTACCTCAATTTTATCATTCGCACCTACTTTAAAACCGAGTTCTTTTACAACTTCACCGTTGACTTTCACACGGCCTTCTTGAATAAATGCCTCACATTTTCTGCGGGATGCCACACCGGCGTGTGCCATTACTTTTTGTAATCTTTCCACAAAAAAACCTACTCTTTCTCTTCTTCTACTTCATGATGTTCTTTTGAGCGCATTTCCAACTCTTCAAACAAATCATGATTATCTCTAAACAATTGGTTTGCTTCTTCAGAATCTAAATCGAATAAATCAGAAGCATCTGGTAGGGCATCAAGAGATTCTAATCCAAAGTAATCCATGAAGTATGCTGTTGTCTTATACAGTTTTGGACGACCTGGTGTCTCTAATCTTCCAGCCTCTTCAATTAAATCTCTTAGTAATAGTTTTTGAATCGAACCACTACTTTGAACCCCACGAATCGATTCAATATCCACACGTGTAACAGGTTGCTTATAAGCAATAATCGCTAACGTTTCTAGGGATGCCTGAGACAATTGAGAAGAATATGGAGAAACTGCATATTTTTCGATATAAGGTTTTAAACTGGCTTTTGTCACGAGTTTATAATGAGAAGCCGTCAAAAGAAGCTCTAATCCACTATTTTCATCTTCTAAGCGTTTCTTTAATTCATCTAATAAC
>JABZYY010000079.1 GCA_015264885.1 Streptococcus sp. | reverse complement strand
TTCCTAACTACTGCTAATTCGCATCGATTACACTCGCTATTGTTGCTACTATGGACCAAATGATTCTTCAGACCTGCTTGTATAAAAAGGTTAGGTAGTGCCTAATGTTTCGGCTTTCGCATTTTTTGTTTCTTTGAACAATGTGTTTAGAAATTTTGTCTCGGAGGGGCGGAAGCGAGGTAGTGGGTGCTTCGTACGGGCTAATGACAGAATGAGGTGCTACTTAAAATCACGTGCTTTGAAATTTTGTTTTGCAAAATAATAGGAAGTAGTTTATTTATCCAATCTGGTGTGGAGAGACAGAGCAGGGGACTTTTTCTACCTTATAAAAATGCAAAGAGCGAGCCTCCTTCGATCTTTAAAAGTACAGAAAAGTGGATTTGTTCATGGTATGTGTTCACAGCAGTGGGGATATCATGTATACTAGAACAGGTGATTATTTTGGAAAAACAAAATTTTATTACGACGGGGCACATTAATCGGGTGATTTTAACGATTGCGACTCCGTTAATGATTAATAATTTAATTCGAACTTTATACAATTTGACAGACGGGTTATATGTGGCGCAACTTTCTGCAGAAGACTTTGCGGCAACCGCGTTTATTTGGCCGTTGAACTTCTTATTTATTTCGCTTGGAATGGGGATTAGTGTTGGAGCGACTGCACTCATTGCTCAGTATTTTGGAGCAGGAAAATATAGAGATGCGAAGCGTTATGCAGGGAATGCGATGGTATTAACGTATTTCTTTGGGTTTGTGCTGTCCGTACTTGGATATTTCCTTGCACCTCTATTCGTGAAGTGGATGGGAGCAGAGGGGACCTTCTTGGCAAAATCTGTAGCATACTTGAAGATTAACTTTATTGGGTTGTTCTTTGATTTCTGCTACTTCGGATATCAGTCCTTGCTAAATGCGCAAGGGAGAACGCGTACGATTACGATGATCAGTGCGGCTTCTTCGATTGCTAACGTTATTCTAGATCCAATCTTCATTTTTGCGACGATTCCTTTTGTCGGCCTCACTGGGTTGAACTGGGGAATTGAGGGGGCAGGATGGGCGACTGTTATTGCAAAAGTACTCTTATTGGCGCTTGCCATTCGTGCCGTTCGCAAGGAGTCAGATATTCAAATCTACTTAAGACATGTCAAAATTGACAAAGAAGTGATGAAAGAAATTCTTAAAGTCGCATGGCCATCTGCCTTCGGGTATGGTGGGGCGGCGTTAGGTTTCACCGTCTTAAATGGATTGATTCAGTCATATGGAACGTCGGTACTCGCTGCGTATTCGATGGTAAACCGTATTTCGGATTTACTAACGCAACCACAGATGGGAATCGGTGCGGCGTTAACAGCCATCATCGGGCAAAACATGGGTGCGGGGCTTTATGACCGTGCGCATGCCATCTTTAGACGAGCGCTACTATGGGTGCTCATGATTTCAACAGTTGGCTGTATCATCGTCTTCTTTTTCCAGTCTCCGATTCTTGGAGTCTTCATTAAAGATAGAAGCGATGCCGTTCTTTGGGCAAATGCCGTTGAGTATTTGAACTATACCGCCTTTATCATTTTCTTTATGGGAATGTTCTCGGCATACAATGGATTCTTCCAAGGATGTGGCGTGACGAAATACTCGATGAATATGTCAGTTGGACGTTTATGGGTATTACGCCTGCCAATTATTTGGGTGCTTGGAGCCTTTACAGCACTCGGGGCAACCGGTGTATGGATTGCCATGTTATTATCAAACGCGTTAACCGTTCTTTATGGACATATCGTCTATAAGACAAAAGATTGGAGCGCGTTGCATTATGCGAAAGGAGAGCAATCGTGATTAAAGATTTTATTCATTATTACAAACCGTATAAAAAATTATTCTTACTCGATTTTACTTGTGCGGTCATCGTGGCCATTCTCGAACTTGCCTTTCCAGTAATGGTGAGAAGTGTCATCGATAACATCGTGCCGTCTCAAAACTTACAACAAATTATACTCGTGGGGTCAGGGCTACTTGCGCTATATGCCTTCTCGACAACTTTGAACTTTATCGTGGTTTACATGGGGCATATTTTAGGGATTAACATTGAAACGGATATGCGTCGTGAGTTATTTGCGAAGGTTCAAAAACAATCTTTCTCGTTTTTTGACAATATGAAAATCGGGGAATTGATGAGCCGCTTGTCGAGTGATTTATTCGACATTAGTGAGTTGGCGCACCACGGACCTGAAGAATTCTTTATTGCCGTGATGACGTTAATCGGTTCGTTTGTGTTGATGTATCAAGTGCATCCAACGCTGGCGTTATTGACGATTTTCTTCGTACCGATTATTGCGGTCGCGCTGGCGGTATTTAATCGCCGCATGTCTCGTATCAATCGAAATATCTACAAAGGGTTAGCCAACTATACGGCAGGCTTGGAAAATGTACTGAGCGGAATGCGTGTGGTGAAGGCCTTTGCCAACGAAAGTCATGAGCAACAACTCTTCGAAGACCTCATTCAAGAGTATCGCTCGAATAAAATTGCGTTCTATCGCACGATGGGGACAAGCAGCAGTTTCAATTACTTATTAATGCGCAGTATTAATCTCTTCAGCCTAATCGTAGGGGCGTACTTCACGGTCATTGGTGATCTAACAGCTGGAGAATTAGTCGGCTACATCTTACTGTCCAATGTGTTCGTGGGACCGATTAATAAAATGAATTCTATGATTGAATTGTATCCAAAAGGGTTTGCAGGCTTCCGTCGTTTCAAAGAATTAATGAATGTCGAAATTGATATTGAAGACGCACCCGATGCCATTCCTGCACCTGCTTTTGAAGGACGAGTGGAATATAAAAATGTCGGTTTTGGATATGAGGAAGATAAGAAAGTGTTGGAACATATCAACTTGACGGTAGAACCAGGTCAAACGGTTGCCTTCGTTGGACCAAGTGGGGTTGGGAAGACAACGCTCGTGAACTTATTGCCTCGCTTCTATGATTTAAAAGAAGGGGAAATCTTGGTTGATGGAACCAACATCAATCGTTTCACCTTACAGTCTCTTCGCCGACAAATCGGTATCGTGCAACAAGATGTGTTCCTCTTTAATGGAACGATTCGCGAGAATGTATTGTACGGTAGACTCGATGCGACAGATGAGGAAGTAGATCGTGCCATCGAGCAAGCGAAACTGAAAGAAGTCATTGAAGATTTAGAAGATGGCGTGGATACACATATCGGAGAACGCGGTGTGAAATTGTCAGGCGGACAAAAACAACGCCTCTCAATTGCTCGTATTTTCTTGAAGAATCCTTCTATTTTAATCTTGGACGAAGCAACGAGCGCGCTCGATACGCAAACCGAGAAGTTTATTCAACAATCGTTTGACGAGTTGGCAGAAGGTAGAACGACCTTTATTATTGCTCACCGTCTTGCTACGATTAAAAATGCAGATCGTATTATTGTGGTGACAGAAGATGGACTGACAGAAGACGGCACGCATGAAGAATTGCTCGCGAAAAACGGTGCGTATGCGGCTTTATACAAAGCACAATTTAAATAGTAGAAAAATGCGGAGTAGGGATTCGTTTCTTGCTCCGTATTTGTTTTAGCTTTTTTGAATTTATCGTAAACTATGATACAATGACCCAGAGAAAACTTAAGGAGAACGTTGATGAGTATTTTAAATGTAGAAAAATTAACACACGGCTTCGGTGAAAGAGCCATCTTCAATGATGTGAGCTTCCGTCTGTTAAAAGGAGAACACATCGGGCTTGTTGGAGCTAATGGTGAAGGGAAATCAACCTTCATGAATATCGTGACAGGTCAACTACAACCAGACGAAGGAAAAATCGAGTGGTCGAAAAATGTGAAGGTTGGTTACTTGGACCAACATACCGTCCTTGAACCAGGGATGACAGTTCGTAGCGTCCTTCAAAAAGCCTTCGACGATTTATTCGTGGCTGAAGCGCGTATTAATGAATTGTATATGGCGATGGGAGACGCAAACGAAGACGAAATGAACGCAATGCTGGAAGAAGTGGGCGAGTTGCAAGAGCGATTAGATAGCCACGACTTCTATATTCTTGATGCCAAAATCGATGAAGTAGCGCGTGCATTAGGCGTTGCAGCCTTTGGGATGGATAGCGACGTAAGTGAACTCAGTGGTGGGCAACGTACAAAAGTGTTACTGGCAAAACTATTATTAGAAAAACCAGATATTTTATTACTCGACGAGCCGACAAACTACTTAGACGCAGAACATATCGAATGGTTGAAACGCTACTTACAAGAATACGAAAATGCATTTATTCTGATTTCGCATGATATTCCATTTTTAAACAGCGTCGTCAACTTGATTTACCATATGGACAATCAAGAGTTGAACCGTTATGTTGGGGACTATGATCAGTTCCAAGAAGTGTATGCGATGAAGAAATCTCAACTAGAAGCGGCGTATAACCGTCAACAAAAAGAAATCGCGGACTTGAAGGACTTCGTAAACCGTAATAAGGCGCGTGTGGCAACACGTAATATGGCGATGTCTCGTCAGAAGAAACTGGATAAGATGGAAGTCATCGAATTAGCCAGTGAGAAGCCAAAACCAAAATTTGACTTCAAGACTTCTAGAGCTCCCGGTCGTTACATTTTCCAAGCCGAAGATTTAGTGATTGGATATGACCGTCCATTAACAGGACATGTGAATCTTGAAATGGAACGCGGCCAAAAGATTGCCATCGTCGGTGCGAATGGTATCGGGAAGACGACACTCTTGAAGAGCTTATTAGGGATTATTAAGCCATTGAACGGAAAAGTAACACGTGGCGACTATATCGATCTTGGGTATTTCGAACAAGAAACGCCAAAAGGCAATCGTAAGACAGCCTTAGAAGAAATCTGGGATACCTTCCCATCCATGACACAACCAGAAGTACGTGCAGCGCTTGC
>JABZYY010000078.1 GCA_015264885.1 Streptococcus sp. | reverse complement strand
TAACTTCCAGCTTGGTCCAGTGTAACGTGACATTGAACATTCCTCCAATAATTGTTTATTTTTTTGGAGTAAAATAATCGCGAAATCTTCGATTCGTGCAGTCACTACAAGGGTTCACCTTTGCAGCCGCGGTTACTACCTTACCCTAAAGGCTAGGACTGTTGACGAGCTTCTATATTTCTGCTGCATATTTTACACAAAAAGTATTATACCCTATTTCCTATGAAAATACAAGGATTTTACTTAACTTTCCACTCAAGAGATAAGTGGCAACATTTTTGATCATCTGATTCCAGTTGGTGTAATGTTTGAACTCCGTTTTCAGTTTCACGAATTTCATAAAAACTCTTAACCGTAGCTTCGGGAAGAATTTCCTTATCATACTTTACAAGAACTGATTTTAATGAATGAGTCTTAATAAAGTCCATCCCAAGGCTATCCATTACCCAATCAAAATACTTCGCGTTATTCACATGATGATTATAATCGATATCATTTAAACGAACACGATACGTTTGAACACTCGCATTCTCTAAATCGATTTTAGGAACTCGTGGATTACGACGAGTATCTTTTTTATTCTCAATTGGATATTCACTTAATACTTCTTCGTCTAGTGAAATGAGTTTTCTCTCTTCAATATTAATCATTGAGAAAGTCGTTAATGCGTCTACTAGTACTTCTTCGTCTAGAGACAAAATCGTATAACGACGGAACGTAAAGAACTTGTTATATCCAACTGGTTCTGTCTCGATAATAATTTCTTCTTCTAATTTAGGAAGACGATTGACCGTTAATTGGTTTTGAATCACAATCCATGATAATCCTTTTTGATAGATCAAATCAGGATGAGCTAGACTGCGTTCTTGTTTACGCGAAGCTAGCATCATAATCCCAACTACATGGCTAAGAGATAACTCTCCTTTCCAATTACATTCATACGCCTTCACAACATGATTCATGCGACAAATTGATTCTACCATAGTACATCCTTTCGTATTTGACTAGTTCCACACATCGACACTATCCGTATTCAACACCGAAACAATCTCATGTCCTTTGAATAAGATAATATAGTCTGTTGGTAAATGCATCACTTCATATAATTCTGGATAATCTGGAAAGATTTCATACGCTTGATTTCCTTCTAGCGGTTGCGGATCAATCGTTTGATCGATTGGAGCAATATACCAAGTTTCGTCATCAAAACGATGCGCATACCACTCATCCACTTCAAAAGTATGGTTAGCAATCACTAACGGTCCGTCAAAGCGGAATGGAATTAAACGTCCTAATGTTTTCGTACGCTTTCCAGTTTGAATCGTTTTACGAATAATATCTAAGAAATAAGAGAAATCTTCTACCCATTCATCTAGTAGTTTATGTTCGTAATTTTGAACAACTACTTGAAAATCTTCTCCTTTAGGAATGACTTTTACTTGTCCATAATGGATTGGAATTAAAGTGTCGACCTCGTCCCAATTCTCCTCAAAATATTCTTCTACGAAAGTAAGCATATCTTCTGCTTCTTTTTGATACTCTTCATCAGCCATTAAAATCAGGCGGCGACCATTCACTTCACGAATAAATTCCATAAAATCTCTCCTTTCACGTCTACTAGTGTACCTCATTTTTGAAAAATTTACCTGTATCATACCCGCAAACTGTAAAAATTTGTTATACTGAATGAAAGCAAGAAAGGAGCACATCGATGCAAAATAACCCTTTTTACAAGTTTTATCAAAAGTCTCTTGAAGAAAGAAAAGAAACTTTATTAAATCATCCAAACTTATCTAACGAAGCCAAAGTATTACTCGAAAAAGGTCTTGTACTACCAGAGTCCATTGCTAACCAAATGGTAGAAAATCAAATTGAAGTATACGGTCTTCCGTATGGAATCGTTCCAGAATTAATTGTGAATGGAAAAAGCTATATTGTTCCAATGGTAACGGAAGAACCTTCTGTTATCGCTGCTGCGAGCTATGCTTCAAAATTAATCAACATGGCTGGTGGTACGACAACTGTTCAAGAAAAACGTGAAATGATTGGAGAAATTGCCATTGTAAAATCTCCTCTAACACTCGAAGAAGTAAAAACTAAACTTGACGAACAGAAAGAATCATTATTTACATTTGCTAATAATGCTCACCCTTCTATCGTGAAACGTGGCGGAGGAATTCGAGAAATATGGGTCGAAGAAAAATCTACTGACAAAGAAAGATTTTACATTTTCTACGTATCTGTGGATACAAAGGAAGCCATGGGAGCAAATATGCTGAATACCATCCTAGAAGCGCTCGTTTCACCAATTGAAGCATTGACTGGTGGCGAAAGTATTATGGCTATTCTCTCGAATCTTGCAACAAATTCAGTTGTGACAGCTAGATGTGTCCTCTCACCAAGAATCTTAGATACTAGAACGACTAAAGGTGAAGACGTGATCAATCGAATCGTTTTAGCAAGTGAATTTTCAAAAGCAGATCCATACCGTGCAACAACGCATAATAAAGGCATTATGAATGGTATTGATTCTGTCGTCATCGCTACCGGAAATGACTGGCGAGCAATCGAAGCAGGTGCTCATGCCTATGCAAGTTTAAGCGGGAAATATCAACCACTGACAAGCTGGACAAAGGATGAAGGTGGAAACTTAGTGGGTACTATCACTCTTCCACTTCCTGTTGGAACGGTTGGAGGTTCTATTTCCATTCATCCAGGTGCACAATTTGCACACGAGTTACTCGGTCATCCAAGTGCTGTTGAATTAGCAGGAATTATTGCCTCGATTGGTTTAGCGCAAAACCTTGCTGCTGTAAGAGCTCTTGTGACGGACGGCATTCAAAAAGGACATATGCGACTCCAAGCAAAATCATTGGGACTTGCTGTTGGCGCAACCGAGGAAGAACTTCCGCTACTAATGAACTTACTCGCTAAAGCTCCACATTTAAATCAAGAAACTGCAAAAGCTCTATTAGAAGAATTAAGAAAATAAAAAATAGACTTCCCTAGCCCTATATGCTAAGGAAGTCTTCTTTATTTAGATTATCTTTCGTCTTCAGTGTATTCCATTAAAGTGAAAATGTCATATTCGCTAATTTTTTCGCGACCTTTCAAGTCTGTTAACTCTACTAGGAACGCTAAACCAACTACTTCACCGCCAAGTTTTTCAACTAATTTTGCAGCGGCAGCCATTGTTCCACCTGTTGCTAATAAGTCGTCACAGATAAGAACTTTTTGGCCAGGTTTTACAGCATCTTTGTGTAAGTGTAACTCTGCTGAACCATATTCTAAATCATATTCAACAGCCACTGTTTCACGAGGTAATTTCCCTTTTTTACGAGCTGGTGCAAAACCAATTCCTAATTCGTACGCTACTGGACATCCAACGATAAATCCACGTGCTTCTGGTCCAACAATCATTTCCGCACCAACTTTACGTGCATAGTCAACGATTTGTTGTGTTGCGTATTGGTATGCTTTACCGTTAGCCATTAATGGTGAAATATCACGGAAAATAATACCCTCTTTAGGATAGTTTGGAACACTAGCAATATATTCTTTCAAGTTCATTGAGAACTCCTCCTTTTATTTACCTTGTTGTGAGTCCATCCAACTTTTTAGTTCTTGGAACTGGCTATAGTTGAATTTCTTTTCAAGCAACATTTGTTCATTTAACTTTTTCAATAAGGTTGACTCTTCTAAGTCATTTGTTTTTGGACTTTCGTTAATCATCAAATGTCCATCTACTATTTTAACAAATTCCAACTCAAAAAACACTTTTAATATCACTCGGAATTGTTCAACTGGAATTTTGAGGAATCCAGCCACCGAAACTAGTTTTTCATTATAAGGAATTTGTCCATGTGATTGGATATATTTATACACACTACCAAACTTAGGCTTGTCCGGGATACCAGTTGTCACAACCGAATTCTTCGAATATGCGATGACATAGAGCGGCTGTGTCCATTCCATTTTAAAGAAAGTTTCCACTTCTTCAATCTTTTCTGGTAGGTCGAATAACACAATTGCTTTAGCAGTTGGGTTTTCGTTTGCAGCAACAAAGGATGCAAAATCCATCACGCTTGAAGTACTTGGAATTCTTGTTTCTAGCTCCTTCAAGAACACTTCGTTTGTTGCTAGATAAA
This sequence comes from Streptococcus sp., assembly GCA_015264885.1. GTDB lineage: Bacteria > Bacillota > Bacilli > Lactobacillales > Aerococcaceae > Granulicatella. Next base: position 906 of record JABZYY010000078.1, on the reverse strand, counting down.
GTGCATTTTCAACAGCTAGATGATCTTTTGTAATCTTAGAAGTACGCCAGTCGATAACGACTCTACCTTTAACAGCGATATCTTTTACCAATAATTGAGGAAGGCGATTAATTTGCCATTCATTAATCTCTAATGTACCAGCAACACTAATCTTCGTATCTGGTTGAAGAGAAACTGCCCATTCCCCTTTACTAAAGGCCATCGCTTGCAGCGTGTTTGAAGAATTGGACTCTTTCAAATTAAGTTTCAAGTGATGTTTATCCGCTCCAAGTAATTGAGTAGAAGCTACTTGAATCCCTTCTAAAGAAACGACGGGTTCTGGATTATCCGTACCAAATGGTTTCAAGCTAGCTAATGAGTCAATCCATTCGACCGTAATGTCTTTTAATGGAAGAACTTCATCAATCGTTAACGTCGCCTTCACATCTAATAAATCTTGATGGTCTTTCGCGTATTGTTCTAGTCCCTCGATAATCGTTGGAAGCAGTATCGTTTCAACTGTCAATCCAGCAGCCATATGATGTCCACCGAATTTTAGGAGATGATTTTTCACACTAGTTAACGCATCATAGAGATTAAATTCTCCAAATGAACGACCGCTACCTTTTGCTGTTAAGCCGTCTTCACTTATTCCTAAAACGATGGTTGGTTTTCCCGTCTGTTCAACGATTCGACTCGCTACAATTCCAAGAACCCCTTCATGCCAACCTGGTTGCGCTAATACAAGAACAGGTTGATTCATTTGTTCTTGAATGATCGGAGTAGCTTCTTCTACGATTTGATTTACGATTGATTGACGTCTTTCGTTTTCTGATTGCATGAAATCAACAATACTTTGTGCTTCCTCATCGTCAAATGTTGTCAACAACTGAACGCCTGGTGTAGCATCTCCAAGGCGACCTAGCG
>JABZYY010000077.1 GCA_015264885.1 Streptococcus sp. | reverse complement strand
GCTCGTAAAGAGATCATCATACACCTTCGCCCCCTTTTTCTCAACTTAATTATAGTGAAAACGCAACCGTTTGTCAAAAACACAATTGGGCAAAAATCCCAGTACTATCGCATTTTCAATGATTTTCAAGCAAAAATTTTGAAAAAAATAAAAATAAATTTAAAATTAGGGTAAATTCTGATAACTCGACCTTCAAATCGACTAGTTCAGGAAATAAATAGAAATGATGGTGAAAGAATGAGTAACGAAAAAACAAGAGTTGTCGTTGGCATGAGTGGAGGAGTTGACTCCTCTGTAACAGCTTTACTATTAAAAGAAGCTGGATATGATGTCATCGGTATTTTTATGAAAAACTGGGATGATACGGACGAAAATGGCGTTTGTACAGCAACGGAAGATTACAAAGATGTCGCAGCAGTTGCAGAACAAATCGGTATTCCGTATTATTCAGTAAACTTTGAAAAAGAATATTGGGATCGTGTGTTTGAATATTTCCTTCGTGAATACCGCTTAGGACGTACACCGAATCCAGATGTAATGTGTAATAAAGAAGTAAAATTCCAAGCCTTCCTAGATTATGCCTTGCAACTAGGAGCAGATTATGTGGCAATGGGTCACTATGCACGAGTTGAAAAAGACGAAAATGGAATTGTTCATCTATTAAGAGGAAAAGATAACAATAAGGACCAAACATATTTCTTAAGCCAATTGAATCAAAAACAATTAGAAAAAGCGATGTTCCCAATTGGTTACTTAGAGAAAAAAGAAGTCCGCGAGATTGCTGAGAAGTATAATCTTGCGACTGCGAAGAAAAAGGATTCTACTGGTGTATGTTTTATTGGAGAACGTAACTTCAATGAGTTCTTATCAAACTATTTACCAGCTAAACCAGGAAAAATGGTGACTCTTGATGGAGAAGTAAAGGGTGACCACGCCGGACTCATGTACTATACGATTGGTCAACGCCAAGGGTTAGGAATTGGTGGCGGTGGTAAGACAAATGATCCATGGTTTGTTATTGGAAAAGACTTAACTACGAATACTTTATATGTGGGTCAAGGGTTCCACCATCCAAACCTTTATTCCGATAGTTTAACGGCTACAGATATTCAATTTACAAATGATTTACCAAAAGAGAAGACGTTCGAATGTACAGCTAAATTTAGATATCGTCAACAAGATACTAAAGTGAAAGTCATATTGGACGAAAAGGATCCAACATTGGCTACAGTGATTTTTGATGAGCCAGTTCGTGCGATTACACCTGGTCAAGCCGTTGTATTCTATGACGGCGAAGAGTGCCTCGGCGGAGGTATCATCGATAAAGCGTATATGAACGGAGAAGAACGTCAATACGTTTAATAGAAAAGATTAGAAAGGAGATTCCAAATGAGTGATACACCTTATATTGTAGGGGAAGTATTAACGACTTTTTTCGAGAATCCGCAGAACTTCTATAAAGTTATGCTCGTTCGCGTTGTTGAGTCTAATTGCGTGGATGTGGATGACGAAATCGTGGTGACTGGAATTTTCGGGCAAATTCATTCGGATATCTCCTATCGTTTTAATGGGAAGATTGTTTCTCATCCAAAATATGGGGAACAATTCCAAGCAGATAATTATCAACAGACGCAACCAACCGGTAAAAGAGGACTCATTCAATATTTATCCAGTTCTCATTTTCCTGGTATTGGAGAGAAAACGGCTGAGAAGATTATCGAGAAGTTAGGCGAGGAGGCCATGGAGCGTATCTTAAATGATGAGACAGCGCTTGATGGGATTACAGGATTAACGAAAAAGAAAAAAGAAATGATCCGTGAAGTCATTCAGCAAAACCAGGGGACTGAGAAGTTGATGTTTGAACTCACGAATCTTGGGTTTACTCCTGCGATTGCCCAAAAGATTATCGGCATGTATAAAGATAAGGCAAGAATGGTTTTAGACGAAGACCCATATGTTCTTCTTCAAAAAATAGAAGGCCTAGGATTTAGAAGAATGGATAGCATTGCCCAATCGATGGGGATTGATCCAGACGATACTTCAAGACTAAAAGGTGCGCTTTTTGTAGTGACAAGAGATTTCTGTTATCAAACAGGTGATACCTACTTGATGGCGGAAGTGTTAATCACGCAAGCGCAACGATTACTAGAGTCCTGTCAAAACTACTTGATTGAACCTGATAAACTCGTAGATGCATTAAATGAATTGATTCGCGAAGGTGTTGTGTTTTCTGATGAAAACCGCATTGCGATTGCTTCTTTGTATTACGCAGAACTAGGGATTAGTAACGCCTTGTCAAAACGAATTACAGCTTCTAAAGTAGAAATCAGTAAAGAGAAAATTGAAAAAGCAATTGAGAAAACGCAGGAGAAATACGATATTCAATATGATGCGTCTCAAAAAGAGGCTATTTATCGGATTATGACGGAGCCACTATTTGTATTAACGGGTGGACCTGGCACTGGGAAGACAACGATTATTAATGCCGTTATTGATGTCTATGCTCAGCTAAATGAATTAGAGCATGACGATGAGATTGAAGAGGCGATTGTTCTTGCGGCGCCAACTGGACGAGCGGCAAAACGGATGAATGAATTGACAGGATATCCTTCTTCAACGATTCATCGCCTGCTCGGGATTGCAATCGATAGTGTGGATGATAGTTTTGAAGATAAGGAAATCACTGGAGAATTCTTAATTATCGATGAGATGTCGATGGTAGATACGTGGTTAATGAACCGCGTGTTTAAGGCTGCTCCAGAAGGATTGAAGATTTTACTCGTAGGAGATAGTAATCAATTGCCTTCGGTTGGTCCGGGGCAAGTTTTAACAGATTTACTGGAAACCAATCAAGTGCCAGCCATTGAACTGAAACGAATTCACCGTCAAACGCAACAATCTTCAATTGTCGAATTAGCGCATAGTATCAAAGATGGTTTCTTGCCACAAAACTTTCTGGAAAAACAAGCGGACCGCAGCTTCTTACCATGTTCAACAGAACGGTTGGTAACGATTATTGAACAAGTCGTTGTAGCAGCTCTTAAGAAGGGCTATACGAAGCGAGATATTCAAGTACTGGCTCCGATGTATAAAGGAGATGCTGGGATTAATGCCATCAATCAGATGATGCAAGAAATCTTAAACCCTAAAATCGGAAATTCGGTTCGTGAAGTGGAGTCCTTTGATAAAGTCTTCCGCGTAGGAGATAAAGTCCTTCAACTGGTGAATTTACCTGAAGAAAATGTCTATAATGGGGATATTGGAGAAATCACAGCAATTCAATTTGCAAAAGAGAACGATGACCAAGTAGATAAGATTTTTGTTTTATTCGATCAAACGGAAGTCGAGTATCATAGAACCGATTGGCAACAATTGACGCTGGCGTATTGCTGCTCAATTCATAAGGCACAAGGGTCTGAGTTTAAAATGGTCATCTTGCCAATGGTGAATCAGTACTCACGGATGTTGCAAAGAAATTTATTGTATACGGCAGTTACAAGAAGTCAGCAGTATCTCATCATGTGTGGGGAAGCAGGAGCGTTCCAAAAGAGTGCAACAACTATTCCTCCAAAACGAGCAACTTTCTTACAAGAGTTCTTAACGAATTTCGACATTGAAAAGACAGAAGAAACTCCAACAATTAAAGAGAATATAACGGAGCCGTCGCTTGTTGATACTCTACATTCAGACGAAGACAAAGAAATCCAATTAACCATCCAAGCAATTGAAGAAGGACTTATTTCTCCGATGATTGGAATGGATGATGTCACACCATATGATTTTATGACAAGAAGCTAGTTTTCTAGCTTCTTTTTTCGTGTTTTTTTAGCCGGAATTAATTGCCATCTGTCCATGATGTAGGGTAAAATGGGTACAAATGATTATGAAAGAAGGACAAATAATGAATCGACAAAAACATTTTTTAGTTTCTGAAGATGCTGTTCCTCCTGTATTTGCTAAAGTTTTGCAAGCAAAAGAACTACTTGCAACAGGACAAGCAAAAGACGTCACTGAAGTAGTGAAGATGGTTGGCATCTCACGCAGTGTTTATTATAAGTATTATCGTAAAGTACAAGGATTTTCTTCTGTAAATGCAGGAAGAAAAGCATCTATCAATATCCATATGAAAAATATCAAAGGAACACTGACAAAGACGCTTGAAGTATTTGCAAATCGTGATATGAACATCCTAACGATCTTCCAAGGATTAGCGATTCACAGTGTCGCTGTTGTACAAATCATGATTGATATTTCTGAGGCAACGGTAAGTGTAGAAGACGTGATTAAAGAAATTAATGCTTTAGATAACATTATTTCTGTGGAGTTACAAAGTATCGAATAATGAAACAAGAATTTTTAAACTATTTAACAGAAACCAATATTAAAGTATTGATTTTCGATAAAGATGGCACATTAACGGATACATCCACATTATGGTTTGAGCCAACGATTTTAGTTCTTAACGAATTAGTGAATCGTAATGAGATGAATCTAACAAATGCAGAACATGACGAGTTGTTTGACCGTCTTGGTATCACTGAAACTGACATCATCGAAAACAGCGTGATTGCTTCAGGTACAGTTCGCGATATGCTGGAAGTCTTAAATCATTTCAGGCCAATCGATATCGAAGAAAATTACGACTTTGTAGTGCATTACTTTGCCGACTATATTCTAAGTCATCCAAAGAAAATCCAAACACTTGGAGATGTAAAGCGTGCACTTTGCGTACTGAAGGAAAAAGGATTTGTGATTGCTTTAGTCACAAACGATTCTAAGTTACCAGCCGAAGCTGTTTTACAAGTTGCTGGAATTAATGAGTTATTCGACTTCATTGGAACCACCGATGAATTTCCTTCAAAGCCAGCAACGGATTCACTACATGCGATTCAAAATCGTTTTGGTGTCTCTTTTAACGAGATGATTTATATTGGGGACTCAACAGTAGATGAAGAGTTTGCCAAAAATACTGCTGGGTTTATTGCTGTGACAAGCGAACCTAATAATCTAGAAGTTCTTCCTAGTGCAATCTTTAAAGTGAAATCAATTGATGAATTAAGTTAGGAGGAAATGATGAATAGTACGATACAAGAAAATCATAAATTCAAAGCGCTACTAACCATTTTAATTCCAGTTTTAATTTATCAAATTGCCAATTATTCGGCTCAATTTATTGATACGGTCATGACTGGACGATATAACGAAGTCCATCTTGCCGGAGTATCGATTGGTGGGAGCTTGTATGCGCCATTTTTCTCATTATTGACAGGGACGATTTCA
>JABZYY010000076.1 GCA_015264885.1 Streptococcus sp. | reverse complement strand
TTCTTTCACAATTGTTTCAATTCCATCGAACGCTCCACCAACGATAAATAAAATATTCGTTGTGTCGATTTGAATGAGTTCTTGATGTGGATGCTTACGTCCTCCTTGAGGTGGAACAGACGCAACAGTCCCTTCTAAGATTTTCAGTAAGGCTTGTTGAACCCCTTCACCACTTACATCACGAGTAATAGATACATTCTCGCTCTTACGGGCAATCTTATCAATCTCATCAATATAAATAATCCCTTTTTCAGCACGTTCAATATCATAATCTGTCGCTTGTAATAGTTTTAGAAGAATATTTTCAACATCCTCACCAACGTAACCAGCTTCAGTTAATGTAGTCGCATCTGCTATCGCAAATGGAACATTTAAAATACGCGCTAATGACTGAGCTAAATAAGTTTTACCAGACCCAGTTGGTCCAATTAAACAAATGTTGCTCTTTTGTAATTCAACGTCGTCATCTTCACTAAATAAGTGATTAATACGTTTATAGTGATTGTAAACCGCTACTGCTAATGATTTCTTTGCATGATCTTGACCAACGACGTAATCGTTTAATACCTTTAGAATTTCTTGAGGCTTTAATACCTCAATCATTTCATCCATTGTCATAGAAGAAAATTCTTCATCGATAATTTCTTTACATAAATCAACACATTCATTACAAATAAATACATCAGGACCAGCGATAATTTTCTTTACTTGTTCTTGTGATTTTCCACAAAATGAACATCTTACTTGTTTTGTTTCATCTTTATACAATCTGAAACCCCCATTCTTTTCCTGATTTCTCAATTTAAGAGTACCATAAGTCACTATATTCAACAAGAAATGTTATTTCAAAAAGCGCCGGTCTCTAGCGAAACCGGCGCCTTTCTATTTAATTTCATAAAATTAAGCTTCTTTAGCAGAATCAGTAATTACAGCTAATGCTTTCTTCATTGAGATGTCGTTTTTCAACATATCTACTGAAACAGCAGCACGAACTGCATCTTCTTCCATACCGTATTGAGCAGCTAATTCTTTCACTTCGTTAGCTACATCTTCATCAGTTGCTTCGATGCCTTCTTCTTTAACGATTTGTTCTAATACTAAGTTAGTCTTAGTACGAACGTCAGCGTCTTTTTCCATCATTTTGTGTAAATCAGCTTCTGTTGTACCAGTGATTTGGTAGTACATTTCAGGAGAGATTCCGTTACGACGCATATCGTTTAAGTAGTGTTCCATTTGACGGTGAACTTCGTCGTGAACCATTTCGTGTGGTAATTCAACGATTTCAGCGTTTTCTACTGCTTTACGTAAAGCTTCGTCTGCTACTGCTTCATCAGCAGCTGCTGCTTTAGCTTCTTCTAATTCTTTGCGGAATTTTTCTTTTAATTCTGCTAATGTTTCAACTGAATCATCAACATCTTTAGCGAATTCATCTGTTAATTCAGGTAATTCTTTAGTTTTTACTTCGTGAACTTTAACTTTGAATAATGCTTCTTGACCTTTTAAGTTTTCAGCATGGTATTCTTCTGGGAAAGTCACTTTTACTTCTACTTCATCGCCTTCTTTAGCGCCAACTAATTGGTCTTCAAAACCTGGGATGAAAGAACCTGAACCTAATTCTAATGAGTGGTTTTCACCTTTTCCGCCTTCAAAAGCTTCGTCACCTAAGAAACCTTCGAAGTCAATCACTACTGTGTCACCTAATTCAGCTGCATCTTCTTTTACAACTAATTCAGCTGCACGAGCTTGTTCTTGTAATAGACGATCTTCAACATCTTGTTCAGATACTGTACGATCTTGTTTTTCAACAGTTAAGCCTTTGTATTCACCTAATTTAACTTCAGGTTTAACAATTACTTCTGCTTTGATAACCCATGGTTTACCTTTTTCGATTGATTCGATATCGATTGTTGGTTGAGTTACTGGGAAAATACCAGTTTCTTCAACTGCGTTATCATATGCATCTGGTAAAAGAATGTTTAATGCATCTTGGTATAAAGCCTCTTCACCGTACATTTTTTCAAATACTTGACGGCTTACTTTACCTTTACGGAAACCAGGTACGTTCACGTTCTTTTTAACGCGGTTAAACGCTTGGTCCAAACCTTTTTTAATATCTTCTTGTGAGATTTCAAATGTTAAAACAACTTTATTTGTTTCAACTTTTTCGAATTTTGCTGTCATATTATTCCTCCATAAATTCATTATTCATCTAAAAGATGAATGGATTTACATACTCATTTATTTTACAATACTCTTCCTCTTTTGTAAAACATAATTGACTTAAACAACAGTAATTTAACAAGAATTTTGAATAGAGATTAAGAAAAGGTAACAAAAGCAATAGTTTTTCTCATTTTTCGGCCAAAATGTTATAATAGACGCCATAGGAGGGATAAAATGATTCAATATCCAAAAGGACAAAAAAAATTATCACGGGCTACTCGGTCTCAAACAATGCAAACAAATTATAGTAGTCGCGGTATGGGTTTAGAGAACATATTGAATCAAACCAATGAACTCTATCGCCTTCAAAAACGAGCGGTCATCCACAAGAAACCGACACCGATTCAAGTCGTTAAAGTAAACTACCCTGCAAGAAGCGCAGCGCAGATTACGGAAGCCTATTTTCGTCAGGCGTCTACAACCGACTATAACGGTGTGTATAAAGGAAGATACATCGACTTTGAAGCAAAGGAAACGAAGAACAAAACTTCTTTCCCACTAAAAAATATTCATGAGCATCAACTAGAACATATGAAAGAGTGCTGTGAACAAGGCGGTATCGCTTTGGTTATTTTTTATTTTTCTAGTTTGAAAGAATATTATTTACTTGAATATAAATGGATTGAACAATTCGTTCATGATTCAAGCAAGAAACGTCAATCAATCCCGTTGACCTATATCAAAGAACACGGTCAACCAATCGAGCTATCGCTGCAAATGACTCTAAATTATTTAGACGCAGTAGATGCTCTATTATAAAGGAGGTCAATCTATGACTGAAAACAATACTGAACAAAGTCGTTCATCTCAGCATCGAAATTCAAGGAAGAAGCACCCAAGTTCTACTAATAAAAAGAAATTGTGGAAGAAAATTTTAATTGGTCTAGCTGCTTTTGTGACTGTAGCTATTATTGCTATCGTTGCAATATTCGCTTACTACGGTGCGACTGCTCCTACCATTCAAGCTAGTGATTTAGAAGGAGCTACTGAAACTAAAATCCTTGATAAAGATGGCGAACTGATTTATTCACTTGGTGGTGAAAAACGAGATATTATCACTAGTGAACAAGTCCCTCAATTACTAAAAGATGCCATCACCTCAATCGAGGATAAACGTTTCTACTCTCATATGGGGATTGACCCAATCCGTATCGCTGGTTCATTCCTACGAAACGCAAAAGATGGTCAAATCACTCAAGGTGGTAGTACGATTACTCAACAGTTAGTGAAATTAGCGGTATTCTCTACTAAAAAAGAAGACCAAACCTATAAACGTAAAATTCAAGAAATCATGCTTGCGCTTCAATTAGAACGTAATTACTCTAAAGAACAAATTCTGACGTACTACTTAAACAAAGTGTATATGGCAAATAATGTTTATGGATTTGGTACTGCTTCACACTACTACTTCAATAAAGAGTTATCTGAATTAAGTCTAGCCCAAGTGGCCTTACTTGCTGGTATGCCACAAGCACCGAATTCATACGATCCATATGCAAATGCGGATCAAGCAAAAGAACGACGTGACTTAGTACTCTATTCCATGAAAGAAAATGGAAAGATTTCAAAAGAGCAATATGACCAGGCAGTTGCTACTCCAGTCACTGATGGTTTAATCGCACATAATAATAATGTGAATAGTGACGATAAAGCTCTTGTTTATGATTCGTTCGTAACAATGGTGTTAAAAGAAGTTCAAGAAAAAACAGGTCTGGATCCTTATAACGACGGACTTACGATTGAAACAACTATCGACTCTAAAGCACAACAACGTTTATACGATATCGTGAATACAAATGATTACATTCAATATGTAAATGATAAAATTCAAAATGCCGTTGTTATGCTCGATACAAAAACTGGTGCAGTTCGCGCAGTCAACGGTGGTCGTAAGCAAACGACTCTACTTGGTTATAACCGTGCAACTGACAATACACGTAGTACTGGTTCAACGATTAAACCAGTCATAGACTACGGTCCTGCCATCGAATACCTCAACTATTCAACTGGTCAAACCATCATGGACCAAAGAACAACATATTCAAATGGTGTTGAATTAAACAACTGGGATTTCAGTCACAAAGGTGCAATGACACTACGTACTGCCCTCGTTTACTCAAGAAATACAACAGCATTACAAACCTTTAAAGCTGTTGGCGAAACAAATATCAAATCATTCTTGAACAATCTAGATATTCAAATTAAAAATGATGGTCAAGACTATTTAGTAGAAAGCAACTCGATTGGTGCAGATATTTCTCCAATCAAGATGGCAGCAGCATATGCCACATTTGGTAATTATGGTACTTATTCAAAACCATATACGGTAAGAAAAGTCACAACTCGTGATGGTCAAGTGACTGAATTTAAACCTGAACAAAAACAAGCAATGAAAGATTCAACAGCTTACATGATTACGGATGTACTCAAAGATTCATTCAAATATGGGTTCGCAACACAAGCAACTATTCCTGGATTACCTACAGCTGCCAAAACTGGTTCATCGAACTACACCGTTGAACAAAAACGTGCAATGGGAGCTAGTGATTATGAAGATATCATTCCTGACTCATGGTTTATTGGCTACTCTACCGACTATACAATTTCTGCATGGACTGGTTATGATAACCCCTATGAACAAGGTGGCGGTGTAGACACGACCGAACAAGAATACTCAAGAATGATTTATTATTACTTAATGAAATATATGGCTGAATCTTCTAGCGGAGACGATTGGGTTCAACCTGATAGTGTTGTCAAACAACAGATTGAAATCGGTTCTGATCCATTAAGCTTACCTGGGCCAAGAACTCCAGCAAATATGATTGCAACAGAGTTATTTGTTAAAGGTCATGTCCCTACTCAACAATCTAAGAACTATGGAACGAAGATTGAAGGTCCTACTGGTTTGAAAGCTACTTACGATAAGAGTAAAAAGACGCTCACTGTAACGTGGGATAATTATCAAACAAACTCTAAAGACAAGCCACAATACAAAGTCACTGTAAACGGACAAACGCAAACTGTATCAACAAATAAAGTGACATTACAAAACATCAGTGGACCTAGCGTATCGGTGACTCTAGTTGTAACAGTTGGTAAAGATAGTTCAGATCCTATTACAAATG
>JABZYY010000075.1 GCA_015264885.1 Streptococcus sp. | reverse complement strand
TCTTTTAATTGAGCAATCGCCATTTCAGCGACTTCTTCTAATGGAGTTTTCTTCACGTATGTGTTGTTAATCCATTCTAATTTCTTAGGATCGAAGGCAGCTGGTGATTTACCAAGACGTTTTTCGTCGAAGATTTCGATGAATTCTTCACGGCTGAAGATTTCGTGTTCGCCTTGAGGAGACCATCCTAGAAGCGCGATAAAGTTGAACATCGCTTCTGGTAAGTACCCTAAGTCTTTATATTGTTCGATAAATTGTAGGATTGATTCATCACGTTTTGATAATTTCTTACCTGTTTCAGTGTTAATGATTAAAGTCATATGTCCAAAACGTGGTGGTACCCAACCGAATGCTTCGTAAATCATTAATTGTTTTGGAGTGTTGGCAATATGGTCATCTCCACGTAAAACGTGAGTGATTTCCATGAAGTGGTCATCCACTGCTACTGCGAAGTTGTAAGTTGGCATTCCGTCACGTTTTAAGATAACGAAGTCGCCACCGACACTTGTAGATTCGAATGAAATTTCGCCTTTAACGATATCGTCGAATACGTAAGTTCCTTGTTTTGGAACACGGAAACGAACAACAGGAGTGCGTCCTTCTGCTTCAAAAGCGTCACGTTGCTCTTGTGTTAAGTGAGCATGTTGCCCGCTGTAGTGTGGCATTTCGCCACGAGCACGTTGCGCTTCACGTTCTGCTTCCAATTCTTCCTCTGTCATGTAGCATTTATACGCTTTGTCTTCGGCAATTAATTGCTCGATTAGTGGATTATAAATGTGTTCACGTTCTGATTGACGGTATGGACCGTATTTGCCAGGTTTGTCTGGCCCTTCATCCCAATCCATTCCAAGCCATGTTAAGTTTTCTAATTGGCTTTCTTCACCGTGTTCAAGATTTCTCTTGCGGTCAGTATCCTCGATACGGATGATGAACTCTCCACCATAGTGTCTCGCGAATAAATAGTTAAATAGAGCTGTACGGGCATTCCCGATGTGTAAGTGCCCTGTTGGACTTGGTGCATAACGTACACGCACTTTATCTGTCATTGTAAAACTTCCTTTCTTTTGTCATTCTTCTTATTGTAAAACTTTTCAAGGAGGATTTCCATGATTAATTTACAAGTCTTCTAAAATATATTTAAAATCTTTTTCTTCGAGCTTTTGAATGAGAATCACTCCGTCGCCCAGTGGAAGTAAAGTTGATTTTAATGTTGGGTCACTTTGAACCAAATCAAGGAACATATTGAGGCGGCGATGAATCTTACGCACACGTCTTGGTCGCTCCATCACATCATCTAAAATCGTTCCACCTTGGAAAATATCGTCCACCATTAGCACGCCACCCACTTCAAGCACATCCATGCAATAGGGGAAGAACTCGATGTATTTAGCTTTGGCGCTATCCATAAATAGGAAGTCGTATTTTCCTTGTTCTAACGTTGGTAAAATATCTGCCGCATCGCCTTCCAGTTGTGTAATACGGTCGGCCAACCCTAGTCTTTCAAAGTTCGCTTTGGCACGGCTATACATTAATTCATAGCGGTCGATGGTGGTTACTTTCGCTTGTGGTGAAGCTGTTGCCATCAAACTCGCTGAGAATCCGACTGCCGTTCCAATTTCTAAAATATTTTTTGGCTGATATAATCCAACAATAAAATCTAGAAATACCGCTGTTTCATGAGGAATAATTGGAATTCCTAATTCATTGGCTGTATTTTCTAATTCACCCAAGTCCCCCGGAAAACGGCGTTGACTTGAACGCATGTACTCGACCAGTTCCGGTTTGACAACTGGTCTGTGCATCATTTCGTTTAACATAAATTCTCCTTTGATTAGAATCCGCCACCGCCGGATCCTCCACCACTACCACCGCTCGATCCGCCAGAGAATCCTCCACCGAACCCACCAGAGTTGCTGCTTCCGTTCACAGAAGAATTCGCAGTGTTATATGAGCTTGTAAATGTACTATTAAAATCAGAAACAGGATAGTAAATTGTTCCGTTTTGAGTTGAATAGAACACACTGTTTGGTAATTGGTCTGGTATTAATTTCTTCAACACTTTGATCACGTGTTCCGCTACGCCTAAAGAGATGGCGTAAACAAGGAAGTGATCCCACAGTTGAATACTTGGTAAATCTTCGATCCGCTTCATTGGTGAGAGATCTTTTAGCATTTGTTTAAAGGCTTGCCATTTACGATAACGTAATTCCCCTTCAAGAGAACGACGGTTGGCAAAAATTCCTGTACCGATAAGGGTTAATGGTCCAATGACAAGGAGTACGCCTCCAACAGTCCACAATAAATAATTTAAATTCTTCGTTAAGAAGGCCGCTCCAATGGTTAAAGCCCCGATGATGACGAGTAAGCATCCTGGGAAACCACTACGTCCTTGAGGTTCGTCTTTACCAAAACGCGTTACGCGGTATTTCTCAGCCGCAGTATCGACAGCGCCCATCCATTTTTGACATTCATTGTAGTAAGTCGTTGAATGATTTTTCGCATACTTCTTCACTTGTTCCAGTTCAATCGTTGTGCTTCCACCACCAACAACTTCAAAGAGTAAATGAAGCGCTAGTTTTTCATGACGAAGCATTTCTTTTGTATCGTCCACAAGCGTAATGGTATACGGCTCTGTATCGGATAATTTCAAGACTTTCTTACGAACAAGGTCCATCACCGTCGCACTAAAGTCGGTCATATCTGTTTTTCCGTAAACCGCCTGATTCATAACGGCTGGCGTAATATCTTCAGGAAGTTCATAGAGATGATCTGGAATATGTTGTACCTTAGCAAGACGATTACGGTTCGCGAAGAATCCTGTCGCAAAAGCATAAATCATATTTAAGACTAAGAGCACCCACCCAACAATCATTCCGAAGAATCCTGTGTTTTTAAGGTTTTTCTCGTCATTGATGAGCTTTTCCTCTTCGGCTACGATGCGGTCAAACGCTTTTTCGTTTTTCACATTTGTATTCACATGTGTCAATGTTTGTGGGAATAACATATGGACTTCTACAAAGTCACCACTTTTATTTTCTGGAGCAGTCAAGGTTACCGAACGATAATCGTCTGCAATTTTTACATCCCCGTTTTGACCAGCACCATGTCCCCACGCACGAAGCGTTTCCCTTGAAGCCGTTCCAGGAATATTCACCTTCACCGTAATATTGTGTTGGTCGATTTCCCACTCTTGTCCGACTACTTTACGGTTTAATTCCGCCGTATCTAAGTAGTTCGTAATGAGTTTTGGAATCGTATATTGGAAAGTCACTTTTAATTTCGAGTTCGAAAATGGGAAAAATACTTTGAACTGAATTTTCGAACCGCTATCCGTTAATTGATACGTTCCCTTTTTCCCAGAATTCTCCTGGTTCATTAACAGACGCCCTTCGCTTGTTTCTAAATACGCATTGACATCTGTTGGTTTTCCAAAACCAGAGTAATCCAAGTTATAGAAGACCCCATTATACGCACCATCCGATTGGAAGGTAATCGTTTCAAAGAACTGAACGTCCCCATTTTCTAAAATATTTGCTTCGATATCATACTTATCAACGACTAAACTTCTCGCATCAACCGTAGTACCGAGTCCCAAAAAGGCAACTAATCCTAATAAAAACGTGATAATCCAACGTTTCATTTGTTTCATATGCTCACCTCTATAAAAGAAGTGTGCGATGACTGCCGACTTCCACGAAGCACTCCGCCGTCACCGTCACACAGATTGTTTTCGTTTCTTACATTACTGATCCGACAATATTTAATTTCTTCTTCAAGTAGAATTTACCAGCAAGAGCCACAGCCCCGATGAGTAAGTACCACTCGTAACTCATCACGATGTTAATCACAGATGGGATGTATTGTTGACTTAACACCACTAAGATTAACCAAGCAACCATCGCAACCGTACTTACCACTAAGTAACGGATATAGCCGCGTTGACCTTTTGGATTATCGAATTTAGGCGCGTTTTTAGAAATCGCAAGCATCACAAATGCCCCTGCGATAAAGTTGATGAGAAGTGTGAAGAGTCCCATTGGTTGCGTATCTGCACTTGGGTTTAACATCAACATCACTCCTGTCACAAGAGCGAATAATCCACCGACTAAAAGTCCTCCGTCAACGGCAATTTGCCAGTCTGGAGATTTTGCGTCTGGGTCTTTTGTTGGACCAGCTACGATTGATTGAACGCGTTCTGTTACCGTACCGAACAATTGACGAGCCGTTACACCCGCTTTTTGTTTTTCAACGATTTCTGGAAGCATCACTGATAATTCTTTTTCGACTTGCGCTTCGTCAAATCCAGCTTCTTTCAATGCGCGTTCTAATTGATAGATGTATTGTTCATTTTTATTTGTTAATTCTGCTTTTAGAGCGTCTAGTGACACTACTACTTCTTCTTGTACGTTTTGTTCTGACATGCTACAATCCTCCGATAACCTTATACATTAAATCTAAAGAGCATTACGTCGCCATCTTGCACGACATATTCTTTACCTTCTTGACGAACTTTTCCGTTTTCTTTTGCAGCCGTCATACTACCGTATTCAAGTAGGTCTGCATAGGCTACCGTTTCGGCACGGATAAATCCACGCTCAAAGTCTGAGTGGATGATTCCCGCACATTGCGGAGCTTTCATACCGCGGCGGAATGTCCACGCGCGCACTTCTTGTTCACCCGCTGTAAAGTAAGTCGCTAATCCTAATAAGTGGTATGCTTTTTGGATTAAGATATCTAACCCTGAGATTTCGATACCCATTTCTTCTAAGAAGGCTTGTTTCTCTTCTTCCTCTAATTCGGCTACCTCTTCTTCGATTTTCGCACAAATCACTACGACTTCTGCATCTTCTTTTGCAGCATAGTCTTCTACTAATTGCACATATTGGTTATGTCCGCCTTCCATCACGTCATCTTCAGAGATGTTTGCGATGTAAAGCATTGGTTTTGTTGTTAAAAGGAATAAGCCTTTCACGATTGGAAGTTCTTCGTCTGTAAATTCAATCGTACGTGCTAATTTTCCTTCTTCTAACACAGGTTTGATTTTTTCTAAGACTGCAAGTTCAGCAACCGCGTCTTTATCTTTAGTTTTCGCAATTTTTGCCACACGAGCAATACGTTTGTCCACTGACTCAAGGTCGGCCAACACTAACTCTAGGTTGATTGTTTCGATGTCGGCGATTGGGTCAACTTTCCCAGCCACGTGTGTAATATTTTCGTCTTCAAAACAACGAACGACTTGGCAAATCGCATCTACTTGACGGATATGGCTTAAGAATTTGTTTCCAAGACCTTCCCCGCGGCTTGCCCCTTTCACGATTCCCGCGATATCTGTAAATTCAAATGTCGTAGGAACAGTTTTCTTTGGTTTCACTAATTCTGTTAGTTTTTGTAAACGAAGGTCTGGTACTTCTACCACTCCGACGTTTGGGTCAATCGTCGCAAACGGAT
>JABZYY010000074.1 GCA_015264885.1 Streptococcus sp. | reverse complement strand
GCCAAGGAACCACATTCGAATGGTGCTCAGCAGGGCTAATCCAGATTTCGTCTCCTTCTTGGAGGCGATTCGGCGCAAACCCTTGCGCAACCCAGTTTAAACTAGTTGTCGTTCCACGCGTAAAGAGCACTTCTTTTGTGCTACTAGCGTTAATAAATTTCGCTACTTTAGTTCGAGATGCTTCGTATAAGTCAGTGGCTTCCTGAGCCAGTGTATGCACCCCACGATGAATATTGGCATTGTGAGTTGCGTAGAATTTCTCAACGGCTTCTACAACCTGACGTGGCTTTTGCGTTGTAGCTGCATTGTCTAAATAGACAAGCACTTCATCGTTGACTTCACGCTTTAATATTGGAAAGTCTTCTCGAATCGTTTTACTAATCATAGCTAGCAACCAACTTTTGTTCAATCATGTCCACAAGTTCTTTTTGAAGAGTACTTGAAGGAATTGAACGAATTACGGCTCCTAAGAATCCACGAATCACAAGGCGTTTTGCCTCTGCTTGGCTAATTCCACGGCTCGTTAAGTAGAATAATTGTTCATCATCCACTTGCCCCACGCTCGCTGCGTGTCCTGCCGTTACTTCATTTTCATCGATTAAAAGAATTGGGTTTGCGTCTCCACGTCCACCTTCTGAAAGCATCAGTACACGGCTTTCTTGTTGAGCGTCTGCGAATTTCGCACCTTTTATAATATGTCCAATTCCGTTAAACGTTAAGGTTGATTTATCTAAAATAACACCGTGTTGCAGGATATGTCCTACTGAATGTGGCGCATAGTTTGTCACACGTGTATCGATTCCTTGAACTTGGCGTCCTGTAGAAATACCGATGACGTTCACTTGTGAATGAGAACCGTCTCCGCGTAATTCAGAGTCGAAGTCCGCAATCACATTTCCGTCATTCATAATGCCAAGCGCCCAGTTAATCGTTGCATCTTTTTCAAGATAGCCACGACGGTTCACATACGCATCTGTTGATTGACCTAACGTATCAACGGCCGCAAACTGAACTTTCGCCCCTTGTTTTGCGATGACTTCTACTACAATGTTGGCTGTATTCTTTTTGTCACCGATACTTTCAAAACGTTCTACATAGGAGACCGAGCTGTTTTCGTCTGCTACGATTAACACGTGCTTCACGAACGCTTCGTCCACTAAGTTATTTTGAACGAAATGAGATTCAATAATATCTTTTACGTCTACATTTTTTGGAATATAAATAAATACTCCTGAGTTGACCATAGCAGCGTGGTAAGCCGTTAAGCTATCTTCATCAACTGGTACTGCTTTTGTCATATAATACGGTTTTACGAGCTCTGGATATTGCTCCAAGGCATCGAATAAATCCATCACGAGAACGTCCTTCAACGCTGTTTCAACATTCATTTCTTCCCAGTATGATACCGCGCCTAGTTGTACAATTTTTGCACTCCCCGCTGCTGTTGGAATCACTTTTGGAAGTTCTTCAATCATTGAAGTGCCTTCACCGATTGCTGATTGGAATAAGTTCCAACGGTGGAATTTCACACGTTCGATAAAAGGTAATTCTAGCGTTTTAGCGAGTTCTAATCCTTTTAAACGTGTTTGTAGAAACCACTCTGGTTCATTCTTTGCAAGAGAGAATGCGGTGATTTCTTCTGGTGTTATGGTTAATTTTGTCTCTGCCACAATCTCACTCCTACTCTTGATGTTCAATCTTGATTCCTAATTCTTCACTGATTCCTTTGTATCCTTCAGCTTCTAGACGACGAGCAAGAGAAGCATCCCCTGTCATCACGACACGACCGTCCATCATAATATGCACCACATCTGGTTCAATGTAGTTTAAGAGACGTTGGTAGTGAGTAATAATTAATGATCCAAAGTTGTCTCCACGCATTGCGTTTACTCCACGAGAAACCACTTTTAATGCGTCAATATCTAACCCCGAGTCGATTTCATCTAGAATCGCAAATGTTGGTTCAATCATTAATAATT
Source organism: Streptococcus sp. (assembly GCA_015264885.1). Classification (GTDB taxonomy): domain Bacteria; phylum Bacillota; class Bacilli; order Lactobacillales; family Aerococcaceae; genus Granulicatella. Next base: position 3,633 of record JABZYY010000074.1, on the reverse strand, counting down.
GAAGAATCTCGTTACGTTTTTTCTCCCCGCCTGAGAAGCCTTCGTTTAAGTAACGTTCTGCCATTTCTTCTGGCATGTCTAATAGAGCCATTTTTTCATCTAACTTCTTGATGAATTCACGAACTCCCATTTTATCGTCTTCCTCACGACGAGCATTGATAGCCGAACGCATGAATTCTGCGTTTGTCACCCCAACGATTTCGCTTGGATATTGCATCGCTAAGAATAGACCTGCGCGAGCGCGTTCGTCTACTTCCATTTCTAAGACATTTTCGCCGTCTAATAGGATTTCTCCTTGCGTTACTTCATAACTTGGGTGGCCCATAATCGCTGCAGAAAGCGTTGATTTTCCTGTTCCATTCGGTCCCATGACTGCATGAATTTCTCCAGTGTTAATCGTTAAATTAACGCCCTTCAAAATTTCTTTATCTTCAATCGATACATGTAGATTTTTAATCTCTAAAGTTGCCACGATTCATTCTCCTTTATAATTATTCTATTCTGTTATATTTTATCCTACTTGAGAATGATTCGCAAATAGCCGCGCTTTGAAATGATGTAATAATGCTTTTCATTTTCATGAAAATGCGGTATGATGGAACATATTTTTGAAAGAAAGGCTGATGCACATGCAAACTTATCCACTTATTGGTATTGCAGGAAATCATCGCCAAGATAACACGGAAGAAGATCGCTACATTTTATCGTATGCGCCAAATGGTTTTGTCCGTGGTCTTGAAAAGGCAAAAGCGATTCCTGTCATCATTCCCATCAGTAACCCAGAATTTGCAAAAGAATTCATTTCACGGGTTGATGGACTTCTATTAGCGGGTGGACAAGACGTTTCTCCATTATTGTACGGTGAAGAACCGCACTTAAACCTGGCACGTACTTATCCTGCTCGTGATGCGTTTGAAATTGAGCTCATTAAAGAAGCTTATAGACAACACAAACCAATCTTTGCAGTGTGTCGCGGCTTACAAATTCTAAACGTCGCTCTTGGTGGAACACTCTACCAAGATATCGAATCACAATACGAAAACATCTCTGTAAAACATACACAAAAAACAATGCCTAGCCAACCAACGCATACGATTCAAATCGCAAGTGGTAGCGAGCTTTCTCGCGTTCTTGGAACAACGACCCCAGTGAACTCTTACCACCACCAAGCGGTTAAACAATTGGCCTCTGACTTTGTTCCAGTTGCTTGGAGTACAGATGGACTGATTGAAGCGTTCGAATCTAAATCTAAAGACCAAAGTGTAGTTGCCGTTCAATGGCATCCTGAATTATTAATTGAAGATAGCAATGTGATGCAAGGTTTATTTGATAACTTTGTGGAGCGTGTAAATCGTTTAAGACAACATGCATAATAAAAAACTACGAATTCTCACTCGCTGAGAACTCGTAGTTTTCTTTTTTATCTTTTATTTCACTTCACATTGTTCACACGGAAGGTCTTCATCCAATAAAGCATTGAATGCCGCTTCATCTACTCCATTTAAACGAACGATCCAGCTTTTTTCTTCTTCTAATTCATTTAAGAACTCTGGATTCTCTTCTAATTCATCATGGAAAGCCACGACTGTTCCGCTCAGTGGAGATAGTAATTCCGTCACTGCCTTTGCAGCTTCGACACTAATAATCGAATCTTCTGGAGTAACAGATTCACTCTTTAGTAATTCCACAAAGCTCACATCTCCAAGGTCATCTTGTCCTTTTGGCGAAAGACCAATCACATATTCTGACCCGTCTTGTTTAATCCATAATCCATTTTCACTATATTTCTTCATCTTATCTCTTCCATTTCTTTTCGTAAACTTCTTCTTTAAAACCGAATGTCGCTTCCCCATGATCCAACACAAGCGGACGTTTGATGAGCATGCCGTTGCTTGCCAATAGTTTTGCAGCTTCTTCATCACTCATTGTAGGGAGTTTATCTTTTAGGCCAAGTGAGCGATACAATTCGCCACTCGTATTGGCCATTTTCTTCCACTCTAAATTTTGAGCCTTTTTAATTTTCAATAGTTCTTTGGCAGTTGGTGGAGTTTCACGAATATCTTTTTGTTCAAAGGTTACATCATTTAACTCGAACCATTTTAACGCCTTTTTACAAGTCGTACATTTTGGGTGAATATAAACAATCATTTTCCATCCTCCTGACGTAAACGTAGCATTGTCGCATCTTGTTGATTCGCTCCAAATGCAGCATCTTCATCTTCAAAAATCGTACTCTTGAAGTGATAACGCATTGACATAATAAGCCCAATCCCCATCATATTTCCAAGTAAGCTTGAACCCCCTTGAGAAATAAATGGTAACGGAATCCCCGTTAATGGTAAGAGTCCGATTGTCATCCCGATATTTTCAACCACGTGGAATAAAATCATCATGATAACGCCGGTTGCGATATACGTATAAAACTCATTTTTCGTATCGAAGCAGACACGAATCATTTGATAAATCAAAATAAAGTAAATGGCGATTAAGAAGGTTCCGCCTAAGAATCCGAAGTTCTCTCCGATTGTCGCAAAGATTAAGTCAGACTCACGAACGGGTACATATACATCAGATACGCCGAACCCTTTTCCAAGCATTCTCCCTGAACCAATAGCCTTCAAGCTTTGGAATAATTGGTATCCATTTCCGCCTTGGTCTCCGTATGGATCTAGCCATGAATCGATACGCGCAAATTGGTAATTTTTAAATCCAATATTTAATAAGATTTGTCGGTTGTACACTACTAAGTAAATAAGGAGCGCTCCGATTAATCCAACCACAATAATAATTGGGAGTAGGATTTTCCAGCTAATCCCTGACATAATCAGAACTCCACCCAGAATCATTAAGAATACAAGTGTTGTCCCTAAGTCATTTTGCAAAATAACGAGTACTAATGCTGGCGCTGCCCATAAAATCAACTTAACGAATAATTGCCAATCCGTTTGATTTGTCTTATATTTCGTCTTCATATTATGCGAAGTCGCGACTTTGGCTAAAATCAAAATATAGAAGATTTTCACGACCTCTGAAGGCTGGAATGAGAAAGTCCCAAACCTGAACCAGCTCTTCGCACCTGTATCCGCAAATGTCGCGCGGTCATAGAAAAACAGAACGGCAAGTAACATAAGGAGTCCAAAGATATATCCCCAAGTTGTCAGTTTCCATAACTGCTCCGAATCGAATTGCATAATGACGACAATCGCCACAACCCCTACCATATACCATACGACTTGCATGAGTACCATTCTTAAAGAGGTGTTTCCGCTAATCAAATACGTTGTTGAAAATAAAGTTGCAATACTAATAAATGCTAATAATAATACAGGAAGGATGACGCCATAGTCGATTCGTGAATCTTTATCGTCATACATTAAGTTTTTCTTTTTCATCCGTTACTCCTTCAGTTTCTTGTTTTGGGTGTCTAAAGCGGTAAACAATCACGTTCAACACGCCCCCTAAAATCATTACATTGGCAATAAAATACAGCCAAATCATAAATACAATCAATGTCCCAAACGCTCCATTAGCCGTAAAATTACGACCCGCGTAATGAATATAAATCGAGAATAATTGCGAAATCAATACAAATCCAATTGTCGTGAATAAGCCTCCTGGAAAAGCATACAGGAA
>JABZYY010000073.1 GCA_015264885.1 Streptococcus sp. | reverse complement strand
TATTAAACGAAGAAAGAGGGAAATAATATGCATACGCACGATCATTGCTGTGGACACGAACATTGTGATCATAAAGAACATCATCATCATAACCATTCCCATAATCATGTGGAAGAGGCATTAGAAATTTTAAAAGAAGCGGGTTATAAACATACGAATAAACGTCAACGTCTTGTTGAAATTTTAAATGATGCCAACCGTTACTTATCAGCAAAACAAGTGCAAGAATTAATTGCACCTGAATTCCCGCAATTAAGTTATGATACGATTTATCGTAATTTATATACTTTTGTACAATTAAATATTTTAGAAGAGACAGAACTGAACGGAGAAAAATTATTTAGATTCCGTTGTCAAAATCATGGCCATCATCATCATTTCATTTGCGAAAAATGTGGTAGCACAAGAGAGATTGATATGTGCCCAATGGATTTCTTTAAAGATCAATTAGAAGGGTGTGAAATTCATTCACATCGTTTTGAAATTTTTGGCCTATGTGAAAAGTGTGCGGCAAAAGCGTAGTTTAAGGTTTTCCTAAAAAAGTTACAAGAACCTTAGTAAAGTTGATTGACATTTTATGGAACCTTTCCTATAATAAAAAAAGGACATTTCGTTTGTTTGGTTATTCTATTCAAAAGAAAACAGTTACTTTTTATTGCTCGGAGGGAGGGAATAGGATATGTCAAAAACAGTTGTTCGTAAAAACGAATCACTTGATGATGCTCTTCGTCGCTTCAAACGTACTGTTTCTAAAACCGGAACTTTACAAGAGGCTCGCAAACGTGAGTTTTATGAAAAACCAAGTGTAAGACGTAAGAAAAAATCAGAGGCAGCTCGTAAACGCAAGTTCTAGTCAACTCTGTGTATCATAGACTATGTCAGGCTGGGGCTATTAGTCCCAGTCTTTTTTTATCAATCAAACGAAATTAAAAGAATGGAGCGATTATAATGTCATTAAAAGAAACAATTAATAACGATATCAAAACAGCGATGAAAGCAAAAGACAAAGAAACATTAGCTGTATTACGTATGATTAAAACAGCGATTCAAGCTGCTGAAATTGACAAAAAATCAGATTTAACACCTGAGGAAGAATTGACAATTTTATCTCGCGAAGCAAAACAACGTCGTGATTCTATTGTTGAATTTGAAAAAGCAGGCCGCCAAGAATTAGTTGAAAAAACACAAGGCGAATTAGCAATCGTTGAGAAATACTTACCAGCACAACTTTCACTAGAAGAAGTTCAAGCGAAAATTGCCGAAATTGCTGAACAAGTAGGAGCAACAACACAAAAAGAATTCGGTAAATTAATGGGTGCCGTAATGCAAGCTCTTAAAGGGCAAGCAGACGGTAATGTCATTAAAGAACAAGTAAAAGCACACTTAAATAAATAAGTGTGGATTGGAGGATAACTGATTGGAAAAAGAAACCTTTAAAGCAAGTGTTGAATTAAGCGATAATCCTCAATTAATTCAATTATTTGGTTCTCAAGATCAGAATATTCGTTTTATTGAAGATTCATTCCAAGTACAAATTACCCATCGTGGGGAGCAACTCTTTATTACTGGAGAAGAAGAGACTGTTTCGCAAGTAAAAGAACTGCTGAATCAGCTTCAAGACTTAATTGCACGTGGAATCAGTATTTCAAAAACTGATATCATTACAGCTGTAAAGATGGCCAAACGTGGGACTTTGGATTACTTTGTTAATTTATATAACGAAGAAATCGGACGCACATTTGCGGGAAAAGCGATTCGTGCCAAAACGTATGGTCAACAACAATACATTCATGCGATTAAGAAAACGGATGTGGTATTTGGTATTGGGCCTGCCGGAACTGGTAAAACATTCGTAGCCGTAGTGATGGCTGTTCAAGCGTTAAAAAAAGGCGAAGTGAAGAAAATCATTTTGACACGTCCAGCCGTTGAAGCCGGTGAAAATTTAGGGTTCTTACCAGGGGACTTAAAAGAAAAAGTGGATCCATATTTACGTCCGTTATACGATGCTTTATATACCGTATACGGTATGGAGCACACAAATCGTCTTCTAGAACGAGGAGTTATCGAAGTGGCACCGCTAGCGTATATGCGTGGGCGTACATTAGAAGATTCGTTCATCATTTTAGACGAGGCTCAAAATACAACAAGAGCCCAAATGAAGATGTTCTTAACACGTCTAGGGTTTGGCTCGAAAATGATTGTCAATGGAGATAAATCGCAAATTGACTTACCAAAAGGACATCAAGCCAGTGGTCTTTTAGATGCTGAACGTAAACTAAAAGGAATCAATGGTATTGCCTTTGTAGAATTTGATGCCGGAGACGTTGTACGTCATCCGATTGTATCAGAAATTATTAATGCCTACTCAGCTTCTAATAGTACTGAGAAGGAACGAGGTGAAGAAAGTGAGACAAAAGCTCCGTAAGTTTCAAGAATCATTAGGAATTTTCTATTTACCTGCACTATTAGGTGTTACATTCCTATTCTTATTAATATTGGGATGGAGTAATGTCCAACCAACCTCTTATTCATTTGAATTAAATCAAGTTGCAAGAGAAACAATCCGCGCGCCAAGAACTGTAGAGGATAAAGAACAGACTGAAAAGAATCAGCAGATGGCGATGGATGGTGTTGGTGATATTTATGTATTTGATCAAAATCGCGAGCAACAACAAATCGATAAAGTGAAACAATTTTTCCAAGCGATTAAGACAGTCGCAGCAAAAGCTTCAAGCGAAATTTTTGCAACTGATTCTACAACTACGACTTCTGGTGAAGTTTCAACAAAAGTAGCAACGATTCAAGATCGGCTTACTTATTTTAAGAAGAGTTTAGAATCGGAAAATAAAGCGATTCGTGATTTTGCATTGTATATTCCAGATAGCGTCATTGTTCAATTGCTTTCTGTAAGTTCAGATAAATTGGATGATTATGAATCAGCTATTGAGAATGCAATTAAAGAGCAAATGGACAAATCTATTACGGAATCTAATTTGCTACAAGCACAAGAAGCTGCCAAAAAATCGCTCTTTAACGGAGGCTTTACTGACAATGAACGTGAGATGCTTGGTCAGCTTTTAACGAATAGTATTGTTGTCAATAATGTTGTGGATAAAGATGCAACGAATAGCGCAAAAGAAAATGCCAAACAAAGTGTTTCACCGGTCCGTATTTTACAAGGTCAAGTGTTGATTCAAGAAGGTCATATCATTACTCAAGAAGATTTACGCCTTCTAAAATTATTAGGCATCGATGGTAACTCAAGTAATTATCATCAATTATATAGTTACTTAATTTTCTTAACAATTTTATTTGTATCGTTACTAGCATTCTCATTCCGTTTCAAAATGGGAGCATCCAGCAAAGAATGGGATACTCGTGTTAACGAACTGACTGTGTTCTCAGTAGTGTTCACAATTGGGGCTATCTTACTTAAAATCTTATCATTCTTACAAAATCGTGGAATCGATTATATCGGTGTAGTTTTCCCAATCGCTGGGTTTATCTACATCATTTATAAATTAACATCGAAATTTTACTTTACGATTATTGCGATGTTAGTTTATCCAATTTTAGTATGGTATATGTTTGGTAGCGATGGTATTAATACAGAAATCGCGTTAACGACTGTTTACTTCTCACTCGCAGCGTGGCTTGGAGTGATTCAAGAGGTATACTGGAAAGATTTATCGTGGTTTAAACAATTACTATTACAAATCATTATTCCATTAGCATTAATGGTCCCATTTGTATTCTTTAGTAACTATGATTTGGTATCAACGCAATCAGCGTGGTTATTCGCGTTTGCGGCAGTAAGTGGATTCTTATCGTTCCTTATCCCTGTTATCTTGATGCCGTACTTTACGTATTTATTCGAGGATAGTTCTGTACTATTATGGGCAGAATTATCAAATCCAAATCAACCGTTGTTAAAAGAGTTGATTACAAAAGCTCCAGGAACTTATCATCATAGTTTGATGGTGGCAAACATATCAGCTAACTGTGTGGAAGCGATTGGTGGAGATTCACAGTTAGCGAGAGTAGCTTGTTATTATCACGATATTGGTAAAACTGAGCATCCATTCTTCTTTATTGAGAATTTACCAGCTCATATGGAGAGTCCTCATAAGATGATTGGACCATATGAGTCGAAAGAAATTATTTTTGATCACGTTCGTAAAGGGGTAGAAATTCTTAAACAACATCAATTACCACAATCAGTTATTGATATTTGTGCGGAACACCACGGTACAACGTTGATGAAATATTTCTATGCAGAGGCGTTAAAGGAAAATCCGGATGCAGATGAGGCAGATTTCAGATATCCAGGTCCTAAACCTCAAACAAAAGAATCTGCAGTCATCAATATCGTGGATAGTGCTGAGGCGGCGACTCGTGCGATGAAAGAACCAACGCTTGAGAAGGTTCAAAACTTAGTGCATTCGATTATTATGAATCGCTTAGAGGATGAGCAATTTGTAGAGTGCGATATAACATTGAAAGAGTTAGCGATTATCGAAAAGAATATCGTGGCTTCATTAAACGGAACATTCCACTCAAGAATTGAATATCCAAAACTTCCTAAAAAACAATCTTAAAAGCAAGCTCCCTTCAACTCGTTAAAGTTGAGGGGAGTTTTTTGTAAAAGCGAACTTTAAAGACCTTCAAAGTTCCAATAATGTAGGTAGTTTGTTACAATATTAGTGACGCTAAAAAAGGAGTTTTTAATATGATTATTGAAATTATCGATGAAACAGAAGTAGTACCCGAAAGCCATCAAGAACTTGTGCATAATGTGGTTAGTTTTGCTGCGGATTACTTAAAAATCCCTGAAAACAAAGAATGTAGTATCTCATTTATTTCAAGCGAACGTATTCGTGAAATCAACCGTGAGTTTAGAAATATTGATAAAGTCACAGATGTGATTAGTTTTGCGTTAGATGATTCTGATGATGACTTTGAAAGCATGAAATCCATTATGGAAGAAGACGATAGTTTTGTAACGTCTATCGGTGATATTGTGATTTCTTTAGACCGTGCAAAAGAACAAGCAGAAGACTATGGTCATTCTCTTGAACGTGAACTTGGATTCTTAGCACTGCATGGCTTCTTACACTTAAACGGTTATGATCACCAAACAGAAGAAGAGGAAGCTGAAATGACAGGATTGCAAAAAGAAATCCTAGAAGCATATGGGTTGAAACGTGATGACGCATAAACAAACAGAAAAGAATTCTAACTTTTTGACGTCACTAAAGCATGCCATAGATGGTATTAAAACAGTGATTCGAGAAGAAAGAAACATGAAGGCGCATCTCTGCATTGCAGGGCTAGCGATTATAATTAGTTTTTTCTCTGGTTTATCAGCAGTCGAATGGTGTTTTATTTTACTGTGTATTTTCATTGTGTTTCTCATGGAAATCTTAAACACCGTTGTTGAAAATTTAGTCGATTTACTAGTGAAGAAGGAATATCATATTGAAGCAAAGAAGGCAAAAGATATTGCAGCTGGTGGAGTGTTACTCAGCGCTAGTTTTACAGTAGTCATTGCAATCATCATTATTTTGCCAAAATGGATTCATTTTTAAGGAGAGAGTATGACAAAACCATTCAAATCAGGATTTGTG
>JABZYY010000072.1:317-5638 GCA_015264885.1 Streptococcus sp. | reverse complement strand
TCCGTAGTGAATATCCATATGCGCCATATGCACACGGCCATGTTCGTCAATGATGGCTACTGATGGGTCTTCATATTTTGCTTTAACACGAGCGTCTAATTTTTTAATAATTGGCACTAAATGTGGCACTACTTTTTCTAAGTATGCTAAAGGCCATTTTTCTAACGCTTCAGATAAGATTGTGTGGTTTGTATAAGCTGTCATTGAAGACACGATTTCCACCGCTTCATCAAATTCGATTCCACGTTCCCCAAGTAAACGAATCAATTCAGGAATCACCATTGATGGGTGCGTATCGTTAATTTGAACTGTAGCGTACTCTGCTAAGTCGTGTAAGTTACTTCCTTTAGCAAGTGCTTCGTCGATTAATAATTGAGCACCGTTACTTACCATGAAGTATTGTTGGTAAATACGTAGTAAGTGTCCTGCTTCGTCACTATCATCTGGATATAAGAATAATGTTAAGTTTTTAGCGATTTGTGTTTTATCAAATGCGATTGAATCACTTGACACTAAAGATTCGTCGATTGAATCTACATCGAATAAGTGTAATTTATTTTTAGTAGATTGTTCATACCCTAAAACATCGATATCAAACATTTTTGAAGTCAATGTAAAGTCACCAAATGGTACTTTATAAGAAGTTTCAGTTGGAACTAACCAGCTTTCAGGTGTTAACCAAACGTTTGGCACTGCATCTTGTTGGTTGTTTTTGAATTTTTGTTCGAATAAACCATAGTGGTAGTTCAAACCAACGCCGTCTCCTGTTAAACCAAGAGTTGCGATAGAATCAAGGAAACATGCAGCTAGACGTCCTAGACCACCATTTCCTAAAGATGGTTCTAATTCGATTTCTTCGATTTCCGCTAATGTATGCCCTGCTTCAGCAAGCACTTCTTTTACTTCATCGTAAAGGCCTAAGTTAATTAAGTTGTTTGATAATAATTTACCGATTAAGAATTCAGCAGAAATGTAATACACTTTTTTCTTACCATTATTTTGTGGTAAGGCTGCGCTTTTTTCTTTTGTAAATTGTAATAATGCTAAGTAAACTTCTTCTTTTGAGCAGTCTTTTAACGACTTACCTAAGTTTCCTTCTACATATTGTTTAAAATCTTTCATTGTTCTCTCCTTTTTAGTGTGCGCGAGGTTATTTTTCTTCCTCGACTAACTCCTCTTTAACATCCACATTATGATGTGGATTTGCTCGATCGTACAATTCAGTAATTCCAAGTAAGAACTCTTCTACTGATTCCGTTAACTGCTCCTCTGTCATTCTCCATACCCAGTTCCCACCTAGTGTACTTGGAATGTTCATACGAGCTGTTTCGTCTAATTGTAGTAAATCTTGCATTGTTGCAACTGTCATACGGCTGACAGAACCAAATAGTCCGCGAAGTAACGCAAAGCTAATTGGCTCTTCGTCGCGGCGGTTTAAGTAACGATTACAAAATTCTCGAGTTTCTTCTGTAGCCGACTTATACCACCCTAATACTGTATCATTATCGTGCGTTCCTGTATAGGCAACCGCATTGACTGGATAATGATGAGGTAAATCTCCACTCTTAGGATTTTCACCCATAAATCCGAATTCCAAGATTTTCATTCCTGGGAATCCAGTAGCTTCACGAAGGTTGATGACATCTTCATCCATGAAACCTAAGTCTTCTGCGATAATTGGCAATTCTCCGAGTTGCTCTTTCACCGCTTTAAATAAATCATACCCAGGACCTTTAACCCATTTCCCGATTGTTGCGTTTTCTGCTTCTGCTGGGATTTCCCAATAAGCTGAGAAACCTCTGAAGTGGTCGATACGAACGACATCAAACAATTCAAAACTTGCTTGTAGTCGTTTGCTCCACCAAGTGTATCCATCTTCTTTCATTGCTTCCCAATTATAAATTGGGTTCCCCCATAATTGACCTAGCGGAGAAAAATCATCCGCAGGACATCCAGCTACACAAAGTGGATTACCTTCTTCATCTGTTTTGAAGTAATGTGGTGTTGCCCACATTTCTACGCTGTCTGCTGCCACATAAATTGGCATATCACCAATAATTTGAATGAAGTTGTCATTGGCATATTTTTTAAGAGCATGCCATTGTTCATCAAAGAAGAATTGAGTTACACGGTGATATTCTAACTTATCCGCAAGGCGTGTGCGGTACTCGGCTAACGCAGCTGGTTGACGACGTTTGATAGCTTCGTCGCTCCACGCTGTCCATGGTTTCATATCGAAAGATTCTTTAATCGCCATGTATTCTGCAAATGGTTCTAACCACTCTGCTTTCTCCTCTACGAATTTCTCGTATGCAGGAGTTTTTCCTTTTGCAAGGAAAGCAGCTACTGCCTTTTCTAAAACTGGACGACGTTTTTCATATAATAATGCGTAGTCAACCGTCGTTTCATCTTCGCCCCAGTTTGTAAGGACGTCTTCTTTATTAATTAAACCTTCTTCTATTAAAATGTCGAAGTCAATAAAGTTCGTATTTCCTGCAAAAGCAGAAAATGATTGGTATGGAGAATCTCCATAACTTGTTGTTCCTAATGGAAGAATTTGCCAATAGGTTTGTTTTGTACGAACAAGAAAATCTACAAAATCATATGCTGATTTTCCAAAAGAACCAATACCATAGTTACCTGGTAATGATGAGATATGCATTAACACACCTGATTCTCTATTGCTCATTCATAAATCCCTCTTTTCTATATAATAGATATTTCTACTAGTCATTGAATGCGCAAACATTGCGCAACCGTTTGCCTTAATATTAGAATATTTTGTTTAATAACTCAAGTAATATTTTCCAACTTTTTTATTCTATTTGTATATAACGGCGTTTTTATCGTGTTGTTAGCACTATTTAAATATTAATAACCTAAGAAAATCGCTTTAAATCCGCATTTTTAAGAAGTGAAAAAATTTTTTGATAAAAATACTTGCAAACGTTTCATGAAAGCGGTATACTGAGTTCAGTTAAGAAATCGTTTGCGTAATCTATAACGAAATTTAAGGAGGAAAATATTATGGCAAACAAATGGTTTACAAAATCATTAGCTCTTGGTTTAGCTGGTTTAGCATTAGCTGGATGTGGAGCAAAACAAGAATCTTCTAACGGAGGAAGCTCTGAGAGCAAAAAAGAATTCACTTTATATAGTAACAAGAGTGAAATTCAAGAAGCTTTAACAGCTTATGCAAAAGAATGGGGAGAAAAGAACGGAGTAACTGTTAACATTAAAACATGTTCTGGTTCATGTAAAATCTCTGACCAATTAAAAACAGAATTCACAGCTGGTACAGCTCCTGACGTATTCGTAATCGAAGGTCAAGCTGGTTACGACATGTGGAAAGACAGCATCCAACCATTAAAAGGTGACTGGATCGACAAAACTGAATTCGAATTCAAACAAGGAAACGACGTATACGGATTCCCAGTATCTGTAGAAGGATACGGATTAGCTTACAACAAAGACATCTTAACTAAAGCTGGTATCGACCCATCTACTCTAACTTCATTTGAAGCTGTTCAAAAAGCAATGGACACATTAGAAAGCAAAAAATCTGAGTTAGGATTATCTACTGTTGTTGCTACTGCAACTAAAGAAGGCGAAACTTGGATTATGGGTATCCACGACTTCGGTGCTTACTTAAGTTCTGGTCTTCCAAACGGCGACCGTTCAGTAACTGAACAAGTTCTTAAAGGCGAAATGGACAAAACTCGTTTAGACAACTACGCTAACTGGGTTGAATTATTATTCAATCACACAGAGAAAAAACTCTTAACAGTTGGTACACAAGAAGACATGGACTCAGCGTTCGCTTCAGGTAAAGCTGCTTTCCTACACCAAGGTAACTGGAAAGATCCTAACCTAAAACAATTAAACGCTAACTTCGAAATGGGATTCATTCCTTATCAAACTCTTGGTAAAGATAAAAACGCTGACGGATTATTCATCGGTGCTCCATCTTACTACGTAGTTAACAAAGACACTAAAGCTTTAGAATACATCAACAAATTCTTCAACGACTTAGCTGATACTAAAGAAGGTCAAGACTACATCGTAAACAAAGCTAACATGATTTCTCCATTCTCTAACACAACTGAGAAACCATCAGCTCCATTATCTCGTTTCTTAGCTGAATGGATTAGCGCGAAGAAACCTGTTTACTCATTTGATAACCCATACTTCATGCCTGATAACTTCTTAATGAACAAATTAGGACCAATCTATGGACAATATGCTCAAGGTCAAATCGACAAAGCTAAATTCGAAGAATTGATTACTAATCAAATCAAAGAAGTGCCTAGCTTACTTAAAAAATAATCATTAATATTGTTTGCATGGGGCCCACAGCCACTTTCAGTGACTGTGGGTTATGTGCTACAATAGAACCAAATCGGTGACTACCCTCACCGCTTAATTTTAATAAAGGAGGAACTCTTATATGTCTAAGAATAAGAAAGCTTTAAGCAGAGAAGCTCGTGCAAAACGCAATTTTTACCGCTTAGTGTTACCTGCATTTATCATCTTTGCACTTGTTATTATCGTGCCTTTCTTCTTAGGGTTCTACTACTCACTAACTGACTGGAAGAGCGTTACACAAACTAACTTACAATTTGTGGGACTTAAAAACTTTACAGACAGTTTATCGGACACACGTTTCCAATACTCTTTAATGATCACAGTAATCTTCGCATTATTTAACGTAATCGTGATTAACATTGTATCATTCGGCTTAGCTCTACTTGTTTCAAGTAAAATTAAGCTTAAAGACATCTTCCGTGCTGGATTCTTCATTCCAAACTTAATCGGGGGTCTTGTACTAGGTTACATTTGGCAATTCATTTATAACTCAGTATTCCCTGCTTTAGGTCAAATGATTGGAAGCGACTTTTTAATTAATAACCTATTCCTTGGGGATGTGAAATTAGCTGTTACAGCTTTGATTATCACAAACACATGGCAATATGCAGGTTATATCATGATGATTTACTTTGCAGCCCTACAAAACGTACCATCAAGTCTTGTAGAATCTGCTTCACTTGACGGTGCTAATGCATGGCAACGTCTACGTCACATTATCATCCCAATGGTAATGCCAGCGTTCACTGTATCGCTCTTCTTGACAATTACAAACTCATTCAAGATTTTCGATGTGAACTTCTCATTAACAGGTGGTGGACCTTCACTACTATGGCATGATAAAGCCATCCAAAGTACAGAGTTCATTACGATGAACATCTACAACACTGCTTCAGGAGATAACTTAATGGCTCAAGGTCAAGCTCGTGCTGTTATCTTATTCTTCATCTTAGTAG
>JABZYY010000072.1:0-307 GCA_015264885.1 Streptococcus sp. | reverse complement strand
TATAATGAAAAAACAAAAATTTGGAATCTTACTTCTTGAAATTTTAGGAATACTCCTATTCTTACTTTTCTTAAGTCCAATCGTTCTTTTAGTGATCAACTCTGCGAAAAGTTCTGCTGATATCTTAGCTGACCCACTGGCACTTCCTGCAAGTTTCGGTCAACTTTGGACAAACATTGTTACGATTTGGAAAAACCCATCGATTAACTATCCTTCATCATTCTTAGCATCAACGATTATTACTGTGATTTCATTATTTACAATCACTTTATTCTCTGCTCTTGCTGCATGGGGATTAGTTCGTTAC
>JABZYY010000071.1 GCA_015264885.1 Streptococcus sp. | reverse complement strand
ATTGATGTCAATAACTTAAAAGAAACAATCGCAAAAGTAAATGAATATGCGAAGACTAAAGACGACAAAGATTTCCATCACCGTGGTGGATTAGTCTCTCTAGAAGAAGGTCCTTATTATATTGAAAAAGCCGTTCCTTCTGTTCACCATACAATGGGTGGGGTTGTTATCAACGAAAAAACAGAAGTGTTAAATGAAAAAGGCGAACCAATTCCTGGATTATACGCTGCTGGTGAATTAACAGGGGTTATCCAAGGGAAGAACCGTCTTGGAGGAAATGCGATTACGGATATTATCACATTCGGACGTATTGCCGGTAAAGAAGTCGGAAGTAAATAAGCTAGTAATGGATCGTGCAGTTGAACTTTTCCAGTTCGCTGCACGATTTTTTCGCCGTATATCTTCCTTTTTAGTCGTGAAAGCGGTACAATAGACACATACGACTTGTTAGAAGGTAAAAGGGGAAAAGGTTATGACAACAGAAGGAAATCCATTAAATAATGCACGTGTGGCATATGAATATTATGAATTACCAGGAGAATTGGTAGATATTCAACCTTTAGGAAATGGATTAATTAATAAAACCTATCAAATTACACATACACATGAAAATGAAGAAAAACAATATGTATTACAAGCCATTAATCATGATATTTTTCCAAATGTTCGCGGATTAATGGAAAATATCGAGAAGGTAACGACTTATCTTCGCGAGAAATACGAAGCGGAAGGGCGCGATGCTGCTCGTGAAACGCTTCGTGTCATCCGTACGAAAGATGGCCATTTAACAGCCAACTTGGATAACGGAACTTACTGGCGTATTTATGATTCCGTTAAAAATAGCTATTCATTAGATAAAGTAGAAAGTCCAGAGCAATTTTACATCACAGCGAAAGCATTTGGTCGTTTTGCCTATGACTTAAACGACTTCGATGCGAGCCAATTAGTCGAAGTGATTCCACAATTCCACGATACACGTAATCGTTACAGACAGTTGGAAGAAGCGATTAAAGAAGATCGCGTTGGCCGTGTGAAAGAGGTGCAAGAAGAGATTGCATTTATCCAAAACCGTAAAGCGGACTGCTTCTTACTCTATGATTTACTCGATGAAGGCGTATTGCCGCTTCGTGTAACGCACAATGATACAAAGTTAAACAACATTATGTTCGACAGCGAAACGAAAGAACCGCTTTGCATCGTGGACCTTGATACAGTGATGCCAGGGTTAGTGTTATTTGATTTTGGGGATTCGATTCGTTTTGGTGCTAATGATTGTGCCGAAGACGAATCCGATTTAACAAAAGTGAACTTCGATTTCGACTTATATGAAACTTACGTGAAAGGCTTTATCGAAGGGACAAACGGCATCTTGACAGAAGCCGAACTTGAATACTTACCTTGGGGTGCTCGCGTCATTACGCTCGAACAAGGCATTCGTTTCTTGACGGACTACATCAACGGCGACGTTTACTATGCAACCACTCGTCCAGGACAAAACTTGGACCGTGCGCGCACACAATTGAAATTGGTACAAGATATGGAAAACGTGTGGGATAAGATGGTCGAAGCTGTTAAGAACGCACAAAAATAAGAAATTCAGACTCTCTGACAGATTTGTCAGGGAGTTTTTTGTAGTTTCACACACTATATGTTGTAAATTATAACGATTATAAAACACAACATATTGTGTTTTAGGGGTTGATTTTTATTTTTTGAGTGCTAAAATAAGGACTAGAGTTTAAGGAGGAATCGTGATGAGTGTAGAGACATTAACAGCATTATCGGTCACGAAGAGGGATGGCCGAGAAGTCGAATTTCAGAAGGAAAAAATTCAACGTGCGATTGAAAAAGCGGAAATCGGATTGAATGGTACATTAAGCGACGAGCGGATGGTAGTGCTTGGTCGCATCGTCGAGGATGTCCTCGCGGAGATTTCAAGACGCTTTAACGATACGATTGAGATTTATGAAATTCAAAATATCATTGAACATTTACTGATTGAAGATGGGGAATCAGAGCTTGCACAAGAGTATATCTCCTACCGTGTAGACCGTGATTTACGCCGTAAGAATCAGTTGGATTTTCAATGGGCGCTCTCACGATTAACGAATAAAGAAGCTAGCGTCGTCAACGAGAACGCGAATAAAGATAGTAAAGTTTTTAATACACAGCGCGACTTAACGGCTGGGACGGTTGGGAAGATTATCGGTTTGAAGATGCTTCCGCCGCACGTGACCAATGCGCATTTAAAAGGCGACATCCATTATCACGACTTGGACTATCATCCATATATGCCGCTCACGAACTGTTGCTTAATTGACTTCGAGCACATGCTAGGGCTCGGTTTTAAAATTGGAAATGCAGAAGTGGAATCTCCTAAATCCATCCAAACAGCTACCGCACAAATGGCGCAGATTATCGCCAATGTGGCAAGCAGTCAGTATGGTGGGTGTTCTGCTAACCGTGTGGATGAGTTACTAGCACCTTATGCAGCCAAGAATTACGAAAAGCATTTAGCAGATGCAAAAGTCTGGATTGAAGGAGAAGACCGTCAAGAAGCCTATGCGATGAAGAAGACGGAAAAAGATATTTATGATGCGATGCAATCGTTAGAATATGAAATCAACACGCTTTATACCTCACAAGGACAAACGCCATTTACAACACTTGGATTTGGACTTGGAACAAATCACTTTGAACGTTGTATTCAAAAGGCTATCTTGCAAGTACGTATGGAAGGGGTTGGCAAAGAAAAACGGACGGCCATTTTCCCAAAACTCGTTTTCACATTGAAACGCGGCGTGAACTTGGAAGCCAATGATCCAAACTATGACGTGAAGCAATTGGCGTTGGAATGTGCGACAAAACGCATGTATCCAGACGTATTAAGCTATGACCAAATCGTTCGTCTAACAGGAAGTTTCAAAGTGCCGATGGGATGTCGTTCATTCTTACAAGGGTGGAAGGACGAAAACGGCCAAGAAGTGAACGATGGACGAATGAACTTAGGAGTTGTAACCCTCAATATTCCTCGCATTGCGCTTGAATCAGACGGATCTCTTCAGAAGTTTTGGGAGATTTTTGAGGAAAAACTCGCGATTTGTAAAGATGCACTTGTTTATCGTGTGGAACGTTGCAAGGAAGCCACTCGCGACAATGCACCTGTCTTATATCATTATGGTGCATTTGGCCAACGCTTGAAGGATGGCGAAGAAGTCGACGTCTTATTTAGAAATAAACGTGCGACGGTTTCTCTTGGCTATATCGGCCTTTATGAAGCCGCAACAGCCTTCTTTGGTCCTGCCTGGGAAACGAATCCTGAAGCCAAAGCCTTTACTTTAGAAATCGTGAAGGCGTTGAAGGCTCATACGGATTCATGGGGCGACGAGTATGGCTATCATTTCAGTGTCTATGCGACTCCAAGTGAAAGTTTGACCGACCGTTTCTGCAAGCTCGATATCGAAAAATTCGGTCTCGTGCCAGATATTACCGAGAAGGAATATTACACGAATAGTTTCCACTACGATGTGCGTAAAAATCCAACACCATTTGAAAAGATTGAGTTCGAGAAAGATTACCCAGTGTACTCTTCAGGTGGTTTCATCCATTACTGCGAATATCCAGTGCTTCGACAAAATCCAAAGGCGTTAGAAGCCGTGTGGGATTTTGCCTATGACAAAGTTGGATACCTTGGAACGAATACGCCAATCGACCACTGCTATGAGTGTGGGTTTGATGGAGAATTTACTCCTACAAGTAAAGGGTTCGAATGCCCACAATGTAAGAACCATAATCCGCAAACGTGTGATGTGGTGAAACGAACTTGTGGCTATCTTGGTAATCCGCAAGCACGTCCGATGGTGCACGGTCGTCACGTGGAAATTTCTTCACGTGTGAAACATATGCCAAAACTTAAGGAACGCTATGCGCTTGGGGTGACGGAGGATGAATAACCCGAAGCCAAAAGAATGGACCAGCCAGCAGTATTCCCAAGGGAAGATTGCGAGCTATAAACCGTATAATTTTGTCGATGGGGAAGGGGTACGCTGCTCGCTGTATGTGAGCGGCTGCCTTTTTGCCTGCGAAGGGTGTTATAACGTCATCGCGCAAAATTTCAATTACGGTATTCCGTATACGAAGGAACTCGAAGCACAAATCGTTGAAGATGTGGGCGCTTCGTATTGTCAGGGGTTAACACTTCTTGGAGGCGAGCCATTTTTAAATACGGGTGTCTGCCTTTCTCTAGTTAAAGCCCTTCGTCAAGCATACGGGCACACCAAAGACGTATGGTCATGGACTGGATATACATGGGAAGAATTAATGCAAGAAACAGAGGATAAGCTAGAATTGCTCAGCCTGATTGATATTTTAGTCGATGGACGATTTGAACTTGCCAAAAAGGATTTAACTTTGCAGTTTCGAGGATCTAGCAACCAGCGCATTATCGATGTGCGGGCGTCTCTTGAAGCTAGCGAAGTCGTTTTATGGAAAGGTCTCTGGGAATCATAAGAAACGATAAAATTTCTGACAAATGGTCATTATTTTGATAAAATGAAGGAATGAAATACGTTAAAGGAGACGACAATGGCGATTACAGGACTTGGAATGGATGCAGTGGAACTTTCACGCATTGAAAAAATCGTGGCAGAACCGAAAACTTTTTTACAAAAAGTACTGACACCAGCAGAACTAGAGAAATATAATAGTCTTCCAACGAAGCGAAAAGTGGAGTTTCTCGCAGGACGTTTTGCGGCCAAGGAAGCCTACGCAAAAGCATTGGGAACGGGAATTGGACAACATGTGTCTTTCCAAGACATCGAAGTCTTAAATGATGCGTCTGGAAAACCAGTCCTCGTGTGCAAACGGTACGCCCACAAAACATGGGTCACCATTACGCATACCAATCATGATGCGTATGCCGTCGTCGTATTAGAATCCAACGAATAAAAAGGAATGAACCAATGATGTTAGAAGCCATCCATCGTAATACACGAGTAGTAGTGGATTTATCGATTGTAAAACAAAATATTAAAAAACAACTGGCGAAGTTGAGCCCTTCTCAAGAATTGTATGCTGTTGTAAAAGCCAATGCATACGGACATGGCATGATACCAGTAGCCAAAGCAGCCGTAGAAGCAGGAGCTACAGGATTCTGTGTGGCGAATGTGGACGAGGGACTAGGATTACGAGAGGCTGGATTTACACAACCGATTTTAATTTTAGGTCTCAGCCGCGTTGAAGATGCCGCACTTCTAGCTGAAAATAACATTACTGCGAGTGTCGATTCTGTTACATGGTTAAAAGAAGCCGCGCAGTATTTAAATGATACGCCGTTAAAAGTGCATATTGCCGTGGACTCTGGGATGGGACGTATTGGTGTGGTGAATGTGGAGGAGTTAGCAGCAGTCGAAGACGTGCTACAAGATGGCCCGTTTGAATTCGAAGGCATTTTCACGCATTTTGCGACTGCCGACGAATCCGACACGACACAGTTAACGAAACAAATCGAGAAGTTTAGCCGTCTCGTAGAAGAATTAAGCGTCAAACCAGCACACGTGCATTACTCGAACTCAGCCTATGCGCTTTGGCATGGGGCAGGAGATAGCGCCATTGTTCGATATGGCATTGGAATTTACGGAATTAATCCTTCCAATGGAGACTTAGCGCTGAAAGACGAAGCAGCCTTAACACCGGCCCTTCGTTGGGAAACGGAAATGGTGAAAGTGAAGAAGCTGGAAGCGGGAGACACAGTGAGCTACGGTGCAACCTATAC
>JABZYY010000070.1 GCA_015264885.1 Streptococcus sp. | reverse complement strand
CCTTAGGGTTTATTCCATTATTACTCTTTAGTGTCTTAAGATCTTTTGTGGACGCTTTAGGATTAACCAAAGTATCAATGATGCTGATGGTATTAGTAGTTCCGCTAAATATGTTCTTTAACTATTCACTGATTTACGGTCAATTTGGCTTTCCTGAAATGGGAGGAGCTGGGGCTGGACTTGGAACCGCACTGGCTTACTGGGGGTTGCTCGTTGTAGCATTTATAGTGTTTAGAAAACATCCAGTATTAAAAGAATATGATGTTTTAAAATGGAGCGGAATTGATGTCAAAATGTGGAAGGAACCATTTAAGATTGGGCTTCCGATAGGATTATCGGTATTTGCGGAAGTTGCTGTTTTCGCATTTGTAGGATTACTCATGTCGAAATTTGGAACATCCATTATCGCATCTCACCAAGCTGCAATGAATTTTGCGATGGTAGTTTATGCATTCCCAATTAGCATTTCCACGGCGCTCACGATTATAGTTTCATACGAAGTCGGTCGAAAGGATATTCGTTCCGCAATGCAGTTTGCAACCATTGGAATTGCGACGGCTGTGACACTTGCTATTGTGACTTTAACCTTATTAGCGCTCAATATTCATTCAGTGGCCGCACTTTACGGTACGGACCCAGACTTTATTCAATTAACGGTTGTGTTTTTAACCTATAGTCTCCTGTTCCAACTGTTTGATGCTGTGGCAGCTCCTATCCAAGGAACGCTAAGAGGCTTTAAAGACGTCCAAATGCCATTCATCCTGTTTTTAATTGGATATTGGATTATAGGATTACCAATCGGTTTTATTTTAGATAATGCATTTAATGCAGGTCCATATTCTTATTGGATTGGACTCATCATCGGATTAATGAGTAGTTGTATATTCTTGGTATTCCGATTAAGAAAAGTATTTAAAAAATATAAGGAAACACGAGGTGTGTAAATGTTTGAATCATATAAAGAAGAAGTAACATTTAATGAACAAAGAGGGTCTGAAGAGATGGACCCACAAAATGAATTTTATCAAGAAGATATGGAAGAATCGTTTAAAAAGGACATTACTTCCATTGGCAGAAGATTAATTGGTTATATGTTAGTTTTCTTCTTTTTCGCTACTGTTGGTCAACTGGCAGCACACGACGAAGCAGTAACTACACAAGAGTATTACTCAATTTGGGGTGTTGGGTTATTTATTGCCGCTGGTCTAAGCTTACTCATTTGGGCTTTTTCTAAAAAATTCCCAATAAAACGTATTTATGAACACGTTGCTCCAAGAAAAATGACGATACAGTCGTTTGTGATGGTGTGTGCTAGTTTATTTGGGGTTCGTTTTATCTCAAAATTAATTTTAGGGGGAATTGAGAAATTACTTCTTGAGATGGGCATTCCAGCAACACTTGTAGCAAATACAAGTGAAGAGTTAACGTCTAGTATTATTTTTGTACTGTATTTAGGAGTCATGGCTCCTGTTGTAGAAGAATTTATTTTTAGAGGGTTCATTGGATATCGTCTTGAGCGTTACGGGAAAGTATTTACGATTCTATTTACAGCTCTTATTTTCTCACTATTCCATGCCAATATTACACAAGAAGTATTCACATTTATGGCTGGTATTGTTTTTGCTTATGTTGCGATTGAATATGGCTTCCAATGGGCAGTAGTAGCCCATATGATGAATAACTTCATATTTGCAGTTGTCCTTGATATTTATCTGACACAAATGATTAATTTAGGAGACTTTTCTATTGTACAACTTCTAGATTTACTAGGGTTTATCATCTTAGTGCTTGTACTTATTTTGAAATGGAAAGATATTAAAGAATACATCGATGTGAATCGTGGATTTTATGGCATCTCACAAATTACTTTTACAAGAGTAACAATTGTTTTATATATTATTTATCTTTTATTCCGTACGTTTGCACCATTTTTTGTATATACTTGGGTTTTTAGATAGGAGGAGCTACTTTGAATACAATTTATTTAGAAGATAGCGTCTATACAACCATCACTGAACATCCAGAGGTCAAAGATTTACTTGTTGAAATTGGCTTTAAACCACTGAACCAACCACAAATGGTTCATACGGTAGGACGTATCACGAATCTGATTAAAGGTTCAAAAATTGCTAAAGTTCCTTTAGAAACAATTGTTGAAACGTTAGAGATGAATGGATACATCGTTAAAGAAAGCAGGGATTAGATGGCTAAAGAAGATTACACGATGGAAGAGCGTCAGGAGATTTTAAAAGACTTGATGCTACGTCTTCACGCAGGAGAAGACAAAGAAGTGATTCAAAAAGAATTCAATGAAGTCTTTGATGAAATCACTCCTTATGAGATCCAGTTAATGGAGAGAAATCTGATGAGTGAAGGCATTACCTTTGCTGAAATTATGAGTCTATGTAATGTTCATGCAAACTTAATGGGGTCAAAAGTAAACACAGAAACAACCGTCGCTGAATTTGAACAACCTGGTCATCCGGTTCATGTGATGAAGATGGAGAACCTTGCCATCCACGGTGCATTGGACCGTGTGGAGCGGTTACTGAAGAATTATTTAGAGACAAAGGATGAAATGATTCTAAAGGGGCTTAATCGCCAAATTTCTCTCCTTGATCAATTCGACAATCACTATCAGCGTAAAGAATACGCTATGTTTCCAATTATGGAGAAAAAGGGCATTACCGCACCGCCTAAAGTGATGTGGGGAGTCGATGACCAAATTCGTGAATTGTATAAGGATTTCAAGAAGGCTCTTTCTAACGAACAAGAGAATGTGCTAGAAGAGTTTGAAGTCGTTCGTGATGAACTACTGGAGATGATTCAAAAAGAAGAAAATATTTTGATTCCGATGGTCGAACAAGTTTTCCATGTGGATGATTGGGAATCGATTGCTACTCAGTCTCCAGAATATGGGTATTGTATTGTAAAACCTGAAAAAGAGTGGGCGGTCAAAAAAGACTTCGCCCCTGTAAAGACGAAAATTGAGGTTGAGGAGGAAGGAGATATTCCTTTATCGACTGGTTCGCTTTCATTGAAGCAACTCAATTTGATTTTGAATTTATTACCGATGGAATTGTCGTTTGTAGACCACAATAATATCGTGAAATACTACAATGAAGGAAATGGTGAAGAGAAAATCTTTAAACGGACACCAAGTGCGATTGGCCGTGACGTGATTTTATGTCATCCTCCTAAAGTACACGAAACTGTTCAAACGATTTTTGAGCAATTAAAGTCAAAACAGAAGGAAAAAGAAGAAATGTGGTTTAAGAAAGAGGGCATGATGGTTCATGTGACGTATCACGCTGTTTGGGATGAGGAAGGAAACTATGTAGGGTGTCTGGAATATGTTCAAAACATCCAATCGTTAGTGGATCATTTTAACCAAGCGGATGTGAAGCGAACACTTTCTTAATGACTTTCAATATGTTACAATGCACGTGGATACATTCCACATTACACTTAACTTTAAAGGAGTTATTGACTTATGTATACGACGATGATTCTCGGCGCAATTGCAGGTCTAAGTTTATTCTTATACGGGATGCAATTGATGGGCGACGGATTACAAAAAGTAGCCGGAGAAGGCTTGAAAGGGATTATTCGTAAATTAACGAAAAATCGATTCATGTCAGTACTTGTTGGGATGTTTGTAACAACAATCATTCAAAGTTCATCAGCAACGACAGTAATGGTTGTTGGTTTCGTAAATGCTGGCCTAATGACATTAGCGCAAGCAGTAGGGGTTGTCTTTGGGGCAAACGTCGGAACGACGATTACAGGGCAAATGGTATCCTTTAACTTGTCACAATGGGCACCGATTGTCATTGCAGCTGGTTTAGTAGCCAACATGCTTACTAAAAATCCAAAAGTAAAAGAAGCTAGTGAAATCTTTATTGGTTTCGGTATTTTATTTATTGGTATGAGCTCATTGAGTTCCGCTTTACAACCGTTAAAAGAATTACCAGAATTTACAAACTGGATTCTTGAATATGGTAGCAATCCATTTATCGGAGTCGGAATCGGTCTTTTAATGACTCTTGTATTGCAAAGTTCTTCAGCTACCATTGGGGTATTAATCGCACTTGCTAGTCAAGGTGTACTTCCAATTACAACAGCTGTATTTATCATCTTCGGTGACAACATCGGAACATGTACAACAGCATTAATTAGTAGTTTAGGAACTTCTCGCCGTGGGAAACAAGTGGCTTTATTCCACTTGATGATTAATGTTATCGGAACAGTTTACTTTATGCTATTCCTGCGCGGTATTCTTGTGAATGTCGTTGAAGCTATTGATCCAGGAAATGTGGCTCGTCAAATTGCCAATGCGCATACGATTTTCAATATCGTAAATGTAATTGTCTTATTCCCATTCACAAATCTTTTAGTGAAGTTAATCCAAATGATTATTCCAGACGGAGAAGACGAAGAAGAAAGCATTACGCGTTATCTTGATAAACGTATCCTAGTTACTCCAACAATTGCGTTAGAAAACACAATGTATGAATTTGCTGCGATGGCTCAAGAAACAAGTAGTGCTTTAGAAAATGCGATTGGGGCTGCTCGTACACGTGATAAGAAACTCGTGAAGAAAGCTCTTGAAAACGAGAAGAATATCAATGCGTATGAAAAAGCCATCGTTAAATACTTAGTTGAAATTTCTCAACAAAATGTATCTGCTAAAGACCAACAAACAATCGATGAGTTGTTTAGTACAGCTAACGATATCGAGCGTATCGGGGATCACGCAGAAAATATTGCGGACTTTGCAAAATCAATTATCGAACGCGAAATCTTCCTAGATGAAGATACAGCGCACGAATTAGATGGCTTGTACGCCCTTGTTCAAAAAGGATTCGCATTATCAATCGATGCGTTATCAACTGGAGACCAAGATAAAGTTCAACAAGCAATCCAAATCGAACGTGATATCGATAAACTCAAAATTGAAGTTCGCGATAAATACATGAAACGTATGAACAAAGGAATTGCTTCTGCTGAATCAGGTATTTTCGTAATGGACTTATTAAGTAACTTAGAACGTGTCAGCGACCACTTTAGAAATATTTCTGAAACGGTAGAACGCTTAAAACGTGCGGTTATCGTAACTGAATAACACTATTTATCCGTAGGCATTTTGTCTACGGATTTTTTTGTAAAAGTGGCTCTTTGTCAAATAGTGTTGATGAAGAATTTTAGGAAGGGATTAAGCAACTAATTGTTGCTTAATTCCTTTTTGTTTTGGGCCAAACATTTTTGTTATTAAGATAATCCTGTTTCTAAAATGGTAATAGTTTTTAAAACCGTAGGCATTTCTTTTAAGCACTTTTATTTTATTGTTTATTCCTTCGATAGGGCCATTTGTTCTAGTTGGATACTCACAAGTATTTTGAATATATGGCAAGTAAGTCATAAGAGTCTTTAATACTCTTTTTAACCCAGGAGATAGGTCTAATTGCGTAGCTGCTTCAATCGTTTCCTTGAATTCTATATAATCTCTATCCTGTATACATTCACGAAGTGAATGTACAACCTCATAATCATGTTTAAGAGATGGATTGTTTTCTAAGATATAATCCACAATTCCTTGGGTTGTCATAAAGCTTTCAAAAAGCTTATAACGATTATATTTATAGTTCTGAAGTTCATTAGGATTCTTTAAAATTAACTTCCAATAATGTTTTAACTTTCGATATAATTTAGGGTCTTTATAGCGATGCTTATTCATGACACGTACCCGAGTTCGATTTAATTCTCTATTTAAT
>JABZYY010000006.1 GCA_015264885.1 Streptococcus sp. | reverse complement strand
CGTAATGTTGCTCGGCAAGAATCGTTGTTGGTACCAAGACAGCCGCTTGTTTTCCATCCATGACCGCCTTGAAGACCGCACGCATGGCTACTTCCGTCTTCCCGTATCCAACGTCCCCGACAAGCAGACGATCCATCGGTTTGTCTTTTTGCATATCTTCCTTAATTTCTGCCACACTTCGCAATTGGTCTTGCGTTTCTGTGTATGGGAAGGCTTGTTCGAATTCTTGTTGTTCCACCGTATCACGGCTAAACGCATATCCTTTTTCGGCGTCACGTTTGGCATATAATTCGATGAGTTCATCGGCGATATCTTCAATCTTGGCCGTTACTTTGCGTTTCGTCTTCGCCCATTCCGTACCGCCCAATTTATTGAGTTTTGGAACTTTTGCGTCCGACGACACATATTTTTGAACGAGCTTAATTTGAGAAACTGGGACGAATAAATTTCCGCCATCTTGATAGTGAATCGACATGTAGTCTTGGTGGATACCGCCAATTTCGAGCGTCTCCATCCCTTGGTACACACCGACCCCGTGATTCACGTGAACCACATAGTCTCCAACAGCTAATTCGGTGTAGCTCTTCAAGCGTTCCGCGTTCGAGATTTTTTGATTTCGCGGTGCGCGTTTTGTGAGCTTATTGAACAATTCGCGTTCCGTTAAGATAGCAAATTTGTCTTCTGGCAGTTCAAATCCATTGTGCATCTTGCCAACCATGATTTGAAGTTGCCCTTCCAGTATAGTTCCGTTTGAAATGACACTTTTAATTTCGAAATCCGCAAAGGTTTGTTCGACCTTTTGCGCGCGTTTAGCATCATCGACTAAAACGATAACGGTTGCGCCTTGTTTCTTCCAACGGTCCGCTTCGACTTTCACCATCGGCATTTGCGAGAAAAACTGCGTCATGGTGCGTGTCGTAATCGGATGAATCGCATCAAGCGCAAGTCTTCCAAGCCCTTTTTGGAAAATGGCTAAATACGTTCTCGAGAGCGGACTTTCTTTTAACACTTTTCGTCCATCTTGAACAAGCGACAATCCAGAAGCAATCGCACCCGTTTCAATATGGTGCGTCTTCCAATAACCTGCCTCTTCTTCTAATGTTTTGCTCTTTTCGATAAAACGAGCGTAGTCATCAATAATGAGGTACGCATCTTTAGAAACATAATCTAATAAGCTGGTCTTCTCAGGATAAATACATTCCAAGAAGTACGTTAAATTTGATGGGATTTCCCCATTTTCTAATTGCGCATCGATGGCTTGCTGAATATTTTTAACTTGGTCTTTTCGTTCTTCACTTTGAGCCGCCTTCACGTCCTTTTCATAGAGCGCGTGGATTTTGGCTTGCGCCTTCCAGACCGCTTCCTTTTGAAGCGGCAAGTCTGTGGCTGGTAAAATGCGCACTTCGTTAATCACATCCATCGAACGTTGCGTCTCCGCATTAAACGCACGAATCGAGTCCACTTCGGTATCAAAGAAATCCAGACGTAGCGGATATTCTTGGTCTAATGGATAAATATCGACGATACTTCCACGAAGCGCAAATTCACCAGGAGTCGCCACCATATTTTCACGACGATATCCTAATTCCACTAACTGCTCGACAAAGGCATCCATCGATTCGATTTCAGACCCCATCGCGAGTTCAATCGAGCTCTTCTTCCAAACAGCTGCCGGAACTAAGAGCTTTTGAATCCCAGATAGCGGCACGATGACGATTCCTTTTTCTCCACGACTTAAGAAATCGAGCGTACGAATGCGTTGGCTCACCACATCCGGTGACACCACTGAGAAATCCGCCGCAAGCGACTCTTCTACCGGGAAGAGGTGTACAACCTCATCGTCATACCACTCCGATAACTCTTCGTAGGTTTGCGTTGCTTGTAAGAGCGTTGGCGTCACAATCACTAATTGCTTGTCCAATTTCTCAAACGCGCATGACTCGGCCAAGTGTTTTACAGACCCACTAAGCCCTAGCACAAGTTGACTCTCGTGAAGCGTAAGAGTATCGAACCACTCTTTAAATCCTTTCAGTTTACTAATGGTTTGGTACAATAATTGCATAATTTTCTCCTTTTTCCAACGACAAAAAGAGACCGCAAAAAAATTTGCAGCATCTCTTTCCTATGGATTAATTAAATTGATTCATTGTTTTGACGAAATCGCTCGTTTCAATCCACGAACGAATCGCATCGACACTCTTTTGCACGGCAAAAATAATGTCCTCTTCTTCCTCTTTTTCAAAACGGTTGAGCACATGTCCTACGACCGTACGCCCCTCTTTTGGACGGCCAACCCCAACCTTAATACGATTAAACTCGCTCGTACCGAGACACGAAATAATACTCTTGATTCCGTTATGTCCTCCGGCGCTGCCTTTTTGACGAAGACGAATCTTTCCAACCGGCAGATCCATATCATCATAAACAACCAGCAAGTCTTCGATTCCAATTTTAAAATAATTCATCAGCGGACGAATCGCTTCACCCGATAAGTTCATAAACGTCAATGGCTTCATGAAGATGACTTTTTCGCCACCGATTTGCACTTGCGCAAATACTGCATCAAAGAGCGCCTTATCAAAATCAAACTTCTCTTGATAGGCCACTTCATCCATTGTCATGAACCCGACATTATGTCTTGTCCCTTTATACTTTGCTCCAGGATTTCCTAGACCAACGACTAATTTCATACTTTCACCTATTCTTTTTACTTCTATTTTGCTATTATACCATACCCCTCCATTTTCCCGTTATTAATTCACATTTTCACGAAATTGTGTTTTTTATGTATTATTTGTCATAAAAGGGGACTTATGAAAATCAATTTTCGACAAATCATGCTATACTTGTTTATGGATATTCCATCACTAATTTTTTAGGAGGTATGAATATGGAAAAATCTCAAAAACATGGTAATAAAGTAATTTTAGTCGGTGACGGTGCCGTTGGTTCTAGTTACGCATACGCACTTGTATTACAAGGGATCGCAGAAGAACTAGGAATTATCGACATCAATTTCGAGAAAACTGAAGGCGATGCGTTAGACTTATCACATGCCTTAGCTTTCAATGCCCCTAAAAAGATTTATGCAGCAACATACGAAGACTGCCACGACGCAGATATCGTATGTATCACAGCAGGAGCTCCTCAAAAACCTGGCGAAACTCGCTTGGACTTAGTATCTAAAAACTTAAAAATCTTGAAAAACATCGTAGACTCTATTATGGCTAGCGGATTCAACGGAATCTTCCTAATGGCGTCTAACCCAGTAGATATCTTGACTTACGCAACTTGGAAATTCTCAGGACTTCCAAAAGAACGCGTTATCGGATCTGGTACTTCTTTAGACAGTGCTCGTTTCCGTCAAACCATCGCTGAATTAGTCGGCGTTGACGCTCGTAACGTTCACGGATATATCATGGGTGAACACGGGGATACTGAATTCCCAGTTTGGTCACATACAAATGTCGGCGGTTTACAAATTTATGAATGGGTTCGTCAAAATCCACACGTAGATGAAGAAAAATTAGTCGAAGTATTTTTCCAAGTACGTGACGCGGCTTATGAAATTATCGCTAAAAAAGGTGCGACTTACTACGGTATCGGCGCTACTCTAGCACGTATTACAAAAGCTATCTTAAATAACGAACAAGCTATCTTCCCATTATCGGTATATCTTGAAGGTCAATACGGACAAAACGATATTTATATCGGAGCTCCAGCCGTTATTGGACGTGAAGGAATTCGTCAAATCATCGAAATTCCTCTTGCAGACTCTGAACAAGAAAAAATGAACTTATCTGCAAAAACATTGAAATCTATCTTACACGATGCTTTCGAAAAATTAGAAGCAGAAAACAACTAATGAAATCACAAAAACACCGGACCAAGAAAATTCTTGATTCGGTGTTTTCTTGTTTTTAAAATAACGCAAATAGCGGTACAAGTAGTATCGGCATAAAAATGGCTGGCAAGAAGTTTAATACTTTAATCTTCGTAATCCCTAGTAAGTTCATCGCTAACCCAACTAAAAGAACCGACCCAACCGCGGACATCGATACGGTTACCACATCATTCAAATGAGGAGCCACTAGTTGAGACAAGCCCACTAAAATTAACTCATATGCAATGACCGCCACTGCAGAAAGCCCTACTCCAATCCCTTCCGTTGCCGCAAGGAAAATTGAAGTAATCCCATCTAATACCGACTTCGTTTGAAGCAACGCTGGATCTCCAGTAATTCCTAACTGGATAGATCCCATTGTAGCAAGTGCCCCTACGCAGAAAATCATGACTGCCGCAACGAACCCTTCTCCGATATTTAAATTATTTTCTTTGCCTTTGGATGCCTTCTCCTGAAGCCAGTCTGAAAACTTACGTACTCGCTCCTCCATTTGAAGCCCTTCTCCGACAACGCCCCCACATACCAGAGATAAAATCATAATCAAGCTATTTGGGATTTGAATCGCGCCTTTAATTCCGACTAGGAATACACATAGCGCTAATCCTTGCATGATATGTTGCGCGAAACGCTCTGAAATAATGTGTCGTAAAAACACACCCGCAAGCGCTCCGATGACAATTGCTGTTCCATTTATTAATATAATCACTTGAAAAACTCCTTCATTTAAACTGTCACGTGAAGGAATTTCTCTCCTTACACTATTCCACAAACAAACTTTGCGGATCTTCAAAAGGACTTGCCCCGTCCTCTTCAGTCTCGTGTTTTCTCTCTAAGAAGTACACTTCCTCAATCACCACTTCGGTCACATACACTTCTTGATGATTCTTGTTAGTGTAGCGACGGGTATTGAGTCGTCCTTCCACGCCAATACGGTCTCCCTTTTTGACAAACTTGCCAATCCGTTCTGCAATTTTGCCCCATGCGACCACTTGGATAAAGTGTGAATGATAGGAATCATCGCTATTTCGGTATACATTTTGCACCGCGATGGTATTATTAAACACACTCTTTCCGGAAGGTTGAAGCTGTTGCACCTCTACTTCTTTGACAACACGACCAATTAAAGATACTAAGTTCATAAGACGAACCTCCTATAGTTTTTTCTATAGTAAGCTACGTCCAGATGCTTCTAATTGGCTTTTCCTTCTTCTCTTAATTTTTGAGAAAATTCAGAAATCTTACGCAGTCTGTGGTTTACCCCTGATTTTGAGATAGGCCCAGAAGGTAACATTTCGCCTAACTCTTTCAAACTAATTTCTGGATTCTCCAAACGGATTTTTGCAATATCCGATAATTTATCCGGCAAGGCATCGAGCCCTACCGTATCTTCAATATATTGAATCTCTTCGATTTGACGAGTGGCTGCATTCACCACTTTATTAATATTGGCATTCTCGCAGTTTACTAAACGATTCGCAGTATTTCGCATATCGCGAATGATTCGGATATCTTCAAAATGCAACATCGCCTTGGAAGCATGAATCACGGCAAGGAAGTCTGCAATTTTCTCGGCTTCTTTCAAGTACGTGATATACCCCTTACGACGCTCAATCGTTCTGGCATTCAACCCAAACGCATTCATCATCTGACAAATATCGTCATTATGCTCTTCGTAAATCGAATAAATCTCTAAATGATAACGGCTTGTTTTCGGGTCATTAATCGAACCGCCCGCCAGAAACGCCCCACGAAGGTAGGCACGCATCTTCTCTTCGTCTTCACGAACATTTTCTGGAACGCGCATATTAAATAAGCCGCTCGACTTGATATTCAAGTCTTCCAGAATCTCTTCTGTTCCGTGTTTTAAACGTACGATATACACATTGTTCTTCTTCAGTTTCATCTTACGGCGAACCAAGAGTTCACTTTCTACTTGATAATACTTCTTCAAGAGCACATAAATACGTCTAGCAATCGTCGCGTTTTCTGTTTGGATATTTAAAATCAATTGACGATTCAAAATCCCAACCGCCCCATTCATTCGAATGAGCGCCGCAAGTTCATATTTTGAATAATCATATTGCACTTCTAGTTGCGTTAGTTCTTGTTTTGTTTCTGCAGCAAATGATAATAAGGACACAGGCCTCCTCCTTTCTCTTCTAGTCATGTTGAAGGAGCCAAGAGGAAGTCTTGGCTCCTATTTTATTTGTTATTATTCAATTCGTGCACTTTGTAGGAGTCGGAATAATTCATCGATGACTTTTTCACCATCATGGTATACGCCTTTTTCGCGTAATTTAATAAAGTCAGACGACACTACTCGGCATCCCTCGTCGCGCAATCCTTGGAAGTCGTACTTCACTTGGTAAAGATACTCTTCGTTCTTTTGTTGGTTTAAGTACTCTTCTGGCACTGCCTCTGTATTCACGAGAACAGTGTCGATGAACTGAGTTCCTAAATGGTCATGTAACACGCGTACATGATCTGCATCGGTAAAATGTTCCGTTTCACCACGTTGCGTCATGATGTTACAGATGTACACCACTTCCGCTTTCGTTTCACAAACGGCTTGACCAATATCGCTAATCATTAAGTTTGGCAAGATACTAGTATAAAGACTACCAGGTCCTAGTACAACCATATCGGCTTCCATAATCGCATTGATGACTTCACGTGCCGCCATTGGAGTTCGGCTTTCATCGGGTTTACGATTTTCGTCGTAACAATGCACGGAAACTCGCTTAATCTTCTTGCGATATTTGACAAGTTCCGCTTCCCCGTCCACAATCGTTCCATCTTGGAATTCAGCACGGAGTAATAATGGCTCTTCAGCGGCAGGATACACATGTCCTTCCACCGCCATCATACGGCTTAGGAGACGAATCGCATCGAAAATATTTCCACGCATCTCTGTTAAGGCCGCAATGATTAAGTTTCCAATCGCATGTCCAGCGAAGAATTGGTCGTCGGAATTAAAACGATATTGGAAGATTTCTTTTTGTAAAGCGTTCATCGGAGAAAGAGCAATCATACAGTTTCGAATATCTCCTGGTGGCACAACGTTCATATAATCTCGAATGATTCCTGAACTTCCACCATCATCGGCAACCGTTACAATCGCAGTCACATCCGCATCTCTCTTACGAAGATTTCTCAAGAGAACTGGGAGCCCTGTTCCTCCACCAATAACGGTGATTTTCGGGCCTTTCTTCCTCGGAGGGTTCGGTGTTACCTCGAACATCATGAGCGTCCATTCCCTTCTTTACGACGGTCTTTGTCACGATGAGAGATTTTCACGTTATAAGAGTCTGATAATAATTCGCGTCCGATACGTTCCGCAAAAGCTACAGAACGGTGTTGCCCACCAGTACATCCGATGGCAATCGTCACGCTAGATTTTCCTTCTTTTTTGTAGCCTGGAATTGAGAAGTCGAGTAAGTCCATCAATTTATGATAGAACGTCTTCGCTTCTGGTTGGCTCATGACATAATCATACACAGGTTCATCTAGACCAGTTAGTGGACGTAACTCAGCAATATAGTGTGGATTTGGTAAGAAACGTACATCCATCACGACATCCGCATCGATTGGAAGTCCGTATTTAAATCCAAATGACATCACTTGGATTGTGAAAATCCCTTCGCTGCCTGTAGAGAATGCTTGCATGATTTCTTCACGTAATTTACGAGGTGAAAGATTTGTTGTATCAATCACTTTTTGCGCACGTGTCTTAATATCTTGCAATAAACGACGTTCCGCAATAATCCCATCGTAAATACGACCATCACTTGCTAGAGGGTGCGTTCTTCTTGTTTCTTTGTAACGAGAAACAAGCGCATCATCGCTCGCTTCTAAGAATAAAATTTTTGTTGTAATAAATGATGTGTTATCAAGTCCTGCAATAGCGGACATGATTTCATCAAAGAATGCGCGTGAACGTAAGTCGATTACAAGCGCAATTTTTGTAATTTTTCCTGATTCTTTTACTAATTCCCAAAATTTTGGTAGAAGACTTGGTGGCATATTATCGACACAGAAATATCCCATGTCTTCGAAACTTTGCATTGCAACAGTTTTCCCTGCCCCACTCATACCTGTAATGACGACTAATTC
Source organism: Streptococcus sp. (assembly GCA_015264885.1). Lineage (GTDB taxonomy): Bacteria > Bacillota > Bacilli > Lactobacillales > Aerococcaceae > Granulicatella. Next base: position 20,275 of record JABZYY010000006.1, on the reverse strand, counting down.
TAGTTGATCTACTGCCATTGTCATTCTCCTATCTCAAACGATATTGTTATCTTTACAATTATAACACATCCGGGCGTGTCATTGTTAACTTTTTAGCGAAAACACCCCCTTTTATCGCAAAAAAAAACGAGGGTTCCCCCTCGCTTTCATTAATCTTTCACTTGCATCACTTCAGACGGAATTTGAATACGAACCGTGGTCCCTTCTCCAACAGTCGAGTCTACACTGAGTTTAACGCCTAATCGTTTAGCAATCTCTGCAGATAAATAGAGCCCTAGTCCTGTCGATTGGTGGTTCACACGACCGTTATAACCACTAAATCCACGTTCAAAAATCCGTTTAATATCGTAAGGAGCAATCCCGATTCCCGTATCTTTAATCGTTAACGTATCTCCTTCAAAAAGAATACGAATCGTTCCCTCTTCAGGCGTATATTTCACTGCATTCGATAACACTTGCTCGACGATAACGCCTAGCCACTTAGAATCCGTGACCACCTTTTTCTCAGTAGGAACATAGTCCAAATGCAATTTCTTCGAAATAAAGAACGTCGCATATTTCTTCAATAGTGGACGAATCACTTCATCGATAGAAATCGTTGAAATCGATAAGTCTTGATGGAAACTTTCCATTCGGACATAATGCAGTGCTAGTTCTGTATAGGTCGTAATCCGAACGAGTTCTTGACTCAATAAGGATTTCTCGGACGTTTGCGGCAACTCACGAATCAGCAACTGACTCGCCGCAATACTCGTTTTAATTTGGTGCGCCCATAACGTATAGTAGTCCACATCTTCCTTGCGAAGTTGCTTCATCTTCGTACTTAACCCTCGCATATCCGACTTTTCTTGTTGGATGGCCTCATATAAATGACTCACAACAGGCGAAAACCCATCGTCTAATGTCGTCACTTCCTGCTGCAAACTTCGAACGACTTCTCTGTACTTTTTCCAATCGTGCCACAAAAGTGCACCAGCGACTACCAAAAGGAAAAAGGCTAGTAAAAATAAATAATAGCCGACTTCTGAATTTAGCCAATTAAAGACAAAGAAGAACCCAATCGAAAACACTTCGATGAAGGCCAGTGCCCCGAGTAAGAAGGCATGCGATTTGAACCAAGCCATACTAAATTCTACTTTTGTCTTCATTCAATCACTTCCGCCAATCCATACCCGACGCCTTTTTTCGTCGTGATTAATTTTTCCAATCCAATTTCGCCAAGGCGTTTTCGCAAGCGAGCAACCGTCACGGACAAGGTATTATCATCGACAAACACATCGCTATTCCACAATGCATTCATTAAATCTTCTCTTGGCGCAATGTCCCCTTGTTTTTCAAACAATACGCGCAAAATAATAAATTCATTCTTCGACAATTCAATAACATTGCCCTCATACGAAACTTTTCCGCTTCCCAGTTGCAAGGCAATCCCCTTATATTCCAGCCAATCTTTTTGCTGAACGAACTCATAACTACGACGCATCATCCCTTGGATTTTTGCAACCAATACACTTGGTTCAAACGGCTTTGTCATATAATCATCCGCGCCCATATTGATTGACATCACAATATCCATCGCTTGATCCCTTGACGACAAGAACATAATCGGCACCTGAGACACCTTACGAATCTCTTGGCACCAATAATAGCCATTATAAAACGGCAATGTAATATCCAGAATGACCAACTGCGGATTAACTGCTAAAAATTGAGTGTATACTTGCGAGAAGTCTTCCACCGCAACCACTTCATAATTCCATTTTTCCAATTCTTGTACAATCGCATCGCGAATGACTTTTTCATCTTCGACAATCATTATTGTTTGCATACACTCACCTCGTTTTCATTGTAACATCTTTCCAATTTACAGAAAACCATCTATTTCCTAATTTCTCGTATCATTTCCCATAAAGTCGTTTGATGATCTTGCTCCGTTCCAATTTCATATACGAAGCCATCGGACTCGTCACGACCAAAGATAAAGAGCTCTACCGGCTGCGACTCGTCTATCCCCAAAATCCGACTGACCATTGGAAGTTGAATACTATATTTCAGATAAAATGTATTATCCCCAGTAGGACTTTCTTCTTTCTTCGTATAAATATTCTCTCGCAATTTTGCCTTTGCCAAAATATCTTTATTCAATTGCAATTCCTGGAATAAGAACTTTCCTTGTGGCCAGAGTTTTTTTGCCTCTTCTTCATTTTCAAAAACAAACTTCCCATCCACATATTGCAACGTCAGGCTTTTTTCCTCTTCCTTAGTTTTAGAATTGAGCTGCTTAATCGTTCCAACTAGCGGCTTCCCTTTTTCTCTAGCCTCAAGATAAACAAATACATTCGAGTCACCGACTACACGCATCTGACTCACGGTAAATCCCTTCGGAAACTGCTCAAATAAATCTTCAATATTCTCTGTTGGATAAACCCTGCTCAATTCTTTCCCAGCAAGCTCTTCAAGATACCCACGACTCGTGTGATCCGCACACCCCACTAACATCGCAACGCATAACATCAATAGCCCAATCCACGACCATTTCTTTAACTTCACACACAAAACCTCACTTTGCAATTCAGTGCCTTCATCATACCATATCCCACCTTCACCGTAATATTCCCTAACAAAATCCTAAACTTTTCGCAATCTCAACATAAGAATCTCCAATTACTCTTAGCACTTTCTCATTTCGAATGAAGGAATACTTGCACTCACTCCATCGAAGCAACACAACAACGTTAAGATGCAAAGAAAAAAAGCTACGCGTTTTCGGATAACATAGTAGCCATTATAGCGATCAGTAATCGATGCGAATTACGGATGGTTGGAAATTCATTTCCTACCATCCGTTTGAGGCTCGATAGGATTGAGACCTTGGCTCAATCCGGTACAGCTATATTGGCTACTATGGGTTTATCCGAAAATAAAGCGTAGCTTTTTTCATATTTTATTATTTCACCACAGTCTTAAAGTTGTTGTTGACTGTTGCTTCGATGACTGGATGTTTGCGCAAGTATTCCGCAATGAGCTCCGTCATGTCAATCTGCACCTCACGCACAATCTTCTCTGGCTTAAACATACTATAGTTCCCGCCACCAACTGCACGATATTGGTTTGTCACTACTTCTAGTTCATCCGTATCTTGAACAGGTTTGCCATGGTACTCTAAGCGAGTTACACGGTCGCCGAATGGTCTAGTGAAGTCTAATGTGTACTCGATCCCTTCGTACATATCGTAGTTATAGAATTGAGGTTTTGGTTCCACATATTTAGGATTGAAGACTGCTTGTCCGTTTTCGACGATGAAATAAGTCGCCACACGCTCAAGAGCTTTTCTTAAGTCTTCCCCGCTCACTTTTAGAACGGCTAATGTATTTGGATAAATGTAGTTCGTAATCACGTCACGCATACGGATTTCTGAGTTAAATCCACGTCCGTCATTGTTAAATAACGCAGTTCCTGAGATGTCTGCACCGCTGGCTTCCATTTGAACCTTATTGATAAATTCAATATATGGATGCTCGCTTAAACGCGCTGCATGTGGATCTTTAATCGTCATATCTCCAACAACTTTTCCTACTGGAGTATCTAACCAATCTTCCACTTCCGCTTGTAAGTCGCTAAACATTTCTAATACGGCTGGATCTGCTGGCACATCTTCTGTTGGGTGAAGTTTTGCTTCACTTGAAACAACCGTATACTTCCCGTCTACTTTTTCCACTTCTAAGCTGATCTCACCTACATAAGCGCCGCGGTATCCTGGTTGAATCACTGGCACGCCATTCACTTTTTGTGCAATCACACGGTGTTGGTGTCCTGTCACTAACGCATCGATTCCTTCTACTTGCGTCGCAATCGCATACCCTTCGTTTTCTCCTGTTAAGAGTTCCGTTGGATCACCGCATGAAAGGTCGCACTCGAATCCTCCGTGGTACGTTACAACGACAACATCCGCCACTTTACGCATTTCTGAAACGTATTTCTTCGCCGTTTCCAACGCGCTCACGAATACTAAATCTTTCACTGTTGCAGGTTGTTCCCAGTTCGGAATATAAGGCGTTGTAATTCCTAAAACCGCGATTTTCACACCGTCTTTCTCGAACACTTTGTAAGGTTCGCCAAACGCTGGCTTGCCGTCTTTTGTTAAAATATTTGAGCAAAGAATTGGGTGGTTGTAAGACGCAATCGCTTCTCTTAAGTAGTCTAACCCATAGTTAAACTCGTGATTCCCTAGAATTCCTAAGTCATAGTCTAAGTAGTTCAATACTTTTGTTAAATCAGATGCTACTTTCGAATCTTGTTTACGAACATAGTAGCTTAATGGTGACCCTTGAATGAAGTCCCCATTTTCGATTTGAATCACAGGACCGTTCGCTTCTTCTTTTAAGCGACGAATCACAGTTGCAGCCTTCGCCGTACTGAATCCTAAGTCCATGTTTCTTTCTGTATAGTTTGTCGGTAGCACGTACCCATGCATATCACTAGTTTCAATAATTTTAATTTCCATAATGCGCCTCACTTTCTACAAATTCACACACTATTGTACCATAAAAAAGCCCTATCACAAAGGTTTCTCTGTCTGCAGTATTTCAGCAATTTTATCAAATGTCTTCCCATTTCGAATCGTAATCGTCTTATAAAATGGTTGCTTCAAAATCTTCTTATGGTAAGTCGTTTTTTGATACTCTGCCTCATCGATTTTCGCCCAGAAGACTGCACATTTCCCGATATAGACTCTTTCATTATAAAACGCAGATTCTTCTACAAATCGAACAACTTCATCAGTATCTGTCCCCCGTGAGAAAAACAAAATATCTTTTCTAGCAAAATCATTCTTCCACCATTCCGGAAGCCACGCCATTTCTTCGAAGTATTCCTCTTTTGAAAGCAGCGCAAATGGAATCGAGAACTCATAATTCTCTTCTAACACCTTTTCAATATTCAAAACGATATTTTCCACACTCTCATCGCTTGCAAAAAATAAGTTCCCGCTATTAATGTACGAATCCACATCGCTGAACCCTTCACGCTTCAACAATTCCTTCAATTCGCTCATCACGACTTTATTTTTGCCACCAACATTGATGCCTCTTAATAAAAGCACATACCGCATCCGACTCACCTCTCTTGTCGCCCCATTATAGCACACTCTCCATGAAACGCGTTCACCCCATCCCCGCACCGGTCCCTCGTGAATGAGGAACACAATCTCAAGAACGCCATCCCATTTTCCTCAGCTTTGTTGTGTGGAAATCTCTTCAGGAGGCTTTTAGGTGTACACCTTGTACATCGATTGCGAAGGAAACAGCGGTTTTGTTGAAAGATTAGTGAGAATATCCATTGAATGCGAATTAGAGACACTTACGAATCCATTCGTTAGTGTCTCTTTGAGGCTTCAAAGACGAGAGACCCTAGGCTCGAGTCGGTGGCTCACTAATATTCTTTCAACAATAAAAACCGCTTGTTTCTAAAGCAATCCACCACCACACCCCATACACCTAAAAGCCTCCCCCGAAGGGGCCTTACAGCACTTACTCACTATACAGCACATACACTCATTCCACACAAAAAGCCTGAGGAAAATTCCCCAGGCTTTCGTTGTGATTGTGTTGTGAATGAACTTATATGTGATTATTGATTCCACGCAGCATCAAATTGTGCTTTAGAATCTGTAACTAATTGATCTACATTTCCATTTTCAGTCTTGAAGATTTTTTCTAAAATCGTACGAACTTCTGAGTATGCAGGATCAGAGTTTTCAACTACAGGAATTGAGAATAAATTCTTAGTAGCATCTGCTAAGATTTTAGGAACTTTAGAACCTGAATTCTTGTATGCATCTTGTTCTAACACTGAAGCAATTGTTGGCATGTAACCAGTTTGTTGTGCCCAGTATAATTGAGATTCAGCTGAAGATAAGAATTTCAAGTATAAGAATGCTGCTGTACGTTGTTCTTCAGTTGTAGAACCTTCGAACATGTAAATATCAGTACCTTGTTGTAGGTCGTATTTTTCAGGACGAACAGCTACTCCGTATTCGAAACCAGCTTCTTTAGCACCTTTAGCTACGAATGATTCACCAGCTGTTGAACCAACATACATAGCTACTTTTTTGTTTTGGAATGGTGCTGATAAGTATTTATCTGAACCAGCAGTACGGAAGTATCCATCACGGATTCCGTCTGCATAGTATTTAACAACTTCTTTTGAAGCGTCACTTGCGAAGTCTAATTCTTTAGTGAAGTCAATGCCTTTGTTCTTCATACCAATTGCATAGTAGTTGTTTAATGAGTCGAAACCAGCACCAACAACTTCGTGGTTAGATTTTTCGTAAATTGTTTTAGCTGCTTCTTTTAATTCATCTAAAGTAGTTGGAACTTTAACACCGTATTGTTTCAATAAATCTGCATTGTAGAATAATACTTCTGTAGATTTGTTGAATGGAATACCGTATTGTACTCCTTTGATTTTAGCACCTTCCATTAATTCTGGACGGATTTCTTCACCTTTCTTGAATCCGATTGTTTCGTTTTCAATATATGGTTTGAAGTCTACCAATGCATCTTGCTCAGCAGCATTGTATAACCAGTTTGGATATGCTTGAGTGATTGTTGGTAAGTCTTTTGGTGAAGTTAAAGTTGCGTTAATTTTTGCTTGTAAATCTTTGTATTGAGATTGGTTTTGTAACTCTACTTTGATATTTGGGTTAGCTTTCATGAAGTCTTCTGTTAATTTTTGAAGAGCTTTTTCCTGCTGACCGTTCATAGCATGCCAGAAAGTGATTGTAGTTTCTGATTTAACCTCTGTTACGATGTCTTTTTTAGTTTCAGCTTGTTGTGAAGAGCCGTTGTTTGATGAGTTAGCTCCACACGCTGTTAACGCCACAACTGATGCTGTTGCTAGTGTCGCTTTTACTAAAGATTTGAATTTCATTTTTCTTCTCCTTTTGTTATATAGTTTTTACAACACAATTTTTTCGCCGCGGTACGGCAATATTCTGTCACCATACGGATTCACCAGAAGTTCTGGTTTTAACGTATGAATTGGAACCAAACATTTAGGCTCAATCATCGCAATAATGCGGTCTAAGTCGTCCGGTTTTGCGTGACCTGAGCAAGATAGGCGTACAAACTCAATGTGTTTTTCCGCCAATAAATCTAGAAACGGTTGATAGTTCGGATCAAAGTCCCCCAAAGGCTGCGCATCGCTGTGGATGTATAAGCTTCCCTCTTGCAAACGTTCGAAATGGTCGACTGCTTGCCATAGGTACTTCGAAGTATCCTCTAACAACGTTTGATATGAAATTTCTAAAGTAGGATCAAGTTCGTCGAGTTTTGGAGCCCCGTCTCTATAGTAGTAATGAGCATCCTTTTGGAATACTTCTTTAAGAAGTGCGGCCATCGTTGCTTCAAGAACAACGGTACGGCTTGTTCCTTCGACGATTTTTTCAAAACGACGCACATTCGCTGGATAGCCATTAAATGTGATTTGTCGATTTGGATTTTCTTGTTCGAGGCGAGCGATATGACGAATCACATCTTCCTCGTTTTCAGGTTTAATTTCGTCTTCAACCTCTTTACGGTCCCCGAAGCTAATCGATACACCTTCCATCATTAAGATGTCCGTATGTTTTGCCTTCTTACAAAACTCAATTGTATCTTCAGCGTTATGCCCGTGAAGTCGTAAGTCCCCTGTATACGTAATATGATGTCCAGGTGTTTTAATGATTAAAGCAGCAGCCCCATACGCATCATGGTCGACACGCACGATTTCTACTTCGATTTCTCCAACTTTAATCACATCGCCTGCATCTAACCCAATCATCTCTCTTGTAAATGTATCGTCTTCAAACGGCGATGGTAGTATGAATACACCATTGCGGTTGAGCGAATTTACAATCATTTTTGTTTCCTTCAATGTATATAAAGGAATACTTGGGTCTAAATAATTCAACATTCTTGTATGATCCAAATGCGCATGTGAGATAAAGACCGCCGTATTGGCATAGTCTTTATCTTCATCCCCTTCGTATTTGTAAGGGATACGTGCATCGTACATATTTTTTAAATGTGGAATCACTTTATGATCTGTGAGTGTTTGCACCGATTCATCGGGCAATTCTAATTCTGGTAAAAACTCAGTCCCGAAGTCGAAAAAGATATGACTATCTTTATAGGCTACTTCGATGACCGTTCCACCAATCGTTAAAATACCGCTATGAAAGGTAATCGATGTTTTATCCTTTGATACCATTCTTCGCAACCCCTCTAATAATTTCTTTTCTGAATACAAAGTAAATTAACAGAATTGGGATAACCGTTAGAGTTGCTGCGGCCATTTGTAAGTGAACATCACTTCCGGATTCTGTCGTGAAGGCAGAAAGTCCGTTGTTTAATAGACGGAATTCTTTCGTGTTTGTAACCAATAATGGCCATAGGAATGAATTCCAGCTTTGGATGAATGTTAAAATCCCTACTGTTACCAATGCTGGTTTACACATTGGCACTAAAATACGGCGGATGTATTCTAAATCACTCGCACCATCAATTTTAGCGGCTTTGTAAAATGTACTTGGGATTCCTTTTAAGTATCCGTTCAAGTAGTAAATATAGAAGATACTTGTTAAGAACGGAATGATTAACGCTAGATAAGTGTTTAATAACCCTAATTGAGCGATTGTTTGGTAGTTTGTAAAGATGATTGATTCGTAAGGAACCATTAATAGAGAAACTAAAATCATCATTACGATGTTTTTCCCTTTGAACTGTAAGCTTGTTACGGCAAAGGCTGCTAGTAATGAAGTAATTACTGTTGCCACTGTTGTAAATAGAGACACGAATAATGTGTTTCCGAAGTAACGTAGGAATGGCGCACGGCTAAATACTTCTAAGTAGTTACTAAATTTGAATTCGCTTGGGATGAATGACGGTGGAATACTTGTCGCTTCTGCGTATGTCATTAACCCGGTCAACACCATGTAAATGAATGGGAATACTGTAATCAACGCTAAGAAAATTAAAAGCGTGATTGAAAATACGTTAAAAACTTTTTTCATCTTCTTATCCCTCCGCCTTTCTCAAGAATTTGTTTTGGAGGAATGTTGCAAAAAGAATGATTGCAAACAAGATTACAGTTGCTGCCATGGCAACCCCTGGTCTTCCTGCCACATGGAACTTGTCGTAAATATAGTATACAGCTGTTGTTGCTGAGTTTGCTGGACCAGCAGTTCCGCCAAATAATGCATACACTTGTGTATACACTTTGAATGCCCCGATTAAGTTAACCGTTGAAAGGAAGGCAATTGTTGGAACTAATTGCGGGAATGTAATACGCCAGAAGATTTCTCGGTCTGTCGCACCAAACATTTTCGCAATTTTGAAATGCTCAGGATCAATATTACGTAATCCTGCTAAGAGGATGATGATATTGAACGCTAAACTTGTCCAAACCCCGAAGATAATCAGTGTTGGCATACTCATGTTTACGTTATCCAACCAGTTCACGGCTGGAATCCCAATCAAGCCAAGGAAGAAGTTGATAATTCCGTAGTCCCCATTGAAGAAGTAACGGAACACAATCCCGATAGCGATTGTACTTGTAACGTAAGGCATGAAGAAGATTGTTTCGAAGAAGCTTTTACGTTTAATCTTCTCGAAAATAATCCATGCAATGATGACTGAGATTAATAACGCTACTGGCACTACTGCGAATGCATACAGTGCTGTGTTGAGTAACGCTTTATGGAATACAGGGTCCGCAATTACTTTTTGGTAGTTGTCTAAACCAGTGTATTGTAATTTTAATAGTGACCCTTTTTGGAAACTCATCCAGAACGAACGAAGTAATGGATAAATGTTAAAGAGAAGAATCACTCCTAAAGATGGGAGAAGGAATAACCAAGCTTTAGGTTGGTTCTCTGGGTTATATTTTCTCATTAGTAAACACGCGCTCCATCTTTATCGAATAAGAAGATTTTGTGTTTTAGTAATTGGAATGAAAGTGTGTCTCCTTCTTCAATCTTATGTTCCACACTTACAATTGATTTCAAGAATTGTTCGCCTAATGGGAAGTGAAGAATACGTTCACGTCCGATTAATTCTACGCCGCTGATTGTTGTTGAGAATAGGCCTTGTTCACCTTCAGCTACTGGAACCACGTCTTCAGGACGCATTCCTAAGTAGTAGTGACCATCAGCTAATTCTTGGCGTTTGCGGTCTTGTGATAATTCAGAAGTTGGTAAGTTGAATGCAGGGTGAGTAATCACGCCGTCTTTAATTTCCACTTCTGTAATGTTGATGATTGGGTTACCGATGAATTTCGCAACGAATAAGTTACTTGGTTCTAGGTATAAGTTTTGTGGGTCATCATGTTGTTGAATGTACCCTTCGTTTAAAAGAATGATTTTATCTGAGATTGATAAAGCTTCCTCTTGGTCGTGCGTTACGAAGATTGTTGTGATTCCCACTTCTTTTACAAGACGACGGATTTCTTCACGGATTTTCAAACGTAAACGAGCATCCAAGTTACTTAATGGTTCATCAAGTAGAAGCACTTCAGGTTTTTGAACAAGCGCACGAGTGATAGCCACACGTTGTTGTTGTCCCCCTGATAAAGTACCAGGTTTTTTACCTGCAAGCTCTTCAATGTTTGTTAATTGCATATATTCTTCTGCAATCTTTTGAGCTTCTTCTTTAGAGATTTTGTTTTTACCAACTGTCAGTGGGAACATGATGTTCTCTAACACTGTCATATGCGGATATAACGCATAGTTTTGGAATACGAATCCGATGTTACGGTCTTTAGGTTCTGTCGTAACAACTGAATTTCCTTTAAATTGGATGTCTCCTCCTGTTGGTGTTAATAATCCTGCGATTAAATTTAAAATTGTTGATTTCCCACAACCACTAGGTCCTAGTAAACAAACTAAGTCCCCTTGTTCAATTGAGAAATTTACTGACTTTAATGCTTCAAAGCCGTTATCGAATACTTTGTTTAAGTCAATAACATCGATCATGACGAATCCTCCAGTTTCTTTTACTTCAATACATTCTATTCTACCATGTTTTTTAGAAACTGAAAACTGAAAAAGTAAAAATTATGAAAGCTTTTTATTGTGGACAGTTATCCCGTTTCTGAGCACAAAAAAAGGGCGAGAAAACCTCGCCCTTTTTACGAATTTTCGAACTTATACAAACCTTTTTAAAGTAGGGTTTCCTACTAAAACACTTCATGGTTTGTGAACAAAATCTATTAACGTTTAATAATTTTATAGTAGCTACGTGACGTGATTTGGTACACGATGAGATACACCACAACGAAGATAGCTCCAATCACAATTGTCGCGTTTAGCGTTACGTTACCGTCAACCCCAAAGAGCTGAATGATTTTACGATACATCTTGAAGGCAAACGCTGTATGGATAAACGCTGTGACAAGCGGCAAGAAGAATACGATTAGCACTTGACGGTTGATGGATTTCTTGATGGTCTTTTGGTCGATACCGAGTTTTTGTAGAATCACAAAGCGATCACGGTCTTCGTACCCTTCAGAAATTTGTTTGTAGTAAATGACAAGGACTGCGCCGATGAAGAACGCAACGGAAAGAAGTGCCCCTACAAAGAGTAAACTTCCCATAAATCCGTAGATGTCTTTGGCCGCATCCTCTCTACTTCCAACCGTGATGGAATCGTCCTTGCTTGCTTCAATCACGTTGGCGTAGGCCTCAAACTCTTCTGTTTTAGCCGATGTATCTGTCGATGTATTCCACAATGCATAATAGAATCCACGGCCAAGTTTACCGTCGATCATCTTTGTTGGATCCTTTACAACGGCTACATAAACGTTATCTGCAACATATGGCAATTGTGGCAATTTTTCTTTAAAGTCGCTAGTAGCCATCATCTCTTTGACTTGAAGCGTTAATTGTCCGTTCACACGGATTGCCGAAACATTTTTGTCGTCTCCTTTAACCAGTCCTAGAACGGCTTCGTTGTCATTTGGATGATAGTTCGTTCCAAAGATGCGATTGTAATCATCCGCGGAGAGGAAAGTAATAAACGCAGCTGGGCTATCTCCTGGATAGACTCCCTCGATGTCCACTCCGCCCTCCATACTTTTTGCAGCACGAAGCACGCTAAGGTAATTCATTTCATTGGTAATGGTGCCCTTCGATTGCGCCTTCATCTTACTAATTTGTTCTGAAAGTTGAGGAATCGTAGAGGTGTCTTCGACGAATGCTGTTGCCGAATAATCTGTTGGATAGCTTTTCTTTAATAAATCGGCTGTCCCTGTTTGCAAAGCTACCGTCGTAGCTAATGTGACAAGTACCATCGTTGATAAAATACAAATACTTGCAAGTCCCGCAGCATTTTTACGCATACGGAATTTTAAATTAGAAATCGAAATAAAATTCGTTGGTTGGTAAAAGAGTTTTTTGTTCTTTTGTAAAAGAGAAAGAAGCACAATGGAACCCGCATCAAATAAAATATATGTCGCTAAAATAACTAATAGGACCGCAACAAAGAAGGAATATAGCGCTGCAACAGGTGCTTCAATCGTTTGCGACATATAATACGCGCCCCCGAGAAGCCCTGCACCAATGAGTGCACGAAGAAGGATAAAGCGCCCCTTCGTTTCTCCTTTTTTCTTTTCAGAAAGCATTTCTAACGGACGGCTCATATACATCTTTGTCGCATTTAAGAAGAAGACAACTCCGAAAATAAACGCCATTGAAATCAGTACAAAACCGACGCTACCGAGTTGCATCGAATACTCGATGCCGATTGGAATTCGAATAAGCTTCAATAACACGGCAAACGAGAAGCGGTGGAACACGATTCCAAGCACAATCCCTAGCCCCACGCTGACCACTGAGAATAGAAGCAATTCAATGAAACTCAACAATTGAATGTTTTTTCGGTCGAGCCCAAGAATGCTATATAGGCCGTATTCTTTTAATCGATTTTTCGTCACGAAGGCATTCGCATAAAGAATCGTTAAGAGCGCTACGAGCTGAACCACGATAACCCCGAAGCCCAATGTTTGTGCAATCGCTCCCCCTCCGCGAAGAGTGGAAAGCTCAGGCATCGCAGATAAGGCGTGCGTGATATAGAGAATCATCGTCACCATAATCGTCGTCAGTGCATACGGCAAATATAATGAATGATTCTTTTTTAGATTCGATGTCGCCATCGAAAAAATGAGTTTAAACATGGATTTCACCTCTATTTGCCATCGCAGTTAATGTTTCTGAAATCAACTCGAACATTTGTTGATCACTTCTTCCTTCACGGTACAATTGATTATAAATCAAGCCGTCTTTAATGAAAAGAACCCTTTTGGCACGACTTGCAGCAACCGTACTGTGCGTTACCATTAAAATCGTTTGCCCGTTTTGATTGATTTTATCGAATAAGTCTAATGTATTACTAGCTGATTTTGAGTCCAACGCCCCTGTTGGTTCATCGGCTAAGAGCAAGCTTGGGTCTGTAATCATCGCACGGCCAATCGCCACACGTTGTTGTTGCCCACCTGATAGTTCATAAGGATATTTCTTCAGTAAGTCTTTGATTCCTAGCATTTGCGCAATCGGCTCAATCTTTTGCTTCATTTCTGAAATCGGACGACGAGCGAGTACGAGCGGCAACACCATATTATCATAGACCGATAAAGTTTCTAATAGGTTGAAGTCTTGGAACACGAACCCTAAGTGGTCGCGGCGGAATTCCGTAAGAACTTTAGAAGAGATATTTTGAATATTTTCTCCGTTTAAAAAGACGGACCCAGCAGTTGGACGGTCGAGTGTCGCTAAAATATTTAAGAGCGTTGTTTTCCCTGAACCCGATTCCCCCATCACGGCTACGTATTCGCCTTCTTCAACCGAGAAGCTGATGTCTTTGAGTGCCGTCACTTCAGCAGCTCCAAAGCGTGTTTGATATTTCTTTTGTAAATGTTGTACATCTAATAATGTCATTGTTTTCACCCTTTACTTTCATTTGTTGACCTTAGTATAGTCCACTCATAAAGGGAAATCATGACACTATCCTATCATTTTATCCCCATTTCTTACATTTTTGTCACTTTGGAAAAAAGCACAAAAAAAAGAGGCTTCGCACGGAAACCTCTTTTGGAGTTGGAATTGATTAACGTTTAATAATTCTGTAGTAACTACGTGAAGTGATTTGATACACGATGAGATAGACGACTACGAAAATCGCACCAATCACAACTGTCGCGTTTAATGTCACGCTGCCGTCAACCCCGAAGAGCTCGATAATCTTACGATACATCTTGAAGGCAAATGTGGTATGGATAAACGCTGTGACAAGCGGTAAGAAGAATACAATTAACACTTGACGGTTGATCGATTTCTTGATTGTCTTTTGATCGATACCGAGTTTTTGTAAGATAACGAAACGGTCACGGTCTTCGTACCCTTCAGAAATTTGTTTATAGTAAATGACAAGAACTGCACCAATGAAGAATGCGATTGAAAGAAGTGCCCCTACTAAGAGCAAGCTACCCATGAAGGCATAGAGCGTTTTAGCCTCTTCATTCTTACTGCTTAACGCCATGGCATCTGCCTTGTATTGACTCTTCACATTCTTATACGCAGCCCATTCAGCGTCACGTAACTCAAATGGTGTATTGGTATTCCAAGTAAAGTAATACATTGCTTGGCCAGCCACTGGGTTTAAGTATGGCATTGGATCTTTTACAATCCCTACATACTGATTGTCTGCCACATATGGTAGTTGTGGCATCACTTTCGCGTATGGAGTCCCATCAATCATCTCTTTGACTGTAATCGTCGCATTATACACAACCGAATACGTCTTTACTTCTGAAATTTGTTTAACGTCCCCTTTAATGTGGCCGACAATCATTTCCTTTTCGCCAACCGTGTAGTTCGTCCCAAACATCTTATTATATTGGTCCACTGAAACAAGGGTGAACATCGCTGCAGGACTATCTCCTGAGTTCACATTCGCAAAGTCGAATCCATTCTCCGTACGTTGACCGAAACGAAGCACGTTTAAGAATGTCTTCTCGTCTTTCAATTGACCTTTCGTTTGTTCCTTAATCTTTTGAACGATTGGAGGATATTGATCCATATCCTTTTCTAAAACAAAGTAAGCAACAGCAGAGTAATCTGTTGGATAGTTGCTATCGAGTCTGGCTGTTGTCCCACGTTGAAGCGCTACGGTTGTCGCCATTGTAACAAGTACCATTGTAGAAAGGATACACACGCTGGCAAGTCCGGCAGCATTTTTACGCATACGGAATTGCAAGTTTGAAATCGAAATAAAGTTCGTTGGTTTATAGAATAACTTCTTATTCTTTTGCAAGATGGATAGAAGCGCAATCGAACCCGCGTCGAATAAAATATAAGTCGCAATCACTACTAATAATACGGCTAAGAAGAAGTATAAAAGAGCTTTAACCGGAGACTCGATGGATTGAGACATATAGTATGCATACCCTAGAAGTCCTAGACCGATAATGGCACGAACCGTAACGGCGCGGCCTTTCTTCTCCCCTTTTTTCTTTTCTTTTAATAACTCAAGCGGACGGCTCATGTAAATCTTCGCTGCATTTAAAAAGAACACAAGAACGAAGATGGCCACCATCGTTAACAGAACGGCAATAATACTTCCGAATTGGAACGAATATTTAATACCGATATCGTATTGAATGAGTTTCAATAGAATCGCAAATGATGCCGCATGGAAAATCACACCAAGGATTAACCCTAGACCGATGCTTAAAGCGGCAAAGACAACTAACTCAATCAAGCTGAGCAATTGAATATTCTTACGGTCAAGACCGAGAATCCCGTATAAACCGAATTCTTTAGCACGGTTTTTCATTACGAAGGCATTCGCATACAAAATAACGACGAGTGATACGATTTGAACGATGACGAAACCAAACCCAAGAGTCTTGGCCATCGCTGACCCACCTTCTAGATGAGCGAACTCCGGCGTTGCAGCAAGGGCGTTCGTTACATATAGCACCACCGTTACCATCACGGTTGCGAGTGCAAATGGTACATAGAGAGCACGGTTCTTACGTAAGTTCGTAATCGCCATGGAACGCAGTAGATTAAACATGTTCCTCACCTCTGTTTGCCATCGCAGTTAATGTTTCTGAGATTAATTCAAACATTTGTTGGTCCGTTCTTCCTTCACGGTACAATTGGTTGTAAATTAAACCGTCTTTAATGAAAAGAACGCGTTTGGCACGACTTGCGGCAACTGTACTGTGTGTTACCATTAAAATCGTTTGTCCGTTTTGATTGATTTTATCGAATAAGTCTAATGTATTGCTGGCTGATTTTGAGTCCAACGCCCCTGTTGGTTCATCGGCTAACAGTAAGCTTGGGTCTGTAATCATCGCACGGCCGATTGCCACACGTTGTTGTTGACCTCCAGATAATTCATATGGATATTTCTTCAATAAGTCCTCGATGCCTAGCATTTCAGCGATTGGTTGAACTTTCTTTTCCATTTCGTCGATTGGACGACGTGCTAACACAAGTGGCAATACCATATTGTCATACACGGATAATGTTTCTAATAAGTTGAAGTCTTGGAATACGAACCCTAAGTGGTCACGACGGAATTCCGTTAATACTTTATCAGAAATCTTTTGGATGTCTTCCCCGTTTAGAAGCACAGTTCCATCTGTTGGACGGTCTAGTGTCGCTAAAATATTTAATAGCGTTGTTTTACCAGAACCAGATTCCCCCATGACTGCCACATATTCGCCTTCTTCTACTGAGAAGTTAATGTCTTTTAACGCAGTCACTTCAGCGGCTCCAAAACGTGTTTGATAAACTTTTTGTACGTGTTGTACATCTAATAATGTCATTGTTGTCACCCTTCATTGTTTTATAGATAGCTTCATTATACTGTATAGCGTGAAACTTTTCACTCTATTCTATAATCTTTCCAATCTAGAGATTTTTTTTGCGTAAAAATTAATAAAATTGACAGCACGCCAACCAAACTCAACCAAAACACGAACAAAACAATTTTTAAATCTAGTTTTTCGTTATAAAAATTAAGAATAGCGAACTATAAATAATAAATATACCAAAAAGTATGTTTTTCACATTGACTTTTCACCCAGATACCAGTATCCTGTTTTTATAACATATCGAAACGCAATGAAAAGAAGAGTAAAAAATAAAACTTCATAGAGAGCTTACGGTTGGTGCGAGTAAGCAAGTCGTTATTTTTGAACATGATCTTTGAGCAGCTTGTCCGAAACTTTAAGACAATCCGGGTACTCCCGTTATCAACCATCCGTCTAGACGGAAAAGGTCTTCTCCCCCGAAGACGAACAAAGGTGGTACCACGACTGCAACTCGTCCTTTTAGCAAGCGCTAGAAGTGCGGGCTTTTTTATTTTCGTTTCATCAAAACAACTTAGGAGGAAATCAACATGGCTGAAGTAGAAAGCTTTACACTAGACCATAACAAGGTGATTGCACCTTACGTTCGCTTAATCGCAAACGAACATGGTAAGAAAGGCGACGTCATCTCAAACTTTGACATCCGATTCTTACAACCAAATAAACAAGAAATGCCAACAGGTGTCGTTCATACATTCGAGCACTTATTAGCAGACCTATTACGTGACCGCTTGGAAGGAATCATCGACATCTCTCCATTTGGATGCCGTACTGGTTTCCATTTAATCCTTTGGGAAGAACGTTCTCCTGAAGATATCGCACGCGCATTGAAATCAACACTTGAAGAAATCGTCGAAAAGATTCAATTCGAAGATATTCAAGGCGTCTCTGCCGTACAATGCGGAAACTACCGCGACCACTCATTATTCGGTGCGAAAGAATATGCTAAACAAGTTTTAGAACAAGGCATCAGCATCGACCCATTCGAGCGTAAAGTGATTTAACGACACGCTGATTCAGTAAGAAACAGTAGACACCTAGACTGGAGGAACCCCCTATATGAAATTAAAAACTATCGCTAAATCTCTTATCGCCCTATCTGCTGCATTCGTCTTAGGTGCTTGCGGCAACAATGCTTCAAGTTCTGCTAGCTCATCAAACGCTCAATCTTCAGGTTCAGAACTGAAAACAGTCAAAATCGCTTCTGTCGGCTCTGATGCAGACATCTGGAGATACATCGCTGAGTCTGAACAAGCGAAAAAAGCAGGCCTAAAAATCGAAGTCCAAGAAATTAACGGCGGCGTGCCATTGAACGAAAGCGTGGCAGATGGAACTGTGGATGCCAACGCATTCCAATCCATTGGCTACTTACAAGGATTTAACGAAGCCAACTCAAACAAACTCGTTCCAGTTGGCACTACGTATATTGAACCAATGGGGCTTTACTCTAAAAAGGTAAAATCATTAAACGACCTACCAAACGGTGCAAAAGTGGCAATTCCTGATAACCCATATAACACTACTCGTGCGCTACGCTTATTAGAAAGCGCTGGTTTAATTAAATTACCAAGTGACTTCAAAGATGGCACTGGTACTCCTAGCGACATCGTAGAAAACAAGAAAAATCTTGAATTCCTACTGATTGATGACACTACAAGCGTACGTGTATTAGACGACACTGATTTAATCGCAATCGGAAACACAATCGCCCTTGAAGGTGGTTTAAACGTATTGAAAGACTCACTCTTCTATGAAAAAGCAGACGCTTCTACAATCACAAGCATTAACGTGATTGCCGTGAAAGAAGAAAATGCCAACAAAGAAGAATACAAAAAATTAGTTGAACTTTACCACGACCCAGAAATCCAAAAATACATTTCTGAACAATTCGCAGGAACAAAAGTGGAAGTGAAGAAACCTGTTTCTGAAGTGTGGGGTAAATAATTCATGAAGATTGCTATCGTTGCAGCGATGAAAGAAGAGTTGCATCCATTTGAAGAGCATTTCGCACCCGGAAAAGTAGTCTTTGAAAAAGGTCCTATCCGACTCCTAGAAGTACATGAGAACTTATATCTTGTACAGTCAGGTATCGGAAAAGCCAATGCCGCTGCCGCTGCTGCATGGTTATGCGACAAAATTCATCCTGACCTCATTATTAATACCGGGACAACAGGAAGCTTTAATCCCGCATTCGACTTGGCCGATGTCATTGTTTCTACAAAATTCGCCTATAGCGACGTGGATGCGACTGGCTTCGACTACGCCTGGGGACAAGTCCCTCAGATGCCAGCCGACTATCCTGTAGATGATTATTTACACGGAAAAATTGTCGAACTTCTGCGCGAAAAAGTAAGTGGATTTAACATCCAAACTGGCTTTATCGCAACAAGTGACTCGTTTATGAGTTCGGTAGATGCCGTTACTACGATTCGCGAAAAATTACCAGACATCGTCGCAAGTGATATGGAGGCCGCTCCTATTGCACAAGTGGCTAGCTTCTATAACATTCCCGTACTAAACGTGCGTGGTGTGAGCGACCATGTGGGTGGAGATGCCCCTGATACCTTCGAGGAAACACTCGAAAAAGCATCTCAAAACGCATTCGAAGCAGTGCGTATTATCGTTGAAAAATTCCTATAAATCTCCCTAAATTTACCGCAAACGCTAAACGCAAAAAGGAGCGCAGGCTTGTCCTCACTCATTTTTGCGTGTTCTTTTTCTTACTGTAAGTTGATGCAAAAAAAGAATCAGTTGATTGAAAGAACGGGAGGCCCTGGCCGGTGCCCACTATGACTCTTTCAATAACAAACTGATTCTTTCATTTGTTTTTCTATTATTTAACTTTTAGAATATCTTCTTTTGCGTGGATAAGCTCTGTAATCAATTGACAGTACGGTGTCGGAATACCGTATTCCTTCCCTTTTCTAGCCACAAAGCCGTTCAAGAAGTCCACTTCAGTAAAGCGGTGGTTTTGAATTAAGTCTTGGTGCATTGAAGGATAGTGTCCGCGAACTTTATTAGAAGCAGTATACACATAATCTTTCATTGCAGCTGGATCCAAATGCACGCCTTCTTTTTCCGCAACGGCAACGAATTCACTGATAATTTGCGTTACGATAGCTTCGGCAGTTGAAGTATCGAATACTTCACCGATGTTTGCATCTAAGATGGCACATGTCGCGTTCATCGTACCGTTCACGCACGCCTTACGCCATATTGAGAAATGAACGTCTTCGCTGTAGCTTGCGTTCAAGCCTGCTTTGTCCATCACTTCTACTAATTCTTTAGCAATCGCAACACCACTTGGGTCCGCCGCTTGCATTTCTACCGTACCAGTTCCGCCTAGACGCGCTACCCCTGG
>JABZYY010000069.1:475-5838 GCA_015264885.1 Streptococcus sp. | reverse complement strand
AATCAACCATTGAAGCGAACAAACGCTTCTTCGAAAAAGAAGAAGATGTGCCACGCTACGCTTATTCAATGGGATTACAATCCATCATGGATGCTAAAGAAATCGTGTTAATTGCATTCGGACCTAAGAAAATCCATGCGATTAAAGGATTAGTGGAAGGACCAATCACAGAGGAAGTTCCAGCAAGTATCCTACAAAAACATCCAAAAGTAACTGTTATTTGTGATGAAGCAGCTGCAGCGTTATTAACAAAATAAAGAAATAGACAAGGCGTCTTGCGGGTAACGGAAGGCGTCTTTTTTTGTCTTCAAAAGGAGTGAAAATTAACAGTTATGTTAATTAACAAATATGTTAATATCTAGCTTTCAAAATTTTTTCTGAAAATTTTTGGGAAACCTAAAAAAGTACTTGACTAATGACGTTTTTTAGGGTAACCTAACAATTGTAGAGTCTACATAATTTGAAAGGGTGAATTCATTGATTACGATTAAAAATGTTGGAGTATCGTATGCGATGCAACCACATGTTTTAAAAGATTGTAATGCAACCATTGAAGGACCAACCATTACTGGGATTATTGGGCCCAATGGTGCAGGTAAATCAACATTATTAAAAGCAATATTAGGACTTATTCAATCATCAGGAGAAATTCTGATTGATGGAGAACCCACAAAAAAAGTATTACAGAAAATCGCCTATGTCGAACAAAAAAGCCACATTGACTTTACATTTCCAATCACCATTCGTGAGTGCGTTGCTTTAGGAAGAACTGTTAAAAAGAAACCATTGCAACGTTTGACGAAAGAAGATTGGGAAAAAGTCGATGCAGCCATTGAAGAAGTTGGATTAACTGATTTAGCATCTCGCCAAATCGGCGCTCTTTCTGGTGGTCAATTCCAACGTGTACTATTAGCACGTTGCATGGTTCAAGAAGCACAATATATTTTCCTTGATGAACCATTTGTAGGGATTGATATGCTTAGTGAGAAAGTCATTATGACAATTCTCCGTAAATGGAAAGAGGAAGGGAAGACTATTTTAATGGTCAACCATGACTTATCGAAGGTGAAAGAATACTTTGACCATGTGATTCTTGTCAAACACGCGATTGTAGCCTCTGGAAAAACAGAAGACGTATTCATTAAGAAGTACTTAGATGATGTATACGGCGGAAGTGTTTATATTCCACAAGGAGGTGAGCAACATGCATAATTTCATTGAAGGGTTAATGGAATTCCATTTCCTACAAAATGCGCTTGTTTCAGCAGTCGTGATTGGTGCGGTTGCCGGAATTTTAGGATGCTTCATCATTCTAAGAGGGATGTCATTAATGGGGGACGCTATCTCTCACGCGGTATTACCGGGTGTAGCGTTGTCGTTTATTTTAGGCATTAACTTCTTTATTGGAGCCCTCGTGTTCGGGTTATTAGCATCGTTCCTTATTGCATTTGTGAATCAAAATAGTACTATCAAAGGCGATACTGCTATCGGGATTACCTTTAGTTCGTTTTTGGCATTGGGAGTTATTTTGATTAGTGTGGCGAAGAGTTCAACAGACTTATTCCATATTTTATTCGGGAATATTTTAGCCGTACAAGATATTGATTTACTCATTACATTGGTGGTGAGCGTGATTGTAGTCGTCGTTATTTTAGCGTATTTTAAAGAATTACAAGTAACGAGTTTCGACCCAGTCTTCGCACAATCTGCAGGGATGAATGTACAATTTTACCACTACTTATTGATGTTCCTCTTAGCGCTTGTATCGATTACAGCGATGCAAAGTGTAGGGACAGTTATGATTGTAGCACTTCTAATCACACCTGCAGCAACAGCGTATTTATATTCAAACCGTCTTAAAACAATGCTCGTTTTAGCCGCAACGTTTGGCTCATTGTCATCAGTATTAGGATTGTATATTGGATATACGTTTAACATCGCTATTGGATCAACCATCGTATTAACAGCAGCAGCACTTTTTGTCGTAAGTTTTATCGTTTCACCAAAACAAAGAGAAAGAAGGAAATCTCATGAATAGCATGAAGAAACTTTTAGTAGCCGCTCTTGTGGTATTAGGAATTGCAGGATGTGCTACAAGTAAAGATACAAGTAAAGATACTAGTTCAAAGGCAGATACTGAAAAAATCAATGTGGTGACAACCAACTCTATTATTTATGATATGACAAAAAATATCGCCGGTGATTTAGTGAACTTACATAGTATTGTTCCAGTAGGACAAGACCCACACGAGTATGAACCATTACCAGAAGATGTTCAAAAAGTTCAAAAAGCAGACTTGATTTTCTATAATGGAATCAACTTAGAAAACGGTGGGAATGCTTGGTTCACGAAGATGGTGAATAATGCCAAGAAAGAAGCCAATAAAGACTACTTTGCAGTGAGTGATGGCGTTGAAGTGATTTACTTAGAAGGCCAAAACGAAGCTGGAAAAGAAGACCCTCATGCATGGTTGAACATCGAAAACGGAGTTATTTATGCAAAGAACATCGCGAAACAATTAATCGCAAAAGATCCAAAGAACAAAGAAACATACGAAAAGAATCTAGCAGCTTATGTTGAAAAACTTGAAGCGTTAGATAAAGATGCTAAACAACGTATCGCGAAAATTCCTGAAGAAAAACGTTTAATCGTAACAAGTGAAGGCTGCTTCAAGTACTTCTCTAAAGCGTACGATATTAAATCAGCGTACATTTGGGAAATCAACACAGAAGAAGAAGGAACTCCAGAACAAATCACAAAATTGGTTCGTCAATTACGTGAATCAAAAGTTCCATCATTATTCGTAGAAAGTAGTGTGGATGATCGTCCAATGAAGACTGTTTCTCAAGAAACAGGCAAACCAATCTTCTCAACAATCTTCACTGACTCTATTGCAGAAGCAGGAAAAGATGGCGACAGCTACTACAGCATGATGAAATGGAACCTAGATAAAATCATTGAAGGTTTAAGCAAATAAGAATTAGGAGCTCCAGGGGAAACCGGGAGCTCTTTTGTTTTGAGTTTTGAATGAGAATAACAAACAGCGAGGTGAAGAAGAATGAATAAATTTTTAAAAGTGATGTTTATCGTATTAATCATTGCGATGACAGGAGCAATGATTTTCCAAATTTTCTTTCCAGAGGTGATGGGTTCACACTCGGGATACGGAGTTGCAGTCGGTTGGCAAAGGGAAATCGGATTTTGGAATCTAGCCGTTCTAATGATTTTGATTGCTGTAAATGTGAAGTATGATTGGTTTTATTTGCGAGTGGTGTTAGCGGCACTGATGGTTGGAGGAATTGGCATTGGAACCAATCATCTGTTAACGTATTTAGCTCAGGCTTCTTCAGTGAATCTCGTTGGAGCCATTGAAAATTACCTTCTTGTTGTAGGATGGGCAGTTGGTTGGTATCTTCAAGACAAAATGGAAAAGATGAATCCGTAGGGTTTATCTTTTTTTATGCAAATTTACTCTCACCAGTTGACAATCGAAAAGAATGGGTCTAAAATACAAAACAACTTAAGAACATAAATTCATTGACAAAGAGAGTACAGAATTTTGGAGTCGCAAGCGAGATGAGGTAGAGTGGAAGCTCATTGGATAAGAATTTCTGGAAGCGCACTTTGTAGAAAAGATGGGGAAATCGAGTAGCCATCTTCGCAGAAATCTGCGTTAACAAGGAAAAGGATCGGGAAGCAATTCCCCGTCAAAATAGAGTGGTACCACGACAGACATCGTCTCTTATGCTTTTTGCATAAGGGGCGTTTTTATTTTACAAGGAGGTTTCAAATGAAGAAAATTATAGCGATGCTCATCGTGCTTGTCGGCATCTTAGCAGCATGTACGAATCAAGTAACAACAGAAAATAGTACAGGGTCAGCGGTTTTAGACCGTATTTACAAAAAGCAAAAAATCGTCATCGGAACGACAGCGGACTATCCGCCGTTTGAATGGCATTATATTAATGACGGTAAAGACTCTGTTGTCGGAATCGATATTGATATCGCCAATGCCATTGGTGAAGCGCTTGGGGTAGAAGTAGAGATTCGAGAGATGGAATTTAACTTCTTGATTGCTGCGATGAAGTCTGGAAAAGTAGACCTCGTGTTAGCAGGGATTACCCCAACCGAAGAGCGTAGTAAGGAAGTAGCATTCACGAATATTTACTACGATTCACATATGGTAGCGGTCGTGAAGAAGACGGATGCCGGTAAGTTCACGTCGCTAGATAGCTTCAATGGGGCAAATGTCGGAGCGCAAAAAGGAACCTCTCAAGAAGGAATTGTAAAAGACACATTGACAGGTGCAACACTTACGTCACAACCGAAAAATCCAACCTTGATTTTAGCCTTGCAACAAGGAAAACTCGATGCAGTGATTATGGATAACATTGCAGCGGATGAATTCGTAAAGGCGAATAATGACATCACCGTTGCTTCGGTAGAAATCCCAAGTGAAGATGCCGGAACTGCAGCCGTGGCGCAAAAAGGCAATGAAGTGTTTGTACAAAAAGTACAAGAGGTGCTCGATCAGTTAGAGTCTTCAGGGAAACTAAAAGAATCGATTATTCGCAATACGAATTTAATGTCAGAATAGAAAGAAGGAAAAAGAATGGAATTAATCATTAAATATTGGCCTCTGTTTCTCGAAGGGGCAACGACAACCGTGTTACTATCATTCTTCTCTGTAATTGTCGGGGTTGGGTGTGGAACGTTAATGGCACTCGCAAGACTTAGCCAGAACAAGTTTTTGTCAAAAGCAGCGAAGGTCTATATCGACATTATTCGTGGAACGCCACTTCTTGTGCAATTGTACTTAGTGTATTTTGGACTCGCGACCGTTCTTGATTTAAACGATTTTGTTTCAGGAGTCATTGCCGTGTCCGTTAATACGACAGCTTATATCGCTGAAATCATCCGTAGTGGGATTCAATCGGTGGATAAAGGGCAAATGGAAGCCGCTCGTTCAATGGGGATGCCGAAACGAATGGCGATGCGTCAAATTATCTTGCCACAAGCGATGAAAAATATTTTACCAGCCATCGGGAATGAATTTGCGACCTTAATTAAAGAAACATCCATCGTCTCTTTAATAGGTATTCACGATTTAATGTACAGCTCGGATACGGTTCGTGGGGCAACCTTTACCGTATTTATTCCACTGTTAATGACGGCGTTCTTATACTTCGTCATGACTACGACGATTGCATTCTTTATGGACAAACTAGAAAGGAAGTTACAAGCCAGTGATTAGAACAGAAGAGATTAAAAAACAATACGGCGACAAGCAAGTCTTAAACGGAATTTCCACTCATATTGAACAAGGAGAAGTGCTCGTGATTATCGGGCCTTCTGGATCGGG
>JABZYY010000069.1:0-465 GCA_015264885.1 Streptococcus sp. | reverse complement strand
TTCTGGATCAGGAAAATCAACTTTCTTACGTTGCCTAAACTTATTAGAAGAGCCCACAAGCGGAAAGGTGTTCTTCAAAGACCAATGCATCAATGAAAAAGGAGTGGACCTCGACAGCGTGCGTCAACATTTAGGCATGGTGTTCCAACACTTCAATTTATTCCCGCATTTAACCGTGTTAGAAAATATCACGATTGGACCAATTCAATTGAAGAAAATCGACAAGGCTGTTGCAGAACAAAAAGCACACGCACTTCTAGAGAAAATGGGATTAGCCGATAAAGCGGATGGCTATCCAAACTCACTATCAGGGGGACAAAAACAAAGAATCGCGATTGCACGTTCACTTGCGATGGAACCCGATGTGCTCTTGTTCGATGAGCCAACGGCAGCCTTGGACCCAGAAATGGTCGGAGAAGTACTAAACGTAATGAAGGAACTTGCAGCAGGAGGCATGACCATGGT
>JABZYY010000068.1 GCA_015264885.1 Streptococcus sp. | reverse complement strand
GTGGTACAGGTGAATCACCACTTGCGGCAATTGAAGAATGGCTGTATGTAACGGATCCTGTAACAGGTAAGAAAGGTCGTCGTGAAACAAATACAATGCCACAATGGGCAGGAAGCTCATGGTACTTTGTACGTTACATCGATCCTCATAATAAAGAAAAAATTGTAGATCCAGAGAAAGTAAAACAATGGTTACCAGTTGATTTATATATTGGTGGTGCGGAGCATGCCGTTCTACACTTACTATATGCTCGTTTCTGGTATAAAGTGTTATACGATTTAGGCGTTGTTCCAAACAAAGAACCATTCCAAAAATTATTTAACCAAGGGATGATTCTCGGTGAAGGTAATGAGAAAATGTCTAAATCTAAAGGGAACGTTGTAAACCCTGATGATGTTGTTCGTGAATATGGTGCGGATACATTACGTGTCTATGAAATGTTCATGGGACCTCTTGACGCATCGATTGCTTGGAGTGAAAAAGGACTTGAAGGTAGCCGTAAGTTCCTAGATCGCTTCTGGAGATTGATGATTGATGATAATGGTAAGATGCGTGACCGTATCACAAAACTAAACGATGGTAAATTGGATAAAGTGTACCATCAAACAGTGAAGAAAGTGACAGAAGACTTCGAAGAGTTGCATTTCAACACTGCAATTTCTCAAATGATGATTTTTGTCAACGAAGCTTATAAAGCAGACGCATTGCCATTCGATTACATGAAAGGTCTTGTACAATTGATTGCGCCATTAGCACCACATATGGCTGAAGAAATCTGGAGTAAATTTGGATTTACAGAATCAATCAGTTATGAACCATGGCCAACTTACGATGAATCTAAATTAGTCGAAGATGAAGTTGAAGTCATTTTCCAAGTGAATGGTAAGATTAAAGCACGCGTAATGGTTCCAACCGACGCAGATGCTGCAGCTCTTGAGGCACTTGCCAAAGACCATGAATCAGTGAAATCTGCCATCGAAGGAAAAACAATCCGTAAGGTGATTGCCGTTCCAGGACGTTTAGTAAACATCGTTGCAAACTAATGGAGTTTGAAAGGAAAGTAGAATGATTTATTTTGATAATGCAGCAACAACGAAAATTTATGATGATGCATTAACGAGCTATGTTCAAGTTAGCCAAAAGTTCTTCGGAAATCCATCGAGCTTACACCAATTAGGAGTCGATGCTTACCAAGTGTTGACCAAAGCTAGAGCACAAGTAGCTAGTTTATTATCAGTTCAACCTGAGGAGATTTTCTTCACCTCAGGCGGAACTGAATCGAATAACTGGGCGATTAAAGGAACAGCTCTAGAAAAATCTGTATTTGGGAAGCATATCATTACGACAAAGATTGAACATCCTTCAGTCATTCAGACATGTAAGCAATTAGAACGCTTCGGGTTTGAAGTGACGTACTTAGATGTCGATTCTAAAGGGATTGTAAGTATAGACCAATTAAAAGAGAGCCTTCGTAAAGATACGATTCTAGTAAGTGTGATGGCTGTTAATAATGAAGTTGGAGCAGTTCAACCAATTGCTGAGATTGCCAAAGTACTAGAGGAATATCCATCGATTCATTTTCATGTGGACTGTGTGCAAGCAGTAGAACGCGCAAGCCAGTTATTATCTATTGGGCGTATTGACTTATTGAGCCTTTCTGCGCATAAATTCCATGGACCACGAGGCGTTGGGATTATGTATAAGAAATTTGGACGTAAGATTCAAGCGCTCTTAACAGGTGGCGGACAAGAAAAAGGGGAACGTAGTACAACGGAAAACCTTCCAGGAATTGTAGCTACAACAAAAGCTCTGCGAATGGCTTTAGAAGAAGAGTCAGTTACGGGAGAACTTCGTAGTCAATTATGGAAAGAGTTAGCAACAAAACCTGAAATTCGCATCTTCTCGCCTGAAGATGGAGCGTCTCATGTATTATGCTTTGCCATTAAAGGCGTTCGTGGAGAGGTCGTTGTTCATGCTTTTGAAAATCACGGCATTTATATTTCTACGACTTCAGCTTGTTCAAGTAAAAAAGCAGATTCATCTAGTACGCTTTACGCGATGGATGTGCCAACTGAATGGGCGACAGGAGCTGTTCGTGTAAGCTTCTCAAACGACAATACAAAAGAAGAAGTAGAACAGTTTATCAAGGTTCTGCATCAGTTAATGAAACAATTTTCGTTTTTAAAATAAAAGGAGGAAATCGTTGAAAACTAGAATTTTGATTCGCTATGGTGAACTTTCTACAAAGGGTAGAAACAAAAAAATGTTCACTCAAAAATTAGCGTCAAATATAAAAAAAGCCTTAGTAGACTTTCCTCAGGTAAAGGTGATTCCTGATTATGACTTTATGTATTTAGATTTACATGAAGCACCTGAAGAAGCAGTCATCGAAAAGGTAAAACCAATTTTTGGGATTCAATCTATTTCGCCAGTATATATTGTTGAAAAAGATATGGAAGTGGCTAAAAAAGTTGTTCTCGACTTATTAAGCCAAGAAGACCTTGAAGGAAAAACATTTAAGATTATGACAAGACGCTCGGATCATACATTCGAGATGGATACGAATCAAATCAACTTGTTTTTAGGGGATGCTGTTCTAGAAGCTTTTCCAGACATCAAGGTTCAATTAAAACAACCAGATATTACGGTACGTATTGATGTGCGCCGTGAACACTTAATGGTGAGTCTGAAGACAATCCAAGGAGCAGGGGGACTTCCTGTTGGTACAAGTGGTCGTGTGATGCTGATGCTATCTGGTGGGATTGATTCACCAGTAGCCGGATATCTTGCGATGAAACGTGGAATGGAAATTCAATGCGTGCACTTTGCAAGCCCACCGTATACGAGTCCACAAGCACTAGAGAAAACAAAACTCTTAGCAGCTAAAATTGCTCGTTTTGGAGGAAGTATTCAATTCTTAACGGTACCTTTTTCAAGAATTCAAGAGGAAATCAAGAAGAGTATACCGGAAGCATATTTAATGACAATTATGCGTCGTTTCATGCTTCGTATTACGGATCAACTTAGAGAGAATGCTCGTGCTCTTGCGATTGCCAATGGGGAATCAGTGGGGCAAGTGGCTTCTCAAACATTAGATAGCATGGTGGCGATTAATGATGTTACAAATACACCGATTATTCGTCCAGTAGCTACAATGGATAAACTCGATATTATTAAAGTAGCTGAAGAAATTGATACATTCGAGTTATCGATTCAACCGTTCGAGGATTGTTGTACGGTGTTTGCGCCGCCTAGTCCAAAGACAAAACCAAAACTCGAAAAAGCTCGCCAATATGAAGCACGTCTTGATGTGGAAGGGTTAATTAAAGAGGCTGTAGAGGGGACAGTGATTGAAGAAATTACTGCAAACTATACAACTCCAGTAGAAACAGCAAGTCAAGAGATTGACGATTTATTTTAAGATAAAAAGAAGCGATGCTATTCCGTTTGGAGTAGCATCGCTTTTTGTTGTTTTATTGGAAGTATTCTTTAAGCGCGTTTGCAATACTTTTTGCGATGTTTTGTTGATATTCTTCAGAAGAAATCACCTTGTTATCGCCTTGGTTATTTAAATATCCAAGTTCTAAAAGAATCGATGGACGAGCATTATCACGAAGAACCATGAAGTTTTGGAATCTGCTTCCTTGGTTTTTCAATGGTAGATTTCGAGATAAGTATTTATTCACTGTCTGACTGAGACTTTCGCTCTTATCACTGTAGTAGTAGGCTGTTGTTCCGCTTGCGCTATCATCTTCAGAAGAGTCGAAGTGAATACTAATAAATGCATTTGCATTATTTTTATTGCTAATTTCAGCACGTTCAGCAAGTGAAACAGAAGTGTCGCTTGTTCTAGTTAAGATAACTTTTGCTCCCATTGCTTCGAGTTCTTTCTTCACAAGTAGAGCAGTTGTTAATGTATGGTCTGCTTCGTGTTTTTCACTGAAGTTTACAACAGCACCTGGATCTTCACCACCGTGCCCAGGATCGATGACAATTGTTGCATTCTTAATCCCTTGAGGAATCGTTTCGTCCGTTTCGATTCCGGCAAAGTTTGTAGTCACTAGCCAGTAAGGAATATATCCGAATTTTCCATTACCAACAGATACTTTATAGAAATCGCCTTCGCGGTCTTCGTAGACAAATTGTGTTCCTTTATCTACCGTACCGATTAATTCGGAAGTGACGTTGGAAGCTGAGTAAATAGGTGTTTCTTTTAGTTTTGTAACAAACATCTTGTTAGAGTCAATGGTTGTTGGAAGACCAGCTTGTTTGTTGAGAATTTCTTGAATCAATTCAATCGCGTAGTTTGTAGAGTCGCTATCCACATAACCTTCTTTATCAAAGTAACGAACTTTTAAGACTTTATCGTTCAATTCTTCAATGAGGTAGAAGAGTTCGCCGTTAGGAATTGTTAAGAGAACTTTCGAATTTTCATCCTGTGTTTCGCGTAATTTCAATCCGCCAGAAGCATATCCTTTCATCATTGTAGTAAGAAGGATATCTTTATCCTCGATATAGGCCACTTGATCGTCATATTGAACTTGAATCCAACCGTTGTCGAGTTTATGCAAGGCCAGCAAGTATTGGTTTTTCGTAATTTCCCCAACTGGAATGCCTTTAGCGTCCATCGTATGGTATACCTTTAACGCCTTATCGCTTGTATTGACTGCGAATTCTACAATTTTATTTTTAACTACTGTAGATGTTTGAGTAGCCGTATTGCCACTATTCGTATCTGTATTTGCTTGGTGCGTATTTGCTTGCGGTTTTATTGTTGAACTTTCACTTACTAATGGATAGGCGATAATCCACAGAAGTAGAAGAGAAACAAGAAAGCCCAGCAGTTGCTGTATATTTTTCTTCTTAAAGAATTTCAGTAATGAATCCATAAGAGCTCCTTTTAATTTGTATATTTCTTCCATATTATACCAATAAAAGCGCTATTTGTGTATAAAAAATAGCTTACAGCTTGATTGCAGAAGAATTATTTTAGTAAAATAATAGAGAATAATGAAATATTTGGAGGATGATTATGTTAATTGGGTCTCACGTTTCGATGAGCGGAAAAGAAATGCTCTTGAATTCAGCAAAGGAAGCAGCAAGCTATAACGCAAATGTCATGATGGTTTATACAGGTGCTCCGCAAAACACAAGAAGAAAACCAATTGAAGAGTTAAATGTTGAAGCTGGGAAACAGTACATGAAAGAACATGGCATTGAAGAAGTTGTTGTCCATGCGCCTTATATTATTAACTTAGCCAACACTACAAAAGAAGGCTATATTGATTTTGCAATCGAATTTTTAAAAGAAGAGTTGAAACGTGCAGAAGCGGTAGGCGCTACTCAGGTCGTTCTTCATCCAGGTTCTCACGTAGGAGCTGGTATTGATGTTGGTTTAAATCAAATCATCTACGGATTAAACCAAGTTTTAACGAAAGACCAAAAAGTTCAAATCGCATTAGAAACAATGGCAGGTAAAGGGACAGAGCTAGCTCGTACATTCGAAGAATTAGCGCGTATTATCGACGGTGTGACGTATAATGAACATTTATCCGTAACGTTTGATACATGTCACGTTCACGATGCAGGGTACGATATTAAACATGATTTATCAGGCGTATTAACTCACTTTGATAAAACAGTCGGTCTTGATCGCATTAAAGTACTCCATGTAAATGATTCAAAAAATCCAGTCGGAGCGCATAAAGATAGACATGAAAATTTCGGTTTTGGAGAAATCGGATTTGAAGCGCTCATGAACGTTATCAATGTCCCGGAGTTTAAAGAACTTCCAAAAATTCTTGAAACACCATGGATTAAAGTAGAAGATAAAGTTCAAATTGCCCCATACAAAAAAGTAGAAGATAAAGTTCAAAT
>JABZYY010000067.1 GCA_015264885.1 Streptococcus sp. | reverse complement strand
TCTTAATAGAAGATAAACGAGGCAACCAGATGAAGCTGTATTCCGTGCTTGATTCAAGTGTGTCGCTCAACTCGTTAATTTGCGGTTGAATGCCGTCGAGCATAATCGCCGCTTCCGCAATTCTCCAGCGAATGTTTTTGTCGTTAGCATAAGGCGCATCATTCGATACAGAGTGACGAGTTTTCACCGTTTCTACTCCGATTTCTAGCGCACGTTTCCCGATACCGAAGTACGTTGCCGCTAGTAAAATTTCGAAGTACGCGAAAATACCGAATACCACTGGATCAAAGCTTGGTCCAGGAGCCACTTTCGTTAAGATTTGCTCCTCTGCTGCGAAAATACCTTTCAACTCAACGCTGTTTGATTGCGTCGCACGCATGCCCATTGTATCCCAGTCTTCTTTCACCAAGAATGTTTCTTTGTCTGGTGTTAAATACGCAAACACTGATAGTGGTGACTCGCCTGTATTATCTTGCCCAAATGAAACCAACTTGTCGCAATATTTCCCCATTGATAAGAAGACTTTCTTGCCGTAAAAACGATACGCGCCGTTTTCTTCCGGACGAGCCTCAGAAATCGAACCGAATAACACGCGGTCATTCGATGGTTCAGAAATACCAAACGCCAACAACTTGCCTTCTGCAGCATCGCGAAGGATTTGTTCTCCCTTCTTGTTGCCAAAACGAACCATGTGCTTGCCAAGGCCGACAATAATTTGGTGCATGTTCACCCCAAGCGCTGTCCCTGGAGCCGCCATCGCAAGACGTGTTTGTTCTTGCGCAATCTCTTTGAGCGACAAACCGAAACCGCCGTACTCTTTTGGCACGAACGCCTTCAAGTATCCCGCCTCTTTTAGCGCTGCATAGTCTTCCGCAGGCCACGCATTCTCTTTGTCATAACGCGGTGCACGCTCATGAATTTCTTGTAATAACTCTTCCGATAAAAACATAAAAAGCCTCCTTAATATCTTATACAACGATAGTATAAAATATTAAGGAGACCGTGGCAAAATTTAAGTTACCTATTTAACCGATAATATTCTATTTAATGTACTTTTTAAATACTTTTCTCATTTTTATAACTTGATCAAGTACTTCATTCATTAATTCTTGATAATTTTCTTGATTTTCAAAGTCCAACCCATCCATTAAATAACGAATTCTTGAGGCTTTTTTACCGTCTAATCTTTGCCAATCAAATGTTAACCCTGTCTCGTCTTCTATTTGTTCTCGCAAAGCATATAATTGATCAAATAAAGTTTTATCATTCTGAATATAAACCTCAATACCTACTGCTTTTTCTTTTGTATTTAGAGTTATTGATAAATTAGCTTTAGAACTTCCTAAGCTAACATTATACCAATGATTCGTTGTAGCTTTACATATGTTAATAGGTTTGTCTCTTTCTTTAATAACCTCATTAAACTGAGTCCAGAAGTTCAAGCGTTCTGATTCTATAAATGTTAATTCTCCACTCCTTGAATTTCCTTTGGTTGTTTTGACAAAATCGTTAGGTTTTTCAACAACTTCAAATTTAGGTGCAGGTAATGAATCTCCAATTTTATAAGCATGGATTTCAATTAGGAAAAATGACACATCTTCTGTTGTTTTACTGTTTAGCCACTCGATTGCACTGCGATGTTCTTCGCGAGCTTCCTTAACAATCCAAATAACAACCGTTGCCTCTAGACCTGAAGCATAAGTAATAATTTTCCCTAAATGATCGTGATTTGTCGCTTCTAACTGATTCTCAATAATAATCTTTGCTCCACTAGTTTCATCCTGTGCAACTAGATCACATCTGTATGCACCAACAAAAACTTCTTTTCTAATTTCAGCAAAAGTTACTCCAACCTCATCCCCAAGCATTTCTATGTTTTCTTCTTTTGCTAACCATTCAGAGAAATTATATTGCTCATGTTTCCATAATTCTCTCACATCTACTTCTTTCAACTTTCCAAATTCCAAAGTAATCCCCCTCAAATTGATATAAATTTATACACTTAATAAATAAACCCTTCACACTGAAGTATACCACTTTGAACTAGTTTATACACCCTTTTCTAAAGAAAAAGCCAGCCGTTGTTACGACTGACCTTTTGCCTATTCTTTATTTTGCGGATTCATACTGAAAAATCTTAAAGATAGTCCATACGAGACCGATAGTAAGAAGCGTATCCAATTACGGTGTTCTATTATATTTATTCTACCCCTCAACCCTCTTCGGCAAGTACGGTTCAAGTTCTTTTCGTAAGGCTTCGAGCGGTAGGCCATAGGGAATGGTAATGTCATCAATGGATTCGAGGATTTTTTCTAACTCCGCTTCGCCCTGCTCATCTAAATAGCGATTCATTTTTCTTCGAAGCGATAGCAACTCCTGCACAACGTTCTCTTTTCCAAAGGTGATGGCCAAAGAATACGCGTTGTTGTCACTATCCTCTCTGGCCCCTGAGCGTTCTGCGATATACAGAATTTTCTCCATTAAATACATCATCTCATAGAAATCTTGCTTCCTGATTTCAATCTTTTCGTCCATGACCTCTACTCCCTTCAAATACAGTCTCTCACCCCAATAATAAAGGCTCCGGAACTAAAATTCCAGAGCCTCTGCCATTATTTCTTTATCAAACATTATCTAACTATCCTAATCTCTTCTTATAAATGAAAAATTTGGTTAGTATCTTTTCCCATATAAACTTTTTGCTAAATTTGTATATTTTCTTATAAAATCTGTTTTTGCCTCAGTGTATCCATCTCTATCATGTTCAAATTTTTTCCAAAGCGATAGTTTTAAGGCTTCATATTCTTTTCCTATTTCCTTATGCTCATTCAAATAATCTCTAAAATACAGTTCATCATTATCTCCGACAATTCTAATATGAAGATGGAATACTCTTTCTGCAAATCCTTGTTCTGTGTAGCCTTTGTTTAATGTAATGCGGGCTTCAGTCGTATTCATACATAGCCAACCCTTGTTTATTAGAATATTTTTAACAATATCTAAATCCGCCTTGTCGTTTACTTCAACTAATACATCCACAATATTTTTCGCCCATATTCCTGATATAGCCGTGCTTCCGATGTGAGATATTCTTTTTGTACTTTTACTCGGCAATGCTGATAATATTGATTTTCTTTCTTCTTCATACCATTTTGTCCACTCTTTATTATGTTTAACTAAAAATATCGGAAACAGTTGCCAAAGCTCTTTTAAACTCATTTGCTCGAATTTTTTATTCATATCTAACCTCTACAATTCTAATTTATATATTTACAGCATCTCATAGAAATCTTGCTTCTTGATTTCAATCTTTTCGTCCATGACCTCTACTCCCTTCAAATACATTCTCTCAATCCCAATAATAAAGGCTCTAGAACTAAAATTCCAGAGCCTATTCCATTTATTTTTTAAAAGTTAGCTTACTAAACTAGGTTTTCTTCCTACTGAAATAAATTGGTCCGTTAATAAGGAAAGCTGTCGGAATTGCCATATAGTTATATTCCCCTTTTGTATAATAAACGGCATAGAATACGGTAACTCCCATAATAATACTTGCAATAAAATATTTGAAGATACGATTCATTACATTCATCTCCATTCTATACGCTATTCAATCTTTTTGCTTAAAAACTTATCGAAATAACCCTTGTTTAAAAATAGAGACAACGTCCCAAAAACGAAGAACATGAATATAAATCTAAGCTCGCGATTCCATTGATCGAACCCAAGAAACAGGTCAAGAATTACGGCCAAGACTACATAACATAAATAACCAAAGAGAAACACTTTAATACCGCTTAATTGTCTCATTTTAATCTTCTCCTTACTTTTTTTTAGCAATTTTCCTCTATTTAATTATTTTTCTTTAATCAAGTCTGTCATATCATTATTTATCTTTTTTTATAAAACTGATAACACCAACAACTAAGATGATTGCTAAAGAAACCATCCCTACGAAAATATATGTTCCAAGATCCATTAATTTCGCCTCCCTGTTATTTTTTGATTCTATTATTCAACACAAATACTTTATTTAAATTCTATCAAGTTTGCACCTTAATAATTAACCGCTTTCATTTGCTTATATTATACTGCGCCTTTTTGCGAATTACTAGATTAGAGTTAACATTATTCTTAAAAATTTGGTACGAAATTGGTTCTGTTTTATAAATCAAAAGACCGTAACGAAGTCGTTACGGTCTCATTTTTGCTTATTTTTAAAGCTAGCTTACTAAACTAAGTTTTCTTCCTACTGAAATAAATCGGTCCGTTAAGAATGAAAGCTATCGGAAATGCCATATAGTTATATTCACCTTTTGTATAATAAACGGCATAGAATATGGTAACTCCCATAATTATACTTGCAATTAGATATTTGAAGATACGATTCATTTCATTCATCTCAGCAACTTCAAATTTTTCATTCTACAGAAGGTTCCAAAACTGGGATTTATATATCAAATTCCTGTATTCTAATAGAGTTGCCATAAATATCTGTAATCTCACTTTTTTCTTCATCTGTAAGATCATCAATAAATATGTACCATTCATTGGGATACCCACCAACAAATTGCATTTTAGGCATTTCTTTTTGCTCCGGTTCTGTAGCCCTTAGACACAATCTATTGTCGCCCCAAAATCGTGTAAGTGCTAATCGTTGCTTCTTGTATATAATATCCATACTTTTTATCTCCCACAAATTTCAACACTTTCATAACAGCAACATATTTGCTTCTGCTACTCCCACTCTATTGTAGCCGGCGGTTTACTCGTGATGTCGTAGACGACGCGGTTGACGTGGGCTACTTCGTTCACGATACGGGCGCTGATCGTTTGCAATACTTCCCAAGGGATGCGAGCGAAGTCACTCGTCATGCCGTCGATACTTGTTACGGCACGGATTCCGATCGTGTAGTCGTATGTTCTGCCGTCCCCCATCACCCCAACGCTTCGGATGCCTGGAAGAACCGTGAAGTATTGCCATACGTCGCGTTCAAGGCCGTTTTTGGCGATTTCTTCGCGTAAGATAGCGTCAGATTCGCGAACGATTTCAAGTTTCTCTTCCGTCACTTCCCCAAGCACACGGATTCCAAGTCCTGGTCCTGGGAATGGTTGGCGCCATACGATAGAGTCTGGCATGCCAAGCGCCGTTCCAAGAGCGCGCACTTCGTCTTTGAAGAGCGTGTTGAGCGGTTCGATGAGTTCGAATTGCATGTCCTCTGGAAGTCCCCCTACGTTATGGTGAGACTTGATGGTTTGCGCTGTTTTCGTTCCGGATTCGATGATGTCTGTATAGAGCGTTCCTTGTGCAAGGAAATCCACGTCTGTGAGTTTTGCCGCTTCGTCGTCGAATACGTACACGAACTCATTTCCGATAATCTTCCGTTTTTGTTCAGGGTCGCTTACGCCTTTAAGTTTCGATAGGAAACGTTCCTGAGCGTTCACGCGGATAATATTGAGGCCAAATTTACCAGAAAGGCTCTCCATCACTTGGTCGCCTTCCCCTTTACGAAGCAAGCCGTGGTCTACGAAAATACAGATCAGTTGGTCGCCGATTGCTTTTTGCAAGAGAACCCCAACCACACTTGAGTCAACCCCACCTGAGAGTCCAAGTAAGACTTTCTTATGGCCCACTTTTTCGCGAATTTTCGAAATTTCCATTTCAATAAAGCTGTCCATCGACCAGTCGCCTGTCGCTCCACAAATATCGAACACGAAGTTGCGCAGCATGTCGTTCCCGTGAATACTGTGACGAACCTCTGGGTGGAACTGTACGCCGTAAATGCGACGTTCTTGGTTTTCAAAAGCCGCAAATGGCGTGTGCGCATTCGAAGCCGTCACGCTGAACCCTTCAGGAATCGCTGTAATACGGTCGCCGTGGCTCATGAGTACCTCTTCCTCTTCAGCTAACCCTTTGAAAATGCCTGAAGCCGTGTTAAAGACATCGACTTTCGCAGAACCATATTCACGCGTTGTAGAC
>JABZYY010000066.1 GCA_015264885.1 Streptococcus sp. | reverse complement strand
AATATTAACAAAGGAAACGGTAACAGAAATGATTAAATTAAGATACAAGTATAGGAAGGTGTCGAACGAATGCTAGAAGTTCATATTCAGAATTTTTCATATGGAAAAAAAGAGATTCTAAATCAGATTGACTTAGAGCTTCCATCGTCTCAAATTATTGGACTAGTAGCACCGAATGGCGTAGGAAAATCTACGCTTATCCAAATACTGTCTGGACACTTAAGAAATAACGGTATTTCGGTGTGTTATCAAGGGAAGAATTATACAACTGATACATTATTTATGAGACAACATATCGTGAAAATGCCTGATCAATCAGAATTATACGATGAGTTAAATGGAATCGAGCATTTGAATTTCTATGCTTCGATGTGGAAGGTAGCTGCTGGAACTGTTCAAGCCGTGGTCGAGCAGTTGAAAATGGAAGACTATATTCTTCAAAAAGTGGGTGGGTATTCACTAGGGATGCGGCAACGTCTTTGTTTTGCATTAGTGCTGGTTACAAAAGCAGACTATATGCTTGTGGATGAAGTGATGAACGGTTTAGATCCGGATAATGTGGAATTGATTTCTAAAGTGTTGAGACAGTTACGGGATGAGGGGAAAACGATCGTGATGGCCTCTCATTTACTGAACAATCTCGATTCGATTGCCGACAAGATTTATTTTATGAAAGAGAAACGAATCGCCTTGGAATATGCACCGCATAAAGAAGGCGTTGATACACTTCAATTGACCTTTGTTTCCAAAGCGTATTTCGAAAAGTTTGTAGAGCAATTTCCAAGAGAAGTAGAAAGGCTGAATAGCGAAGAAAGACAACTTAGCATTCACCTTACGGAGGGTGAGCTTCCAAAAGAAAAATGGAAGTGGATACTAGAAAACATCCATCAATGTAGTGAAATTAAGATTGGAGCAAAAGGTTGTTACGCACTTTATAAAGAACTGTACGGATAGTACAATCGAAAGTTTAAAAAGAGAGGAGAAGATAGCATGAAAACACAATTACTGTTGATTGTTCGAAATAGATTAATGAAAATTCAGTTCATCGGTTGTTTGCTGCTGATGGTTGTTTTTCTTGTGATGAATTTTCAACAAAAATCTTCTCTCAATGAACTTTTGAATAGCACTTTAAATCAAGGAGATAAAATTCATTTGATACTAATCAATGAATATGAAGAGGAAGCGAAGAACAGAAGTTTAA
Source organism: Streptococcus sp. (assembly GCA_015264885.1). GTDB lineage: Bacteria > Bacillota > Bacilli > Lactobacillales > Aerococcaceae > Granulicatella. Next base: position 4,879 of record JABZYY010000066.1, on the reverse strand, counting down.
CGGAAACAGAGGAAAAATGGCTAGAGAATGCAGTTGCTTATCATCGTTCAGTAACAGCGTTTCAAAACCAAGATTATAAAACTTATATAAAAGAACAGATTCATTTTTGGGAGTTGCGACTTGAATTAAGAGATAAAGAACAATCGCCCCTTCCGATTTATAATACAATTGGATTTAATCCTAGTAAGCAGGAACAGTTAGAGTATAAGAATGTCAAACAACATTTAATGGAGTTTCGTTCTTTAGACGAACAGGGTCGCTATCAATTAGACGATATTTTACAAATGGTCAATCGAATATTTTGGATGGAATGGACAAGATATGAGGAACCGATGGTGTATTGGTTGCCAGTTCTATTTTCAATCTTGCTACTATTTATCAGTCCTATCCTTTTAGATGATTGGAAGCATCGCAGTATGTTAGCTGTGAAGCCGATTCGTCATTGGAAATATTTATTACAAAAGATCAGTAGTTACTGGGTTGTGAATATGTCGCTTGTAATTCTTGCTTTATTTGTAGTTTTCTTAGTACAGAGCATATCTTTTGGCTGGGACAACCTCACTTCGCCGTTTCTTGTATTTCGTGGGGAGGAGGAGGAGCTCCTGCTTCCGTTACAATTTATCGGAATCGTCCTACTCTTTGCAGCGTGTGTGTTCCTATTCTTAATCAATCTCGTTGCATGGTGTAATCAGTTGAGTAGAAATAAGATGGTAGGGTTTATCGCAGGGCTGATGGTTATTTGGGCAGAGCCTATCTTCCGTTCAATGAAGATTTATCCTTCTTTTGCAGACAAGTTGCCACTGTACTATGTGAACTTTGGCTCTGTAATCCAAGGAATGAAAGATGATTTTTACGCGGCGGGTACGTTTACGATTTCAAACGGATGTGCCAGTTTACTTGTAGGAGCGTTCGTATTCTTCTTATTCACAGTTGGAACTTCATGCTGGCAAGAGCGTCAGAGACGAGGAGGTTCGGTATGAGTAGATGGGTTCAATTAGATAGAATGCATTTAAAGAAAAGAGGATTTTTCTATAAGATACCGCTTATTATTTTAGTAGTTGCGGCGCTTGTCATGGGATATCATCACGTTACAGGAAAACCGGCCTTAAGAGATGTGATTGAACGACAATTTGCTCAGATAGATGATCTGAAAGATTCGTTTGAGAATCAAGTGACGATTGATGAAGATACAAAGAAAGAGATGAATACTACTTTCCAGGCGCTTTACCAAACCTATGCACAAGAAAATGGGATTTATACAGTGAAGGGGAAAACGGAACGCTTGATTCCGATTTATGAAAAGCGGTTGGAATTGGTTGAGTCTCTTCTAGGACGTGGGTCACATGAATGGACGGATTCGTTAGAGAGTCCTATGCAAATTAAAGCTAAACTCCAATTATTCCATTATTTAGTTGGAAAAGAGATATCCTACCAAACCTATTACCAGTATGGTGATTTTATACAGACGATTTTCCAACTTCTTGGTTACGGAATCCTTGTTTTCCTTTTCCTTGTACAAGTTGGGGGATATTTAGAAAGAAAACAACGACACCGAACGCTACTAGAAGTAGTGCCGATTTCTAATAAAGAAGAATTATTGACAGAAACGGTTTATTCTTTGAAATACTTTTATGTTTTTCCTAGTCTGCTGGTGATTCTGCCTGTAGTGGCATATGGAATCCTAATTCAAGAGAATATTTTTCTGTTTCCTGTATCGTATGTGACTAATGGGGAAACAATCTTTATTTCAGCAACTCAAGGAATCCTGATAGCGATTGGATATCCATTGTTAGCAATTATTGGATTGTTCATTGCACAGATGCTACTCTTTTTCTTAATTAAAGATACGATGGTATCGGCAATTGCCCTCTTTATCCTCGGATATTTGAGTATTGGAGGGTATTCGTTAGGGTCTATTTTATCGATTAGTGTGTTACCAGCTCTACAGCAGGGAGTCCCGCTTGTGATAGGAGCTTTTGTAGGAGTGGTCTTCTCCATTGTGTTCATTGGCATAAGACTAAAAATTGTAAGGAAGTGAGAATTTGAAAAATTCTCACTTTTCTTTTGTTTTCCGCCAAAAGTCCTATATACATTGGATTAAGACAGTGTTACACTATGAGCATAGTCAGATTTTGAAGTGGAGCGAGTATATATGAAGGTTGTTTTTCAGAAATTTAAAAAAGAAGTGTTCATCATGATCACATTGCTCACCCTAATTGCAGGGGCGGAGCTTGTATCCAGTATCGTGAATGCGCAGACTTTAGATACTTTAGTGAACATGGATATTCATAATTTCTTTTATAAGGCTATTTGTTTAGTTGTTATTTTTGCATTTTATCTATTGTTTACGTATATGCTGATTCGCTATCAAGCCTATTTTAATCAAAAGGTAGCGACATGGTTAAGGGACCGTATTAGTCATTCTATTGAAGCGACGTCTTATGGTCGCTTCTATGAAAAGAATAGTCAAACGTACATCTCGTGGTTTACAAGTGATTTGGAGCAGATTAAAGGGCATGCGATTGATCCAACCTTTGAAGTCATTGGAGGAATTATTTCTGCGGTCATTTCTGCGGTAGCATTGTTTATGTATCATTGGTCTATCGTCTTACTAGCGGCTATCTGTATTGTCATCATGGCCGTGTTGCCGGCTTTGTTCTCAGCAGAACTGACAGAAAAAACCATCAAAGTGTCAGAAGCCAATGAAAAATTTGCAAAATCCATTTCGGATTTATTGAGCGGATATGATACGCTGTTCGTCTTTCGTAAGCTAGCGTATTTAAAAGAAAAAATTCATGAAAAATCGGTTGAAGTAGGAGATACGCATCGCGATTTTAGTAAGTCGATGGCCAAAGTTGCCGTTAGTGGTGGTATTGGGAATGTCTTTAGCCAAATTTCAGTATTCATCCTAACGGGATACTTGGCTTATATTGGTGAAGTGAGTATCGGGAGTATTCTAGCAGCAATGGCATTAAGTAGTACCATCTTCAACGTGCTCGGAAATATTAGTCAAAAGATTGGTTCGATTAAGAGTGCGGACTCATTGTTTAACAAATATGAGCAATTAGAACCAGCAGCCCTTGTAGAGGAAGTACCAGAAGAGGCACCGCTCACTCTTATTGAAGTGAGTGATGTTTCGTTTAACTACGGAGAAAAAGTGATTTTAAATCATGTGTCTCTTGGCTTTAACGAAGGTCAAAAATATGCGATTACTGGCGAGAGCGGAACAGGGAAATCAACGCTGTTAAATATTATCGCTGCTAAATTAACAGAGTATTTAGGAGAAGTGAAACTCGCTGGAGTCGATGTGAAGAAACAATCCTATAATGAGTTATATCGTCAAATGGTCTATATCGCTCAAAAACCACATATCTTCACGACAACCATTCGCGAAAACGTAACGCTCACTGAAGCGTATACGGATGAAGAAGTTTGGGACTCTTTAGAAAAAGTGGGACTTGCTTCTATCGTAAGAAACTTGCCGCAGGGATTAGATACAGTCTTAGGCGATGGCGATTCAAATCTATCCGGCGGTCAGTTGCAACGCATTGCCTTTGCACGCGGGTTGATGAAACAACCAAAAGTCTTCTTGCTAGATGAAGTCAGCTCCAACTTAGATGAAAAGACAACCATTGAGGTGTTGAAGCCAATCCTAGAAGATAAGAGCGTGACAGTGCTATGGGTAACGCACCATCTTCCAGAAGCATTAAAAGAAAATATTGATCAAACGATTCAAATGAGTGAATTAAATCAAACGGCTTAACGAATGTTTAGTGACCTTCCTATGGATGAATAGGGAGGTCTTTTTTGATGTGTCGAATGCATGAAAAAGTGCGATTTGATAGGTTTTTGCCTCAAAAAGGAACGAAAAACAGTGTAATAAATGAAGAAAGTATGACCGAGATTGTAAGAAAATTCTACGAACGCGTTACAGAATGGTGTCAAATGTTACGGAAACATATGTTCTTGTCATTTGTTTGTCATAATAACATCAGAAAAAGTCAAAAAAATTAAGTGACCTTAACAAACCGCATAAAATCAACATTTTCAATTTTATTCGTGGTAACATTATTAGCATCAATTAAGTTCGCAACCCAAAAATCCAAGCGAACGAGATTTTTGACTTTAGAAAAAGTCGGAAATCGGAAAGGAAAATATGAAACCAATCAAGAAACAATTCATGATGGTGACAGCATCACTTGCTTTATTTAGTTTTGCAGGATTTTCAGCAACTACAGCAAGTGCCAACGAAGTAGAATGGACAGCACGTACTGTAGAGCAAGTAAAACAAGATGTTAAAACAGACGATAAAGGTGTACAAGAGTACACAATTAAATGGGGAGATACATTATCAGTAATTTCTGAAGCAACTGGTGCATCATTAGATACATTAGTTCAAGTGAACGAAATTCAAGATGCAAACCTTATTTATCCAGGGACAGTGTTACGTTTCTCAGCGGACCAAAAAGAAGTAACCGTTGATAACGGAACAGAACAACACTCATACCGTGTTCAAAACAACAATGAAGTGAAAGAAGTAGAAACGACTGAAGCAACAACACAAGAGGCAGAAACTGAAACTACTCAAGCTGCTCAAGCAACAGAGGCAACTCAAACAACTCAAGCTGCTGCAGCTTCTTCAAACCAAGGTGGTTACTACTTAACCGTTGAAGCAACAGCGTACTCATATAACGAAGCTGGTTTATCAAACTACACAGCTGATGGAACAAACCTTGTTAGTGAACCAAACGTGATTGCGGTTGACCCAAGCGTTATTCCATTAGGATCATATGTTGAAATTCCAGGTTATGGAGTATTCCGTGCTGCAGATACAGGTGGCGCAATCTACGGAAATAGAATTGACGTTCACTTAGTAAAC
>JABZYY010000065.1 GCA_015264885.1 Streptococcus sp. | reverse complement strand
GGTTGCTATCCCCCATTACTGTTGCTATAGAACCGCAACGTTCTTCAGGCTTGTAAGAAAATTGAGATTTTTTGCAAAAAAGTGAACTGCTAGAAATCGCGGTGCAATGGGATTTGTGCCAAAAGATGAAAATGACATGTCGGTGCCTCTAATGTCCTCCCGTGCTGCAGAAATGGCATAAGGACGCATTTTGTGCAGGGTGTTTGAGGTGCGTACGAAAGCTGCCCAAAATTCACTTATAAGTGAATTTTGGGCAGGTGTGCTAGTTGTTAAATTCAATAAAGAAAACTTTGAGATAATCACTTAGCGGTGTGGCTACTGGAACTGCAAAATCGCTTGGCAGGCCTTTTTTCAAGACGATGCGGAACTTACGATTGCCTTCTGCTTCACGGATGCCTTTCTCAATCATTTGTTGAAATTGAGATTCGCTCACATTTGCCGCGTTCGTAGATAACACGAGTGTTCCTTTTGGTGCGACTAATGGCGTGATTTGCGCTACCAGTTTGCCGTAGTCTTTTGCCACAGAGAAAGTTCTCTTCTTCGTACGTGCAAAGCTTGGTGGATCCACGACGACCGTATCAAACTTCAACTGTTTCTTCACGGCGTATTTGAAATAATCGAATACGTCCATGACATAGATTTGTTGCGTTTCTGGGTCAATCCCGTTGACTGCAAATTGCTCTTTTGTCTTCTCAAGACTACGGTTGGCAACGTCTACGCTGGTTGTTTTTGTTGCGCCACCCATTGCTGCCGCCACAGAAAATGCACCAGTATAACTGAAAGTATTTAATACGGTACGTCCTGCACTGTAACGCTGGCGAATCGTTTCGCGCACCTCGCGTTGGTCTAAGAAGATACCGGTCATCAATCCTTCATTCATATAGGTCGCGTATTTAACACCATTCTCTAATACGATTAATGGTTCTGGCGCTTCTACTCCGCCGACAAACTGACTTTCTGGCAAGTCTGCTTCATTCTTAAAACGAATCTTTTCGTAGATTCCTTTGACACCTTCAAATGAAGCTAGTGCCTGCGTCAAAATAAGGTCGCGGTAATGATAGACACCCTCGCTATACCAAGAGACAACGATAAAACCGTCATACCAGTCAATCGTCACTCCGCCAAAGCCGTCTCCTTCCCCATTGAAGAGACGGAAAGTCGTCGTATCCTCCGAATGGATGAGTGCACGGCGATTCTCAAACGCCGTCTTGAAGATGCCGCTAAAGAACGCATCATCCAACGCTTCGTCTTCCTCGCGGCTATATACCCACGCAACTCCCTTATTTTGGAATCCGACATAAGCCATTCCTAAGAAATGACGTTGTTGGTCGTACACTTTTACCACTTCGCCTTCATCTGCGCGAAGTTCTTGCGCCAAGTCCATCTGACTAATCAGTGGACTTCCTTTTTTAATCAATCCCGCTGCTTTTTGTTTCACGATGATTGTTCCCATAGATTATTTTCCCCTCCATTTCATAATGCCTCGATATAGTAAGAAGCCCATCCAGCTTCCGAACACATTACAGATGATATCATCGATATGGCTGACGCCGGTGTAGAAGATAAATTGGAAAAACTCGATCGTAAAGGACGTCCAAAAGCCATACCAAAGCGAGCGATATTGTCCATCCTTTTTTCCATAGAGTAGTCCGCAGAAAAATCCAAGCGGCATAAACCAGACGATATTTCCTACTACATTATAATACGCTGCAAAGACTGAACCTTGCATAAATAACTTGATGCTATCGACAAACGGCACCCACATAATATCCGAGAACGGGTGCGTGACGACTTTTACCGTAAAGGTCTCATCGGTATTTCTAAAAATCGTCAGTTGCGCTAACAATATAATATAGAAGATAAATAAATTCCGGTAGAGCTCCCACTTCCAGACGATTTCGCCTTTTTTCCGTGAGAATAAATAAATAGACCAAACAATCAACCATCCGATAAACAGGACGACTGCGTGGTCTACACTGAAAATAAACAAACGAACAAGTGGAAGGTGATTCACTCGCCCATCAAATAATTGGACTAGCCATTGATAGAATGGGCCAAGTAAATACATTTTCTTCCTCCTTGTTCGTTCTCCTTAAATTACAATTCACTTTCGCCAGGAAATACCACTCTAAAGGTTGTTCCCTTGCCAACTTCACTTTTCACAGAGATTTTACCGCGGTGACTATCTACCAGCGACTTCACAATCGCAAGTCCAAGACCGCTTTCTCCGTACTTCGTGCTCTTTCTTGAAACGTCTGCTTTATAGAAACGTTCCCAGATTTCTTTGATTTCTCTCTCGTCAATTCCGATACCTGTATCAGAAATCTCGACAATCGCTTTTTTACCTTCGTTCCACGCCTTCACTAGAATTTCCCCGTTGTCCGTAAATTGGTTGGCATTCTTTGTAATGTTCACCAAGATTTGGACAAAGCGGTCATAGTCGGCATAAACGCTGAAGTCTGTATCGCATTCATAGCGCAAAGTATTATTTTTTACTTTTGCTAGTTCGCGAATTTGTTCTACAACGGTCTGGATGGCTCCAATCCCTGCAAAACGGTGTTGCACTAATACAATCTGGTTCGAACGAATTTTCTCGTAGTCGAGGTTTTCGTTAACGAGCCTGATCAATCGTTGTGTTTCACTAGAAATGAGTTCCAGTGAACGTCCACGACGAGACTCTGGCACCATATTGTATTTCAATCCATCAAGCAATCCATTCATGGTTGTCAATGGTGTACGCATTTCGTGCGCCACGTCCATCATAAATTGGCGGCGGACATTTTCTTGTCGCTCAACCTCTTTTTCAGACTCACGCAGCGAACGCGCCATGTTGTTAAAGTCTTTCATTAAGTCGTCAAACTCGTCTCGACTTTCGACAGGAAGTTTAACATCGAAGTCCCCTTCTGAAATCTTATGAGTCGCCTTACGCAACTTGTTGATACGACGTGTTTGATAGTTTGCAAAAACAAAACTCATCATAATTCCAATGATAATCGCTGTACCAAACGCGATAAACATCGAGTTACGAAGTTCGCGTACTTCGGTTTGAATACGACTCATCGGACTGGCTAAAGCCACATATCCTTTATACTGTCCATTTTTAATAATGGGATAGTAGACCGTGATTAAGTTATCTACGGCTTCTCCGGTAAAGTTCATTTGAACTTCTTTCAAGTTAATCGCAGCACCATTTTTTAAGTGATTTAATTCATCCTCTGTTAGTGCAGAGTTTGTATCTATACTACTGGACGGATAGGTCATCGCGTTGTTTTCATCAAACATCGCTATACTGACATTTTCCTCGCGTAAAATGGTACCCAACTTATAAATATCCGCATCACTCATATCAGTCGCAATTAATCCTTTAGCATACGACTGCAATTGCTGAGAGCGCTGTGTATACACATTATTACTCATTACGTTGTAGAAAAGAATTCCACAGGCAGCAATCGTTAACAGCACCACGGAAACGAACCCGAAGAGTTGCTGATAAAAGTATTTCATGGATTACAACTCGCTATCGTCAAATTTATACCCTACGCCCCAAACCGTATGAATTACATGAGGACCAACAGCCTCGATTTTTTGGCGAAGTTTCTTGATATGAGCGTCAACGGTACGTTCGTCACCATAGAATGGATCTTCCCATATCTTCGTTAATAAGTGTTCACGAGTGAATACTTGACGTTGGTGTTTCGCCATAACCATTAATAAGTCAAATTCTTTTGGTGTTAAGTTTTCGATTTGTTTACCATCGATAAATGCTTCGTGTGTTTTCGTATTGATTTTCACGTGATCTGTTTCAACATCGAATTCTGAAGCAAATGTGTTGTCTGCAACAGTGGCGCGTTGTGTACGACGTAATAATGCTTTAATACGAGCCATGATTGTTACGGCACTGAATGGTTTTGCAACATAGTCATCCGCACCAATTTCAAGACCGATGACTTGGTCACTTTCTGAATCGCGTGCTGTAAGCATTACGATTGGAACGGTTTGGTTCACTTGGCGGATTTGACGGCAAATTTGCATTCCGTCCATACTTGGTAAGTTCACATCTAAGATGACAACGCCCCATTTGTTTTGGTTTTCTAAGAACGCATCAAGCCCTTCTTTACCATCGTGGTAGAAGCTTGCCTTCCAACCTTCGTTTTCAAAAAACATCTCCATCATTTCGCAAACTGCTTCTGTATCTTCAATCATTAAGATATGCATGACATACACTCCTTTTTTATAGCTAAATTATAATTATTATAAGTTTTCTTCACAGATTGTACATCATTAATATGAAATCACACACCACAATTTATGAAGAAAGTGTGAAGTTGCGTATTTGAAATGCGCTAATTCACTATTTTTTCTTTTTTGCACTGCCTCCTAAGCTGAAGCGCAAATGATTCAGTAGTGCCATTTGTGCGTCACTCCAGGGATTTCGGCGCGTACTTCCTTTATGATGGAAAGTTCGTGCCAGCTCCGTTTGTTTATCCCTACTACTTTCTAATTCCTTATAAAAATCTCTAGCTGATTTACGCAGGGCTCCTTTCTGGAAAATGAGCCACTGTTCGGCTAAGTCACTGGTTGCTACAGATACTTGAACAAGACGCATATTCATTTCTGATACGGTACGCTCAATGTAGCTATCCGCCGTCTCCCCTTCAGCCGTGAAAATCACTTTCACTTCAGCTTCATCAAATGACTGGGTAATACCTGGTACAAATTGCGCATCAAAAACAATCCACACTTCGATATTTTCAAACTTCTGAAAATTCGAGCACCGTTGAATGAGTAAATCCCTCGCGCTCTCTAAGTCGTCTTGCTTCTTCAATGCCACCAATTCTGGCCAAGCACCAATCATATTGTAGCCATCAACAATATAGAGTTGCTTTTTCAATGTGCATCCCCCGTTTCCTATAACCAACGGTTACGGAATACTTCATACATCATTAAGGCACTTGCCACGCTCGCGTTTAAACTTTGGACATGTCCAACCATCGGGATGGTCACCATTTCGTCCACGCTTTCCTTCACGATACGAGAGACGCCTTTTCCTTCGTTCCCCATCACAATCGCAAGAGGGCCACTTGTATTCCATTTGCGGTAGTCCGTTCCATTCATGTCGGTCCCAAACACCCAAATGCCACGCGCCTTCAATTGTTCAATCGTCTGCGTTAAATTCGTCACGCGAACAACCGGCACATGCTCGATAGCACCCGTTGAAGCTTTGGCAACGGTAGCTGTTAATGAAGCCGATCTGCGTTTTGGAATAATAATGCCGTGAACGCCTGTTGCGTCTGCCGTACGTAAAATACTTCCTAAGTTATGTGGATCTTCCACTCCGTCTAAAATGACGATAAATGGATCTTCGCCCTTTTCTTCGGCCTTCTTAAAGACGTCTTCTAAGTCGGCATATTCATACGCTGCAATCGAAGCAACTAACCCTTGGTGAACGGCATTGCCGACAAGGTCTTCAATTTTCGTCTTTGGAACGGTTTGAACTTGAATGCCTTTTTCACGTGCGAGTTCAATGACTTTTGCGGCATCTCGTCCAGAAGTTCCTTCTTGAATAAAGACGCGGTTTACACGGTCCGGTGTCTGCAAGGCTTCCACCACTGCATGGCGTCCAAATACAAAGTCCACCACTTCTTGTACTCCCTCACGTTCTACGTGTTCACGAGCAGGGCGTTGTCTCTTTTCACCGCGCTCAGGACGCCCATGGTCTGAACGATTTCCGTTTCTTGATTTTTTCTTTGGTGCATATTCATTTCGAGCCATGTTACTGTTCACCTTCCACTTGTTGTAAGCACCAGTTGATGAGTTCTTCTAGTCTTGCTTGTTGGCCAGATAAGTATAAATAACCCATTAATGCTTCAAAACCAGTCGCAATACGGTACGTTCCTACGTCTGCATTTTTTGCCACCGTATGACTCTTACTATTGCGTCCTCGTTTGTAAATTTCTAATTCTTCTTCATTTAAGAAGTTTTCTTGTTCCAACATTTGTTGCATCAAGCGTGCTTGTGCCTTTGCCGAAACAAACTTCGTTGCGGTCGCATGTAATTGATTTGGCTTTGTTAACCCTTTTTGCATCACGTGATTTCTGACATATACTTCATAAATCCCGTCACCCATATAGGCTAAGGCCAATCCATTTAGCAGCTTCCAGTTTTTTTCTGTCATGCTTCTCTTCTCCATCTTGTTCCTTGTGGAGTGTCTTCTAATACAATCCCTTGTTC
>JABZYY010000064.1 GCA_015264885.1 Streptococcus sp. | reverse complement strand
GTATATCCATTGTGGTCTTGTTGGAACACTGTTGATGTTGCAATCAAGTTTAATGATGGATAGTTTTTACGCCATGGAGCGTGAGTTTTAGCTTTACGTAACCATTTGAAGTGTTGAGTGATCATTGAGTCAACTACACGTAAGAATGATTCGTAAGATGCGAAGAATCCGTGACGACCTGTTAATACATACCCTTCTAAGAATCCTTCAGCTTGGTGTTCTGATAATTGTGAGTCGATAACACGACCAACTGGTGAAATCCATTCATCGTAGCTTTCGTCACGACGACCAACCCATTGACGGTTAGTTGCTTTGAAGACTTCGTTTAGACGGTTAGATTTAGTTTCGTCTGGTCCAAAGATACGGAAGTTATCTGGGTTTGCTTTTACTAAGTCAGCAGCAAAACGACCAAATTCAATCATATCTTGTTTTTGGATAGCACCTGGTTTAGATGTATCGATGGCATGTTTAGTCCAATCAGTAATTTCCATTGGTTTTACAACCCCTGCGTTAGTGATTGGGTTCATGCTCATACGACGTGGGCCTTTTGGAGAAATTGCAGCAATTTCTTCTACTAATTTACCATTTTCATCGAATAATTCTTCTGGACGGTATGATTTCAACCAGTCAACTAAAGCATCGATGTGTTCCATAGCTTCTCCAGATACTGGAATTGGAACTTGGTGAGCACGGAATCCGCCTTCGATTGGTTCATGGTTCCATTCTTTTGGACCTGTCCAACCTTTAGGAGTACGTACTACTAATACTGGCCAATGTGGCATTGTAGCTTCTTCGGCGCTCTTAGAACGAGCTTCTTTTTGAATCGCTTGGATTTTTTCAATAGCTTCATCTAATTTAGCAGCCATTAATGGGTGAACTTCTTTAGGATCTGTTCCTTCTACGAAGATTGGATCCCATCCTAAACCGTTGAAGTATTGAGTTAATTCTTCATCAGTACGACGAGCTAAAATAGTTGGGTTGTGGATTTTACCACCGTTTAAGTAAAGGATTGGTAATACTGCACCATCGTTTACTGGGTTGATGAATGTGTTTGAGAACCAACCAGCTGCTAAAGGACCAGTTTCTGCTTCTCCGTCACCGATAACTGCTGCTGCAATTACGTTAGGATTATCTAAGATTGCACCTGTAGCATGTGATAATGAGTAACCTAATTCTCCACCTTCGTGAATTGAACCAGGAGTTTCTGGAGCAGCGTGAGACGCAATTCCTCCAGGGAATGAGAAGATTTTACATAATTGTTTGAACCCTGCTTCATCTTGAGTGATTTGTGGGTATAACTCTGTGTAAGATCCATCTAAGTAAGAGTTAGAAACCATTACTTGTCCACCGTGACCTGGTCCTTCAATGTAGAACATATCTAAGTCATATTTATTAATAGCACGGTTTAAGTGTGCGTAAATAAAGTTTTGTCCTGCGATTGTTCCCCAGTGTCCGATTGGATGAAGTTTAACGTCTTCTTTTTGGATTGGACGACGTAAAAGTGGGTTATCTTTTAAGTACATTTGAGCTACTGAAATGTAGTTCGCTGCACGCCACCAAGCATCCACTTTTGCTAAGTATTCTGGTGTATCAAATTGTGTCATGTGTATTTGTCTTCCCTTCTTATTTTTGGCTTCTAAAGAAATTCGAAAATGGCGTTTCAAAAATCCTTCTTTTATTTACCGCAAAGTATTTACCATACCGAATTACGGGTGTCAAGAAGAATAACTAAAACGGTCATTGTTTTGATGTTTTTCGATTATCTTTAGGAAATATTCCTGTTTTTAGACCGTATTTCTACTAATCCAAAACGTTCATAATCACATTTATTTGACTATTTCAACTCGAATATTGATCATAACTCATCATCGAGTACTCTATTTTACCATTTTTTATGTTCATTCTGCAATAAAACGTTCATAAAAAGTCAGATAGGATCAAAAAAACCGAGGTGAAATTCCTCGGTTTTTCTATCTCAATAAGGCTTGTTAAGATTTTTATTGAAAATATTGTAGAAATTCTCCGTATCCCTCTTCTTCCAGCTTCGCAACTGGGATAAAACGAAGAGAGGCAGAATTGATGCAATAACGGAGTCCGCCTAATTCTTTTGGACCATCTTCGAAGACGTGTCCTAAATGAGAATCTGCTTGACCACTTCTCACTTCTGTTCTCTTACGGTTCAATTTGAAGTCTTCTTTTTCCGTTAGCGTTGTATTTTCAATTGGTTTTGAAAATGATGGCCAGCCACAACCTGCATCAAATTTGTCTTTTGAGCTAAAGAGCGGCTCTCCGCTAACGATATCTACATAAATTCCATCTTCATAGAAATCATCATATTCTCCTGAAAAAGGTCTTTCTGTGGCTTCATTTTGAGTCACTTCATATTGAATTTCTGTTAAACGTTTTTTTAGTTCTTCTTTTGAAAATTCCATCGTGGGTTCTCCTATTCAAATTGTTGTCGTTTCGACTGATGTGGATCTTGAATTCTCTTGAAGAGATGTTCCAAGTCCTTATTCGTTAAATGAACGAGTACGGGTCTTCCGTGCGGACAGTTATAAGGATTTTTACATTTAGATAAATCCACTAATAACTGACGTGCTTCCCATTCACTTAAGTGGTGGTTTGCCTTAATCGAACCTTTACAGCTCATCATAATCGCTGTAGCTTCTCTTAATTTAGCAACCGTAATCTTTTCGTCGGCCAAGATAAAATCGATAATTTCTTCGATAATCGCCTTTTCTTGCCCCTTCTTAATCCACGCTGGATGCGATTGAATTTGGAACGTATTTTGTCCAAACGGCTCCATCTCGATACCAAATTCTTCTACAAGGGATAATCGTTCTTCCAACTTCACGCTGTCCTTTTTCGAGAATTCTAGCAAAATTGGTACCATCAATGGCTGACTGACTCTACCGACTTGACCAATCTCCACTTTAAACTGCTCATACTTGATTCGTTCTTGCGCGGCATGCTGGTCAATCATATATAAGCCTTTTTCGTTTTGTGCAAATAAGTAAGTTCCATGCATTTGCCCAAAATAATGTAATTCTGGAAATTCTCTTTCGAATGGTTGAAAGTCGATTTTCTCAGCCAATTTTAAATAGTCTGCATGGTCATCGTGGCTGTCTACGAGTTCTTCTTGCTCCACGGGTTCAACTGCGTTACTTAGATGAACAGGCGCATCATCGTTTGATAGGACTTCGACTTCTTCTCTTACATTTTCAGTAAACGAAGGTGTTTCTATGCGCGGTGATTCCACAATTGGTGTCTTCAATTGCCACTCTAAAGTTTGTTGGACTGGTTTTGGAGCTTCTACGCGATTTTCCTTACGTTTGAAGGACAAGTCTTCAATCGATTCAGGAATGCGTTGTACGCCCTGTATTGCCTCTCTAATGGCCTTTTGAATGACCTGTGAGAGTTCTTGCTCTTTACTGATTCGCACTTCTTGTTTCGTTGGATGTACGTTCACATCGACGAGTTGCACGTCCATTTCAATCGAAATAATCGTAATCGGGAATCGTCCCACCATCAATGTCGAGCCGTATCCGAGTGTAATGGCCTTTGCGATGGCCATATTGCGGATTGGTCGTCCATTAATGAAAATCGATAAGTAATTGCGATTCGAACGTGTGAGTTCTGGAAGCGACGTATATCCTGACACTTTGAAATCTTCGTCTTCCCCGTGAAATGGTAACATCTTACGAGCATTTACGGGCCCAATATTTCCAGCGACGGCTTGCAGCAAATCACCTTTCCCAGAAGTTTGTAACAACAGATTGCCATCATTTTTTAAAATAAAGGCAATTTCTGGATGACTAAGAGACGCCTTACTCACGACATCGGTAATGTGCGCTAATTCCGTTTGCAATGTACGAACGAATTTCAACCTGGCTGGTGTGTTATAAAATAAATCTTCAACAAGGAAAGTCGTTCCTTTTAATGGCGGAACAGTCTTCTCTTCTTTGATTTCACCAGATTCAATCTTCAACTCCACGCCGCTATCTTCTCCGGTTGAAGTCGTCAGCGTCACTTTCGATACGGCTGTAATACTCGCCAAGGCTTCCCCACGGAACCCGAGCGTACGGATTCTAAAGAGTTGTTCCGGCGAATAGAGTTTACTCGTTGTATGACGTTTAATCGACATACGAGCATCCTCTTTTGTCATCCCGATTCCGTTATCTTGGATGCGAATCTTGCGAAGGCCACTCTCTTCGATTTCAATCTCGATACGAGTACTTTTGGCGTCAATCGCGTTTTCGAGCAATTCTTTCACCACAGAAGAAGGACGTTCGATCACTTCCCCTGCTGCAATTTGGTTTGTTAGTAATGTACTTAATTCTTTAATTGTTCCCATACACTACTCACCCTTTTCCATTTGTTGCCATTTATACAGGATGTTCATGGCATCCATTGGCGTCATACTCATTAAGTTTAATCCTTTAAGCTCGTGAACCCATTCAGGCATGCTCTCTCTTTCTTCTTCAAAGAGCGATACTTGTTCTACAAAAGTGCTATTGTCACTTGCGGCCCCTTTAGCTTCTAAATGATTTAAAATCGTGCTCGCATTTTCTAGTAGCTCTCTTGGAAGCCCAGCAAGCTTCGCTACATGAATCCCGTAACTCTTATCGGCTGGTCCTTCTAATACTTTATGCAAGAAGACCACTTCGCCATTTTCCTCAACCACTCCTACATGCACATTTCGTAAATCTGCATATTTCTCACTGAGTCGCGTTAACTCGTGATAGTGCGTTGAGAATAATACTTTCGCTGTTAAATGCTCGTGAATATATGTGATGATTGCTTCAGCAAGCGCCATTCCATCATACGTAGCCGTTCCACGTCCGATTTCGTCAAACAACAATAAGCTCGTTTCGTCTGCATTTCTGAGTGCGTGGTTTGTCTCCATCATCTCAACCATGAACGTACTTTGACCAGAAATTAAATCATCGGCAGCTCCAATACGGGTAAAGATTTTCGTGAAGACTGGAATCGTTGCACTCTTGGCAGGTACAAAACATCCGATTTGCGCTAAGATGACGCAGAGTGCTAATTGTCTCATGTAAGTTGATTTACCAGACATGTTTGGCCCGGTAATGAGAAGAATATGTTCCTCTGGACTCATTGAAATGCTGTTTGGCACATACGTTGATTGTCCCATGACCTTTTCAACAACCGGATGGCGACCATCCTCAATCCAGAGTCTACGGTTCTTCATTGAAATCGTAGGTTTCACTAAGTGATAACGTTCGCTCACCACACTAAAGGCTTGTAAGACGTCAATGGTTGCGACAGTTTTTGCTAATTGTTGCAGCTGGGCCGTATAATGTTTCACTTGTTCACGCACTTCTACGAATAATTGGTATTCGAGTGCACTTGATTTTTCTTCCGCTTCTAAAATCAGCGTTTCTTTTTCTTTTAATTCAGGCGTAATAAAACGTTCTGCATTCGCCAGCGTTTGTTTACGCTCATAACGACTGCTATCGAGTTTCGATAGATTCGATTTTGTCACTTCGATATAGTATCCAAACACCTTGTTGAAACTAATCTTCAATGAACTAATGCCTGTTTGCTCACGTTCTTGTTGTTGGAGTTGTGCAATCCATTCTTTTCCATGTTTCATCGTATCCAGGTACGTATCCAGTGTCGCGTTATACCCTGAACGGATAATATTTCCATCTGAAATCGTAAGAGGTGCATCCTCGTCGATGGCACGGTCGATTAAATCATATAACTCCGGAATGTCGAATAAGTTTTCCCCAAGAGCACTCCATTCCTCTGAGTCCAAGCTATCGACAATCGATTTAAAGATTGGCACTTGTCCAAGTGTTTGTTTGAGTTGCAAGAGGTCACGCGCATTAGCGGTTCCAAATGACACTTTCCCAACAATCCGTTCTAAGTCGTACACACGTTTTAATGTTTCGATAAAGTCTGTACGTTCAAAGTAATGTTGGTTCAATGTCTCCACTAGCGCATGTCGTTTTTGAATCGCCCCTTCTAATACTAGAGGTTTTTCAAGCCATTGTTTAAGGAGGCGTCCACCCATCGCTGTTTGCGTCTCGTCTAAGAACCAGAACAGCGACCCATGTTTTTGGTTGGCACGAATGGTCGTTGTTAACTCTAAGTTTCGTTTTGTCTCATAATTCATTGAGAGATAAAACTCACTTTGATACGCTTGTGCCTTTTGCAAGTGCGAGAAACTTCTCTTTTGAGTGAGTTTCAAATAGCTGAGTAGATTTTGAACGCATCGGATAGAAGCCTCATCTTCTAATTCTGAGACTAAGTCTGTACAGTCTTCGGCATTAATTTCATCTTTTTCGATTGTTGAAATC
>JABZYY010000063.1 GCA_015264885.1 Streptococcus sp. | reverse complement strand
GGTCTTGCGATTGGCGGAGGATTTTGGTTCTTCGGTTCACTTTGCGCAGCGATTATCGTTATCGTCCAAAAATTAGCGTATCAACCAATCTTGCAAGGGAAACAACGTCAAGTAAATATTTACTGTGAGATTCCAAATCCAACTATTGTGCAGTCGATTTATAATTACTGCCACTTTGAAGATTATCAATCGATTCAAGTCGAAGCGCGCGAACTCGATGGTGAGAAATATGAGCTCGTGATTCGCATTCATAATGACGAAGAAATCATTATTGAGAACTTGAAAAACTACATTCGCGAAACGGAAAATCAAGTGGTCATTAAACGCGTGAAACTCCGTACCGAAGATGTAAACTAAAAAATATAGAAACACTACAAATGATTCCGCAAAGACGAACGGATTCTATAATAACAGTAATGTGATACGCATCGAATGTGAAATACGCGGAGTAGGGCTTGTACCTTACTCCGCGTTTGAAGCTTCGAAGGTGAGAGACGGAAGGCTCGAACCGGTGCAACATTACAGTTATTATGAAGATATCCGTTAGGATAAGGGGAATCATTTTTACGTTACAAAACAAGTTTTCAAAAAAATATAAAAAATCTTAGTGTAACCATGGACGATGAGCGTCATTCTTGTTATACTCAGTTTGTATAAGTAAAAAAGGAGACAATTAAGGTGACGCAAGAAACACAACAAAGAAATTCAAATGTAATTTCAATGAACAACAAGTTAAAACAGAAAAAACCTTCTACTCCCGTTTTCAAGAGTCACTCACTAATGACTAAATTGATTTTAGTCGGTGTGATTGCCATTTCGGGGTCAATGATTGTCGGGATTGGGAACCAATTTAGCCAAGCAAATCAATTAGATCAAAAAATTGAACAAGCGAAGGCTGAAAAAGAAGTTGCTGAAAAGCAAAAAGAATCGTTAACACAGCAAGTGGAACTTCTTCAAAGCGATGAATATATCGCAAAACTTGCACGTAGTGAATATTATTTAAGCAAAACTGGAGAAATCATCTTCAGTACGCCAAATGACACTGCAGAGCATAAAGCGCAACAAGCAAAAGAAGAAGTCGAACAAGGGGAAACTGTTGTTAAGGTGACAACTCAAAACCGTTAGGCAATGAATCTTTTTGGTACGTCAAGCGTGTATCGGAAAGGAAATAATGAAGGAGGAACGCTTTTTATATGTCAATCGAAGTAGGAAACGTAATCCCTGGTAAAGTTACTGGAATTACAAATTTTGGAGTTTTTGTGGATTTAGGAGATCGTAAGACAGGTCTTGTTCACATCAGCGAGGTGTCTGATTCATACATTCAAGATATCAAAGAAGTTTTAAAAGTTGGAGACGAGGTTAAAGTAAAAGTCATGACGATTGCGGACGATGGCAAAATTAGCCTTTCAATTCGTCGTGCCGTTGATAAACCAAAAGAAGATTCTTCTGACAAACCACGTGCAAAGAAACCTTTTACACCACGTAATGACTCTCAAGACTTTAAGAAAAATCGCTCTGCTGGCAGAACTTCAGCTCCATACGAAAAGAAATCTCCTTCGCAAGCAAAAGCAACAGATTTCGATTCTCTAATGAGTTCCTTCTTGAAAGACTCTGAAGACCGTTTAACTTCATTGAAACGTAACACTGAAGGGAAACGTGGGGGCCGTGGCGGTCGCCGTTCATAATGAAACCATCAATCTCTTCTGGTGAAAACTGGAGGAGATTTTTTTGACAGAAAGGAGAGGCCAATGCAACATCAACTAACAGCGTTTTTTAGAAGAAATGTAGAAAACTATACTGAGAAAAAATATGTGCTTGCCGTATCCGGAGGCGTCGATTCGATGGTTCTTTTGAATGCGATGATCACTCTATTTGGAGACGATGCAAAAGATCGACTCGTAGTGGCCCATGTGAATTATGGACTGAGAGCGCAAGCCGTGGATGAGGAGCAACTCGTTCATCGTTTTTGCAAGCTGCATCAAATTCCAATCGAGACAAAGCATTGGCAAGAAGCAGAGGACGTAACAGCTTCTGAAAAATCCTTACGCGATTTTAGATATGATTTCTTCCGCGCAGTGACGAAAAAGCATGAGGCGGACTATTTAGTATTGGCCCATCACCAAGATGACCAATTGGAGACCGTTTTGATGAAATGGTCGCGTGGAAGTACGCTGGAAGGTCTTTCTGGAATGAAGGAAAAACGTTACGTAAAAGAGTTGAACATTTTACGCCCTTTCTTATCTTATGAGAAAAAAGAACTCTATCAAGAGGCTAAGAAATATGACGTTCCTTATTTAGAAGATGAATCGAATGAATCAGATGACTATACAAGAAATAGATATCGTCATCATGTGATTCCATTTTTAAAAGAGGAAAATCCAAATGCCGGAAGCCACTTCCAAAAGAGTGCGCAGATGATTGCGGATGCTGTGGCGTGCTTGATGCCGATATTAGAAAAAAAACAAGAACAGCTCTTCCAAAAAGGAAAGAAGAGAGTCACATTCCATCGCGAAGCCTTCCTAAAAGAACCAATCGAAATGCAACGGTTGCTCTTGCAACAAGTACTGATGCAAATGGACACAACGATTTCTGTGGTGCAGATGGAGCAAATCTTAGAAAAGGTTGATTCCGACAAGGCGCAACTTACACTGGACCTTTCAAATGGATGGAGGTTTAAGAAACGCTATGAAGAATGTTCATTTGAAAAGGGACGTCAAAAAGTCGTTCCAAATATCGAGTATGTATTGGAAAAACCGGAAGATACCTTAATTCGTCCAAACGAAGATGAACAAATCTTGCTCACTACAGGAAAGACGGCTTCCGAGTTTACTATTCCTGTCTATCCAAAGGACTTCCCGCTGACGATTCGTCATGCAAAACCAGGAGACAAGATTGCGCTAGATTCTAGTGAAACCAAGCATCAAAAACTCTCAAGATGGTTTATCAATGCGAAGATTCCACTCGAAGAACGCAAGGAAATTTGGGTGTTGGAAGACGCCTCGAAAAAAATTCGCGCAATTTTGGGCTATCGCTATGCCAAACCGTTGTCCTTTGAAGAGGAAACTGGTAAAATGATTCTATCTTACGAAAACAAAACGAGGTGCACACATGTTAAAAAATGATATGTCAGAAATTTTAGTATCTGAAGAACAATTACAAGAAACAATCAAGAAATTAGGTGCTACGTTAGCGGAAGATTACCGCGGTAAAGATCCGTTAGTCATTTGTATTCTTAAGGGTGCTATTTTCTTTATGGCAGATTTAGTCCGCGCAATGGACTGCAACTTAGAAATTGATTTCATGGATGTATCTAGTTATGGAAATGAATTCGAATCAAGCGGCGAAGTACGTATCTTAAAAGACTTAGGTCAAAGCGTTAAAGATCGTCACGTGATTATCGTTGAAGATATTATCGATACAGGCCGTACTTTAAAACACGTGGTTGAATTATTAAAACACCGCCAAGCAGCAAGCGTAAAAGTGGTGACTTTATTAGACAAACCAGAACGTCGTGAAGAAGCTATCGAAGCAGATTACGTTGGTGTTCAAGTTCCTAACAAATTCGTTGTAGGATACGGATTAGACTTCAAACAATTCTACCGTAACTTACCATGTATCGGTGTTTTAAAACCTGAGTTCTATGAAGATTAAGAAAGAGTTAAACTATTCGTCAATAAAAGTCAAATATGTTATGATGGAACGGTAGTGAAAATACTATCGTTCTTCTTTTATAAGAAGATGGGGAGGTAAAATGAATAATAATAACAATCGATCAATATTCAGATCTAGCTTACTATATATCTTGATTTTCGGTGCTATTGTCATTTTCGTTGGAATGTTTAATGGGGATCAAAAAGGTTCTACAGCAGATATTTCATACACAGAATTTATGCAAAGTCTGAAAAGTGGCGAAATCAAAGATATTAAGATGCAATATTCGAATTCTGTATATACTATTACTGGGGAATATACAAATCCGAAAGAGCAAACGACCCAAGAAGCTAAAAACCAAAATGGCTTATCTATTTTTGATAACCGTACAACAAAGAGTACAAACTTCAGAACAACAGTCTTACCAAACGACTCAACGATTAAAGAAATCAATGAAGCGGCTCAAGCTAAAAATACAAAAGTTGAAACTTTACCAGAAAGTTCAACAGGCGTATGGATTTCTGTATTATTACAAGTCGTATTACCACTTGGGGTACTAGGGTTCTTACTCTATACAATGTTTATGAGCCAAGGTGGCCAAGGCGGACGTAACAATCCAATGAACTTCGGTAAGAGCCGTGCGACAAATCAGAAGAAACAAAACGTAAAAGTTCGCTTCTCTGATGTAGCCGGTGCCGAAGAAGAAAAACAAGAGCTTGTGGAAGTAGTGGAATTCTTAAAAGACCCACGTAAATTTACAGCGCTTGGTGCTCGTATTCCTGCAGGGGTACTTCTTGAGGGTCCTCCAGGGACAGGTAAAACCCTTCTTGCAAAAGCCGTTGCCGGTGAAGCAAACGTACCATTCTTCTCGATTTCAGGTTCTGAATTCGTAGAAATGTTTGTAGGGGTTGGGGCAAGCCGTGTTCGTGACTTATTCGAAAACGCGAAGAAAAATGCTCCAGCAATTATCTTTATCGACGAAATCGATGCCGTTGGTCGTCAACGTGGTGCCGGAATGGGCGGCGGACACGATGAACGTGAACAAACATTAAACCAATTACTAGTTGAAATGGACGGGTTCGAAGGAACTGAGGGAATCATCGTGATTGCCGCAACAAACCGTTCAGATGTATTAGACCCAGCCTTACTTCGTCCAGGACGTTTTGACCGTCAAATCTTAGTAGGTCGTCCAGACGTGAAGGGCCGTGAAGCGATTCTGAAAGTACACGCACGCAATAAGAAACTTGCAAAAGACGTGGACTTAAAAGTGATCGCCCAACAAACTCCAGGATTCTCTGGGGGTGAACTTGAAAACTTATTAAACGAAGCAGCTTTAGTAGCGGCTCGTCGTGATAAAACAGCTATCGACGCATTAGACGTGGATGAAGCACATGACCGTGTAATCGCTGGTCCGGCTAAGAGAGACCGTGCTATCAGCAAGAAAGAACGCGAAATGGTGGCTTACCACGAAGCAGGGCATACAATTGTTGGTATGGTCTTAAGCGATGCGCGTGTGGTTCATAAAGTAACGATTGTCCCTCGTGGACGTGCTGGCGGATATGCAATCATGCTTCCAAAAGAGGATCGTTTCTTAATGACAAAAGAAGAATTGTTCGAACAAGTAGTTGGACTTCTTGGTGGTCGTGCTGCTGAAGAATTTATCTTTGGCGTGAAGACTACAGGAGCATCTAACGACTTTGAACAAGCAACAGCGATCGTTCGTAGCATGATTACAGAGTACGGAATGGTGGACGAATTAGGAACTGTTCAATACGAAGGAAATCATCAAGTATTTATCGGACGTGACTATGGTCAAACAAAAGGTTACTCAGATCAAGTGGCCTTTGAAATCGACAATGCAGTTCGTCGTATTATGAAAGAAGCGCATGAAAAAGCACTTCAAATTCTTGAAGAACATAAAGATCAACTAGAATTAATTGCTCAAAAACTTCTAGAATTAGAAACATTAGATGAACGTACAATTAAATCACTTTTCGAGACAGGTGAAATGCCAGCTCCAATCGCGGAAGATGAATATCCAAGCGAAACTGAAGCGGCAAGTTTTGAAGAAACAAAAAAAGCCTTAGCAAAACGCGATGCGGAACAAGCTGAAGGCAAAGAGGTTCCAGAAGAGGACGAAGAAGTGGAAGTTGCAGATGTGACGGCTGCTCCTAGCGATCTTGAAGGACCAACGGAAAACGAATAACACAAAGGGTAGGAGAGCTGAGGCTGTTGTCACAGCTCTTTTCCTTTAAAAAAGGAGAGACAAATGGCAGATTCATTATTAAAAGTATTGGCGTTCAATGATGAGGTCAAAGCCGTTGCCATGGTTGCCACAGACGCAATCGCAGAAGCGCAACGCAGACACGACACTTGGAGTTCTGCAACAGCAGCGATGGGACGTACCATCATCGGAACACAATTATTAGCAAGTAGCTTAAAAGGCGACGAACGCATCACGGTCCAAGTGAACGGGGATGGCCCTGGTGGAAAAATCATGGCCGATGCGAATGGTCGCGGGGAAATGCGTGGTTATATCACAAACCCTCATGTGAGCCTTGAGTTAAACGATAAAGGAAAATTAGATGTCCGTGGTGTCGTTGGGACAAACGGAACGATTACCGTCATCAAAGACTTAAATATGAGAGAACCATTCTCTGGTCAAGTGCCAATCGTGGACGGAGAACTCGGAATGGACTTCACATATTACTTAGCGGTTTCGGAACAAATCAACGGAGCTGTTGGGGTGTCGGTTCTTGTGAA
>JABZYY010000062.1 GCA_015264885.1 Streptococcus sp. | reverse complement strand
GTGTGGGTGCGTCGGTGCTTGAGAAGGTGTTGTTTGATAATTCATAGTCCCCACTGTTTTTCTCCATTCCTTAAACTCCTATTTATTATAGCTCAAAACCACTACACTTGGATACTAGGAACATTACATTTTTGTTAATTTTAAGAAAACAGTTTCCAGTTGTTTCTGAAGCGTGAACAAAGGTCCATTGTGTCTATAAAAACACAAAAAAGCTAGGCAAAAATTCGCCTAGCTTTCTCACTTTTAATTTTAGTGTTCTGAAGCACCGCTTGTAGCATCTACTGCTTGTGCTTGAGCTGGAGCTGAATGTCCGCTATCTGAAGCACCACTTGTAGCATCTGCTGCAGGAGCAGGAGCTGAGTGTCCGCTGTTTGAAGCGCCACTTGTTGCGTCAGCTACAGGAGCAGCACCATTTGCGCTTACTAAACGTTGGCCAGTTGTTTGTAAGTACCAATCTAACCATGGTTTGAAGTCAAATACGATTTCGTTGATTCCAGCGTAAGAACCATCAGGATAGTACATTGCTTGGTAGTTGTGTACGTTGATGATTTCTGGTGGAGTGTTAGGAACGATTGTACGGAAGTAATCCACGTTACCTGCACGTAAGTTCGCAATGAGGTATTCCACATTTTTGAATGTACGTGGTGGGTGAACTGTTCCTAAACGGTTACCAGATTGAGCTGGCACACGTGGAGCCAACATTTTGTTTGCTGGTTTGTTGAAGTTATAGTACAAGAATTGGTTGTTGTCATCGGCATATGTTACTTCAAATGGTAATGCTTTTAAGAACATATCGATTTGGTCAACCGTTAATAAACCGTGGTCTAAGCGAACATAGTCGTTTCCTTGAGCAGCACCAACGATTTCACTTGCTTTTTCAACCCATTCTGGATCATCTGGGTCTACACCTTGAACTGTTGTAGAAATTGGGTTTGTGCAGTCTAAATCTTCTGGCGGTGTTGGTAATGGTTTGCGTAACACTTTTACAACCTCCACATATTTCACGAAGTTTTCTAAGCATGAACGTAAGAACGCTACTGTTCCTTCGCTCTTAATGTTTCCTTCTTCGTCAAATGCTTCTTTTGCTTTTCCTAATAAGAATTCGTTCCCTGGTAATACATATGCGTTTACCCCTGGAGCGTCCAAGATTTTACGTAAATGCACTTGCGCACGTGAAGTACCTTGGTCATAGTGAGAAGCTCCCATAATCATGACAGGTTTGTTTTCGAATGGGTGTAAGTTGAATGACATCCATTCTAATGTGCTCTTCAACGCAGCTGTAATTGTGTGGTTGTGTTCAGGTGTAGCGATAATCACACCATCTGCACGAATTAATTTGTTGTACATGTATTGTACTGGGAAACTCTTAGATTGATCTTCGTCTTGGTTGAACATTGGAATATCTTTAATTTCTAAGATTTCAAACTCGAATAAGTCACTGAATTTCTTTTCGATAAATTGTAATAATAAACGGTTATGCGAAAATTCCGCATTTGATCCTACGATACCAATAATTTTCATTTTCTACTGTCACTCCTTATTTTTTAGAACTGTCCCATGAGAAGTTTTTCGCTTCTTTTTCACGAGCTTCGTTTGCACGAACTAATTGTTTTGTAATTTCAATGAATAATAAGTAATCTTCGAAAATCTTTTCTAATTTTTCAACAGTTGCTGCATCTTTTAAGTTACCTTCTTCATCGAATGCTTGTAAGGCGTGACCTAATAAGAATTCATCACTTGGTAAAACGCGTGCTTTAATTTCTGGCGCGTTTAAGATTTGACGTAATTGACTTTGTGCACGTGAAGAACCTAATGTTCCGTAAGATGCTCCTGTAATCATGACAGGTTTGTTTAATAATGGATAGATACCATAAGATAACCATGCTAAAGCGTTCATTAATACAGCTGGACATGAGTGGTCATATTCTGGTGTACTAATGATAACTCCATCTGCTGCAGCGATTTTCTCTGCAATTGCTTGTGCTTCTTGTGGCACTACTTTTGGAGTTGGTTTGTTGAACATTGGAATGTCTTTAATTTCGACAAGTTCAATTTCCGCCTGTTCTGAAAAATGTTTTTGAATGTATTGTAATAGTTGACGGTTTGTTGATTTTTTAGAGTTTGTTCCGACTAAACCGATTAATTTAACCATTTGAGTACTTCCTTTCGAGTAATTGAATCTTTGAAGCGAGTCCTGAAGTGTAGAAAATACGATCATCGTCTAAAATCATAACGGCTTCGATGTTAGGGTGTTGTTCCACTTCGAATAAGATTTCATGTGCTTTCTTTCCAAAGAGTCTAGTCGTCCATATCTCACAATCCACGGATTGCTTCGATACAATCGTCAGACTCGCAACGTCTGTTTCAGCTGGATATCCAGTATGAGGGTCCAAAATATGATGGTATTTCTTACCATCCACTTCTAGTACCCGCTCGTAGACACCTGATGTGACAATCGACTCATCTTGAATCGGAAGAAGCGCCACATTTTCTCCACGCAGGAGTTTAGGGTTTTGAATCCCAATCCACCAATTCCCATCTTCATGATGAACAGCTGGTCCAAGCGTGAGAACATTCCCACCAAGGTTAATGAGCGCAGAAGTAACTCCTTGCTCTTTTAGCTGTTGCATCACCAAGTCGGCAATATACCCTTTGGCAATACAACCAAGGTCAATTCGCATTCCTTCTTCCAACAGAAAAATCGTCTGACTGGCTTCATCCAGTTCGACTTTCGTTGCATCGGTCAGTTGCAGTTTGGCTTTAATTTCTTCATCCGTTGGTACTCGTGCATCACTAAAGCCTACGCGCCATGTTTGAACAACCGGGCCGATCAAGATATTCATCCGACTTCCCGCAGCCAGACTATTCTCCAGTCCCAATTTCACCAAATGAAAAATCTCTGGATGAACAGCGACCTCATGTTTCCCTGCTGCCAAGTTCACGGCCATCAGTTCTGAAGTTGGGTCATTCGCGCTAAAACGATGCTCATATCGCTTCAATTGCTCGAAAACTTCAGCCACTAAACGCTCGCCTTCTGGATGCGCAATTTTCAATTCGATGACGGTCCCCATCAATCGAATGGTACCTGTATGATACTGTTCCAAAACTGCCACTTCTCCTAGTTGAAATATGTGAAAAAAAGCACAGAAACGCCTATACAAAAGCGTTTTCTACTCCTTATTTTGAATGTAACACAGCAGAAATTAAATTTCAAGGACGCAGGTCTATTTCCTTAATAAAATATGCATAAAAAAACTATTCTTGTGCATATAATCCTTATTTATTAAATTTTAATTACAGCCTTCCATTTGGAAATTTTCTACAGTTGCACTCCTCCAACGCACTTCAAAGCCGAAGCCTACTCTTACTGAGAAGCAATAAAACTTATCACTAAGTTTGGTAAAATTCACCGAGTCGAGGGACGAAAAAAAGCCCCCCTAGATTTATAGTAGTTGTAATAGCGGGTTCATAACCAATGTGAATTACTGACCCTAGGGTGAAACCCGTAGAGTCAGTTTGAAGCTTGGTAGGATTGAGACCTAGGCTCAATCCGGTATCGCTATTATAACAACTATAAAAATTCTAGGGGGAGCTTTTTGAAAGTCCCTACGGGACTCCCATTAAATCTTTTTAACAAACTCAGATTTAAGTTTCATTGCGCCGAAACCATCTATCTTACAATCGATATTATGATCGCCTTCCACGATGCGAATATTCTTCACACGTGTTCCTTGCTTAATATCTTTCGGAGCGCCTTTCACTTTTAAATCTTTGATAACTGTTACAGTATCGCCATCTTGTAATTTATTTCCGTTCGCATCGATGGCTACTGGGCCTTCTTCAACTTCTGAACCTGGTTCCCATTCATACGCACATTCTGGACATACTAATAATACGCCATCTTCATATGTGTATTCTGAACCACATTTAGGGCAATTTGGTAATGACATTTGCTTTCCTTCTTTCTTTTAAAAATTCGTCTTAACGACGTTTACGAATCATATCTAAAGGTTTCACTGGCTCAGATACTTTCATCTTGCAGATCATCATCGCATGAGGAGCTGCTTCGATTTCTTCGCCATTTTCATCCCACAATTGTGTTAACGCTTCTTCGTGGTGACGCATTCCTGGTCCGTAGAATTCGATATGGTCTCCAACTTTGAAGTTATTACGTTGTTGTACTGTTGCCATTTGAGTTTCTGGATCATACTCAAGTACTTGTCCAACGAAAGCATATTGAGGAATTTGACGGCGTGGGCCAAATAATTGTTCTTCTTCAGTTGGAATTTGATAGTAGAAACCAGTTGCTAACTCACGTTGCGCTGCTTTCCATAACTCGTCAATCCATTCTTGTTTACATACATAGTTATCTGGATCTTCGCAGTATGAATCAACCGCTGCACGATAAACGTTCGAAACCGTTGAAACGTAGTGAATTGATTTCATACGACCTTCAATCTTTAAGCTATCTACACCAGCTTCGATTAAGTCTGGTAAGTTTTGAATCATTGCTAAGTCAACGGCACTCATCGAGAATTTCTCTTCGATTCCTTCTTCTCCAGCACCGACCATATTCTTCTCGCCAGCAAATGGCATGTCGAATAGACCGTATTTCCAACGACAAGACTGCGCACATCCACCACGGTTGGCATCACGATGCACCATGTGGTTTGATAATACGCAACGGCCTGAATAAGAAATACACATTGCACCGTGGATAAAGGCTTCGATTTCTACATCCACTTTTTCTTGCATTTCTTTGATTTCGTCCATTGACACTTCACGCGCTAACACGACACGCTCTAAGCCTTCGTCTTTCCAGAAGTTTAGCGTTTCGTAGTTGGCTGCTGAAGATTGTGTTGATAAATGGATTGGTAATCCTGGCGCTTCTGAGGCACAAATATCCATTAAGGCCATGTCACTGATGATAGCTGCATCGATACCGATGTCACGAACCGTACGGAAGAATTCTCCCGCTCCTTTTTCGTCACCTTCGTGCGTAACCATGTTGGCTGCGATATATACTTTTGCGTTATGTGCATGGGCAAAATCAACGGCTTCTTTCATTTCTGCAAAGTCGAAGTTCCCTGCACGGCTACGAAGTCCGTACGCTTCCCCACCAAGGAAAACCGCATCTGCTCCGTATAAAATAGCTGTTTTTAGTTTTTCAAGAGTACCCGCTGGAGCAAGTACTTCAGGTTTTTTCAATATTTTTCTTCCCATTTGACTCTCTCCTATTTCACATCTTCTGGATTTAATAAGTAAAATCCTGCTTCAAGGCCACGTACTTTTGGATGGTGTGCGCGCACTTGTAATTCAAGGCTAGCGCTCTTCTCAGGAGTCCATGTACCTGCTTCGATTTCATTACGAGCATTCACGAATAATTTCGCTACTTCCACGAAATCTTGACCTGGAGCTAACACTCCGTCTAATTTCCATTGTGGAATACCCATTTCTGTTAATTCTAACAAATATGGTGCAAGAGACACGTCGTTATTCGCGAAAATATGCGTTCCGTTAATGTCTTCGTAGATTGAATAGTGAGAATCTTCATCGGCAGGTTCTGATACGAATAAACCGCGACGTTTTTCAACCGATTCTTTTTTCTCAATATAGTTAAAGTAGTTATTTAACAGTGGGCGTTTTGAATGATGGATACAAGTTGCTCCGTACACTAGAACTTCGATTGGAATTTCTACACCTGCTGCCAAAATTTTCATTTCTTCACGAGGAATTTCACGCGCAATCACCGCACCAACGGCACCACGTTTTCCCCAGAAGTTGATTTGACGACTACTTGTTACTAAAACCGCTGCATCATAACGGTAAGGAATTGAGTACTCAGGGTTCTTCATAATCTGAACCACACCTGGATCTCCTACCGCGATGTTATCAACACCGATTTCCTTTAAAAATGTTAAATACTCAGGCACAAGCGCAATTCCTTCATTATGGAAAATCGCGTTTACAGCAACGCTTGCTTTCTTTCCATATTGGTGCGCCAATTCCGTTAATTCTTTTTGTTCCTCACGTGTAAACGACATTGGAAGGCGAAGTCCGAATTGGTCTTCCCCAAAATAGATCGTGTCCACGCCCGCTTCAAGCAAGTCTTTTGCTTGTTGGATGGATTCAACTGTTGCAATCAGCTCTATCATCCAAAGGCCCCCTTTGTTTCTATTAAATTTATACTCATCTAGAGTATCATAAAACGGCTCATTTTTCTAATGTTGTATAGAAAAATAAACAATCCACCCTACCAAAAGTGGCGGATGGATTGCTGTTTCTTATTCGATTTCTAATTGAATGCCAAATCCTTCTGGCAAAGCAGTAAATACTGCAATCTCAGATGGAAGTAAGTGCCCGATGACATTTTGGCGAGCGTCTTGTGGTAACTCAACTTTAGCAATTTCGATTTCGCCTTGGTAACGACCGTACCCAGCATTAGCTTGATTGATTTCTCCAACGGTGCGGGTTGTTGTAGAAACCTCTCCGCCAAGTAAGGCCCAGCCGCGAGTACCGAGTACGCGGTATACAAAAT
>JABZYY010000061.1 GCA_015264885.1 Streptococcus sp. | reverse complement strand
CTCCAAAGATAGCTGTTCCTGTTTGAAACTCAGGGTATGTTTATAGTGGACTAATGCTTCTGTTCTTTTTGGAAAAGGATGCTCTTCTTCCGGAGTCGCAATCACCACACTACAAGCCTTTACCTTTCCCATCCCAATACACTTCAAGCAATACCAACATTCACCGCCTTCACAATTCAAACAGGGGCCTTTAGCAAATTCCAACGGATCCGTATTTCCACAAAACTGGCACTCTTTCTTTCCATTCTTCACTGTAATCCCAACATCTAGCACTGCATTCGTAGAAACTTCATGTTCTTTTAGCATCGATTGAAACACTGCTTGGATGCGTCCAACTGCCTCTTCCATCCCACTCACCTCACCCCTAACTACGCAAAAAAAATCAGAAGAAGATTTCTCTTCTTCTGATTTTTGTTTGAAAGGAGTGCTTCTATTATGAGAAGAATGCCAGTAATACCCCTGCCGCAATCGCACTACCGATAACTCCGGCTACGTTTGGTCCCATTGCGTGCATTAATAAGTAGTTACTTGGGTCTTCTCTTTGTCCTTCTTTTTGTACAACACGAGCGGCCATTGGTACGGCAGATACCCCTGCAGCACCGATCATTGGGTTGATTTTACCGCCTGATAATTTGTACATCAATTTACCCATTAGAACCCCAGCTGCTGTTCCTCCAGCAAACGCGATTAATCCTAATAAAGTGATTTTAAGAGTCGATACTGATAAGAATAATTCTCCTGTTGCTTTCGCCCCTACTGTTAACCCTAAAATAATGGTTACCCCGTACATCATCGCATTTTGTAGAACCTTTGTAATGTTTGGAACCACCTTAATTTCTTTAATTAAGTTACCGAGCATTAAGCATCCTACTAAAGGTGTTGCACTTGGTACTAATAAGCTGACAAAAATTGTAACGATGATTGGGAAAAGAATTTTTTCCGTTTCACTCACTTTACGGTTTTCTGTCATCTTCACTAGACGTTCTTTCTTCGTTGTTAGCGCACGAATAATTGGCGGTTGAATAATTGGCACAAGCGCCATGTATGAGTACGCTGCTAGGGCGATTGCTGGTAATAAGTGCGGTGCAAGTCTTGTTGTTAAGAACAAGGCAGTTGGTCCATCCGCACCCCCGATAATCCCTACTGAAGCAGCTTCTTGCGGTGTCATTCCCCACATTACTGAAAGGAAGAATGCGACGAAAATACCGAATTGAGCTGCCCCACCAAGCAAGATGGTCTTTGGATTAGCTAGTAGCGGTCCAAAGTCTGTTGAGGCCCCTAAGCAAAGGAAAATCAATGGTGGATAAATACCAAGGTTTGTTCCTTGATATAAGTAATACAAAAGTCCACCAGGTCCATTTTCAGTAGGAGCATCCATCAACCCTGCTAATGGTAAGTTTACAAGGAGCATCCCGAACGCAATCGGAACCATTAAGTATGGCTCATACCCTCGTTTAATCCCTAGATATAGAAACACGCAGGCAATAATTAACATAATGACATTTTGAATCGTTAAATTATAAACCCCACTTGTTTCAATCAACTGTTGAATGACTTCCATAAACCATCGCCTCCTAAATCGTTAAGAGTGGTTGGTTCGATTCGACAGATTCATTACTTGATACATGAATTGCTTTCACAACACCATCAGCCGGAGCAAGGATTTCATTTTCCATCTTCATGGCTTCTAAAATCACAAGTACATCTCCTTTTTTCACTGCATCACCGACATTTTTATTGACCGATAATACAATCCCTGCCATAGGAGCAGGCACGACTTCACCGTCCCCTGTTGGAGCAGGTGCTGGCGCAGCTTTCTTTTCTTCCACTGGCGCGCTAGGTGCAGGAGTTGGAGCAGCCGCTAATTTTTGTGTTGCTTCTTCATTTGAAATTTCTTTTAGTGAGACGATAAATGTTTCGCCATTCACTTCTACCTCGTATTTTTTCATTTAGTCCACCTTCTTTTCAATCGATACAATTTCAAAGTGCTTGTCCGGAACATCCGCACTCGCTTTTGTTAAAGCGACCAGCGCGGCAACTCGAGCAAGTTTATTCGTTTCAAATAGTGTTCCATCATTTGTTGGAGCTTCAGGTTTCACCTCAACTGGTTTTCCTACAACTCCGGCAGTGGGATGGCTCTTTGCTTCCAACATTTGGATAACTTTAGAGCTTCCTTGCATGAGAAACATTAGAATCGTCAACATCACAAACACAATTCCCATTGAAACGATTGTGATCCATAGGATTTCTAATAAACTTAAGTGCATAACTCTCTCCTCACTTTACAGTCGCAAAAATCTTCACGATTTCAGATGGTTTTTGCCATTGTCCATTCTTCTTGAGCAAGAATTCTTTGCCGACTTTAGGGAAGAGTGCGTAAGTTAAGACATCTTCGTCACTTCTTGCTAAATCTCCAAGTTCTGCTTTGAGTGTTTCGAATTCTGGTGGCAAGTGGTTTGCTGGTCTGTCACTGATGACTTCTTGGTCACCAATGATGCTTCTTCTGAAGCTTTCTTGAATTGGTACTGGTGATTGTCCATAAGAACCAAGTAAGTAAGACTTCACTTCGTTAGAAACCACTTTGTAACGTTGGCCTGTAAGAACGTTCATCGTTGCTTGTGTTCCCACCATTTGACTCATTGGAGTTACGAGCGGTGGATATCCAAGGTCTGCTCTTACTTTAGGCACTTCTTTTAATACCTCTTCGTATTTATCAGTTGCACCTGCTTGCGTTAATTGAGAATACATATTTGATAACATTCCACCAGGCACTTGATATAAAAGCGCACGTGGGTCTGGTGTTAACATTTTTGGATTCAAAGTTCCATCTTTAATGTATTTATCTTTAATTACTCGGAAGTGGTCTGCAATTGGTTCTAATTTTGCCAAATCAACCGAAATATCATAGCCTAATTCGCGAAGAGCGATGACTAATGATTCCGTAGGTGGTTGGCTTGTACCTTCACTAAGTGGTGAAAGTGCTGTGTCGATGCGGTCTGCACCTGCTTCAATGACTGCTTGATAAGTGAGTTGTGCAATACCGCTTGTGCAGTGTGTATGCACGACGATTGGAACTGTAATCACTTCTTTTAATGCACGAACAAGCTCAATACCACGAGCTGGCGTCAAAATTCCGGCCATGTCTTTCACACAGATAGAATCGGCACCCATTTCTTGCATTTTAGCTGCTAGTTCTTTGTAATAGTCGATGGTATGCGCATCACTAATCGTATAGCAGATTGTCATTTGCGCTTCTTTACCTGTCTTCTTCACGGCATTTAGTGAAGCTTCCAAGTTACGAACGTCATTTAGCGCATCGAAAATTCTGAAAATATCAATCCCGTTTTCTGCTGATTTTTCGACAAATTTTTCTACAACATCATCGGCATAGTGACGATATCCTAAAATATTTTGTCCACGTAACAACATTTGCAACGGTGTTTTCTTTAAATGTTTTTTCAAGGTGCGCAGTCTGTCCCATGGGTCTTCGTCTAAGAAACGAATACATGCATCAAACGTTGCTCCACCCCAACATTCCAAAGAAGCAAATCCTGCTTCGTCTAATTGATCTAAAACAGGGAGCATATCTTCAATTCGCATACGGGTTGCCATCAAAGATTGATGGGCATCCCGTAAGATTGTATCTGTAATTCCTATTTTTCGAGTCATCACCGAACACTCCTTCCACTATAATACGTCGATAAAGCGTTCGATTGTCTTGATGCTTTCAAGGGCATCTTGTGGAATTTGATGCTCTGGATTTGCATCGTTAAATGCCTTCAAGTAGTCTAGACGGAATTGCATACGGTCACGAATTAATTCAGCGTAGTCTCCGTTCATTTCAGGCACTTCATATCCTTCCACTGGTAAGTATTCCATTCCTGGAAGCCCACCGAATAATTCGAAGTTTGCTTTGCCATCTACGACTGTTTCGATTACACCTAGGGAAACTTCTTTTGTAACTTTCTTACCTAAGAAATCTCCTGTATTGATGATGTAGCAGTCTACATTTTTATCAAATAAGGCTTTGAATTTTTCGTAGTCCTCTACTAATGGATATACACGGAATGGATTCGCGTATGGTTCGATAACAAGTGCATCTAAGTTTGCCCCAGCTCCTGTATTTTCAGCGTTAGAACGTTTTGTCATTAATGTACATCCTAAAATAGATGCCAAACGTGGGTCTGTGATTTTCACTAATGGTGGTAGTGCATCATCTTTCATAATCCAGAAAATAGATTGAATTGGTTCTTTAATCTTATCAACACGGTTTGGTGTAGAATAACGAGATTTAACTGTACGACCGTTACCGTTACGAATATCTTCTGTTACTAATACTTTACGGCCGTTTTCATCCAGAGTCACACCACAGTTTTGAACCGTTACGAAGTAATCTTGTTCTCTGTGACCTGCTGGATAGTCATTTGTTTTGTCGAAGTAAGAAGGTTCCAAAGCTACAGATGAACCATCTTCTACCGAAATCACAAATGCATCGTCGTGTAATACTTCAATGTCGTATTTATCGTCATGTTTTGCGTGTGTTAATGTAGACTTACCTGATCCAGATAATCCGAAGAAGCTTGCAACGTAAGAAGCGCCTTCTTTACGGAAAATCTTCAAACCACCGTGGCAAGAAACGTAGTTGTTACGAGCGGCAGTTGCCCATGCTAATGTTAACGTTCCTTTTTTGATTTCCCCAAAATAACTCATTCCTAAAATGGCAGCACAGTTATGTTTTGTATCAAAGAATGCTAATCCATCTGGGTAATCAGGATGTCTCCAAGTTGGGTCGAAGAAAATGAAAATATCATTTTCGTCATATTGTTTAGACGCATCATAACGTCTCTTATATTGGTCATTGAAAATTTGGAAGTTCAATAACCATGAGTACAAGTTGTTAATGTGTTCTTTAGGCATTGTGATATGCGCCTTCACCATAAAGTCTTCATCAAGACCTACAACGGCTGTACTCTTAATAAACGGTTTGAACGAACTGTTATAAATCTCTTCACGAATGATTGGAATAATCTTTGCATCTTCTGCTGGATTATTACCCAAAATTCGACGAGCTTTTGCAGTACGTCCTACAACGCTCCCATCAACAACCGTAAGAATATGTGCATCCTCCGGTAACCCTAAATCCTTTGCGTTTGCAACGAACGCATCTAACACTGTTGTATTAGGTGCATGTGACGCTAATTCATACGCCTCTGCCAGAGTCGGAATTTCAGTCGCATTGTTCGAATAAAAAGCTGGTTCAATAGTTGCCTTCAATTGCGAAAGATGCGGATTGCTCTTGCGTATAGTGTCTGTAGCGAAACGATCAATTGTTGCCATAATATCAACCTTCCTATCTTTTTATTGATACTTTAATTATACACGAAAACGCTTTAAATGTAAGCGTTTTTTGTGATTTTTTTTGCTAATTTCTCCATTTTTTTCTTTTAATTGTTGGAATCTCGTCCAAAAGTAGCGAATCGCTCCCAAACAAAAAAAGAACGGGTTACCGCATGCGATAACCCATTCTTTTAAGCTTTATCTTTAAAATTCATTTCAAAGCACATTCCTTCTGGTGTTGCAAAGAAGCGGTGTTCAATTTGTTCACGTTCGAGCAACTGATGAACGCTATAGAGTCCTACTCCATTTCCTCCGCCAGTCGTTCCTTTTGAAGATGGTAGGAGCGAAAATGCTGTTTCAATTTGTTCTTTTGTGAGAGGTATACATGGATTTTCAATTGTCAATACTTGATCCTTTAATTCCACTCGAATGACGCCTTCTTTTGATGAGTGTTTAATGGCATTCATCAATAAGTTATTCCACACATTTCGAAAGGCGATTGGGCTCGCTTCAATCGTGAATGGTTCGATGCTTTCTTCAAGCACTAGCCCTTTTTCTTGTAATAATAACTGAAATTCTCTGCTCCACTCTGGAAGAACGCTTTCTAATGCTATATCTTCTTTTGTTAGAGTTTCTTCTTGTAATTTAGAGAGTGCTAGAATTTCCTGAACGAGTACAGACATTTGATCGACTTTTGCAATTGACTCTTCCAGGTACTTATCACGGTCTTTATATTTACCAACATTGAGGCTCATATTCTCTAATAAAATACGCAGACCTGCTAATGGCGTCTTCAACTCATGAGAAGCGCTTCGTAAGAAATCTACCTTTGTTTTTTCCAACTGAATCATCTTCTGGTTCTTCTCTTCCAGTTCATCGATGACGGATAGCAGATGCTCGTATAAGTCATTGATTTGGATTTCCATTTGTCCAATTTCATCGGACCTTGGATTTGCAAACCGTGCTTCTCTATCCAATTCCATCATCTTCTGAGTGACTTTGGACATTTGCATCAGCGGTTTCGATAATTTTCTAGCATATATATACGAGAAAATCACTGCTGTAAAGATCGAAATGGCGAGCGATAATGGTAAATAACGGAAGGTGACCTTGGTTGCCTGTTTCACTGATTCGGTTGTCGTAACAACCTGCAGTTGCATTTGTTTGCCATCTTTTGTAGTGACTTGTCTATCCTCGATAATCACCGAGTTCTGGTCACTATTCTCATCAATGGCCAACTCGCTTCCTAGCTGTAAGTTTTCCCCGTTCGATTCTTTTCTTAAGTAAGCTGTAATCCCTTCGTTTTTAGCATACAGTTGCAAGGCAGACGCAGCTTCTTGTTCATCGACTTTGGATAAACTTTCCACTAATACATCCGCTTTTTGACTCAGTTCTTGCTGACGTTCCTGCAAATAAAAGTGCGGAAAAGCAAAATATAAAAAC
>JABZYY010000060.1 GCA_015264885.1 Streptococcus sp. | reverse complement strand
TCTGTGAAGTGCAATCCAGCTGTTGGAGCTGCTGCAGATCCATTCTCTTTAGCATACACTGTTTGATAACGTTCTTTATCTTCTAAACGTTCTTTGATATAAGGCGGTAATGGCATTTCACCAAGAGATTCCAACACTTCAAGGAATACTCCTTCGTAAGAAAACTCAATGATACGTCCACCTTGTTCTAATTCTTCGACAACTGTTGCTTTAAGTCGACCGTCTCCAAACGAAACCACACTACCCACTTTCATACGTTTGGCAGGTTTTACAAGAGTTTCCCACTTGTCGCCTTCCGTATTTGTTAATAGGAGCACCTCAATATGAGCTCCTGTTTCTTCTTTCGTTCCATAAAGACGTGCTGGCAATACACGCGTGTTATTCACAACAAGTGTATCTCCTTCTTCCAACTCTTCTAACAGGTCAGAAAAATGTTTATCTTCAATCGTATGTGTTGTTTTATTCACCACTAATAAACGTGAAGACGTACGGTCTTTCAATGGAGTTTGCGCGATTAATTCTTCGGGTAAATCGAAGTCAAAATCTTTTGTTGTATAGTTCATTTCTAGTTCCTTTCTTACGATAAAGGATATAAGCGCCCTAAGTGGGCATATCCTTCAGGCGTCACCACACGTCCGCGTGATGTCCGTTTTAAAAATCCAATTTGCAATAAATACGGTTCATACATATCTTCGATGGTCTCCGCATCTTCTGAAATGTTTGCAGAAATCGCACCTAGTCCAACTGGTCCACCATCGTATAAATCAATCATCGCCGTCAATAATTTACGGTCGATATGATCCAATCCTTTAGCGTCTACTCGCAAGACTTTTAGAGCTTGCTGCGTAATTTCTTTTGAAATCATGCCTTCTTCGTATACTTGAGAAAAGTCACGTACACGTTTCAAGAGACGATTGGCAATACGTGGTGTTCCACGAGAGCGAAGTGCAATCTCAAGAGCTGCCTCATCTTTAATTTCACTATCAAAGACATTCGCACTGCGTTTTACAATCTCAGAAAGTGAAGCTTCATCATAATACTCCATATGCTCCACAATTCCAAAACGGTCACGAAGCGGTGCAGAAAGAGCCCCTGCACGAGTCGTCGCTCCAATTAACGTGAACGGTGGCAATGGAAAATGTACCGGATGCGCAGTTGGCCCTTGACCCACCACGATATCTACGAAGAAATCTTCCATCGCAGAATACAACATCTCTTCCACGACACGTGGCAAGCGGTGAATTTCATCGATAAATAAAACATCTCCGGCTTCCAAGTCATTTAAGAGAGCCACTAAGTCCCCCGGGCGTTCAATCGCAGGGCCACTCGTCGTCTTAATGCCGACTTCTAATTCATTGGCAATCACCATCGCTAAGGTCGTCTTTCCAAGTCCTGGAGGTCCGTATAGTAACACGTGATC
This sequence comes from Streptococcus sp., assembly GCA_015264885.1. GTDB lineage: Bacteria > Bacillota > Bacilli > Lactobacillales > Aerococcaceae > Granulicatella. The sequence goes on along the minus strand of JABZYY010000060.1, from coordinate 5,570 downwards.
CAAGGCTTCTGAACGACTGCGAGCTGCTTGAATATAGATGGCAAGTTCTTCTTTTACTTTTTGTTGGCCGATATATTGTTGTAACGTCTGTGGACGCAGTGATAATTCGTCTTGTACTTCCCCTTCGTCAAGCGGGTTTTGGTCAATAAAACGTTCTTCCTCCACGATAATCCTCCATTATTTCATCAATAGTTTAAAGGCCACTTTTAATGCCTCTTGCGTCGTACTTGGAGCAGCAGCTTCCAGCGAATTCCAAATCTTTGTAATTTCTTTTGCAGAATACCCAAGACCAAGTAAGGCTTCTTTCGCTTCTTCAAGAGTTGCTTGGTTTGTTGAAACAACTGCTTTCGTCGTCTCTTCAGGCAGTGCTTCGAACTTCCCTTTCAAGTCCAAAATAATTTTTTGTGCAGTTTTCTTTCCAACACCAGGGAATTTTGTTAAATAAGTGACATTCCCACTTTCTACAGCATTCACGAAACCTTCTGTATCGTCATTTGCCAAAATACTCATCGCACTCTTTGGACCGATACCAGAAACGCTAATTAAACGTTGGAATAATTCGCGTTCTTCGCTTGAAATAAATCCATATAAAGTAATGGAATCCTCACGAACGACTTGTTGTACTAAAACTTTAATTTGCTTCTTCAGAGAATCTTGTAGGCGGTATGGGTTTGCAAAGACTACTTGATACCCTACACCATGCACATCGACAACAATGGCTGTTGGTAAGATATGCGCTAACTCTCCATTTAAATATTCATACATGAATGATGCTCCTTTTTTGTCTATATCAGAACAATTTTAGCATAACAGGAAGGTATAGGGCAAATGTCTGTTCGCATATTGTTCAAAAAAAGCAGCCTCCATCGATAGAGACTGCCTTTAAAAGTTAAGTATTTAGTTTAAATTATGCATTTAATAATGCTTCTGCTTGTTTTTCAAGTCCTGCTACTACTTCTTCGTCTAACGTTACAACGCCTGTTCCCCAAGCTTCTGGGTTAATTTTAGCACCAGTGAATTCACCCACTACTTGCATACGGATGAATGGTAATAATGCATTATAAGCTGCAAATAATGGTTCATGTCCTGCGTTTGCCATTGCTGATACCGTTACAACTTTATCTTGTAGAATTGAAGGTCCGTGTGTATCTGATAAGTCTAATGCACGGCTCATCCAGTCTAATAAGTTTTTCACTGTTCCAGGAATTGCAAAGTTATACGCTGGTGAGAAGATCCAAACTGCATCAGCTTTGCCAAATGCATCGCGAGTTGCTTGTACTTCAGGTAATACTGGAGTTTCTAAGTCTTGGTTCATTAATGGAAGGTTTGAGTAATCTAAGTAAGTGACAGTTGCTTTTCCTTCTAAAATACGTTCTGCTTTTTCTGCCATTTGGTGGTTGAAGCTACCTTTACGTAAGCTACCTACTACAAATAAAATGTTTTTCATATTCTTTTCCTCTTTTCGTGAATGCCTTGACCAAGAAAGTTGTGTCTTCTCTCTTGGGATTGAAATAAGATTATCATCACTTAAACGTTAAAGCAATTTATCTGCTTAGAAAAAAATTTCCCCGTTTTTAAAATGAAAAACTCTTATAAACGTTGATATCATAACATTTTTAAATGAAATTTAAAAATATCATTATAATGTATACGTTATAATGATAAAAAATTTTGAGTCAAATAGAATTGCAAAAGTTTGGTTGACTTTGCCATAACAGGCCCAAAACTTCGCACTGTAAAGTTTTGCTTCCAGAATATCCGCACGACTATACTCTCACACCGCGCAGTAGCTTATTGATGTTCTTTTCATCATTCATGATTCAAGAACATCTAATAAGCCTTGCGGGGGAAAGACTACAAAGCAAAAATGACTCGCACTGCGAGTCATTTTTTGTCTTCTGTCTTTCTCTTGAAATCGGGCTCCAAAGTGCAAAAGCTCAAGCCTTTCTCACTTTGTCCGCACGACTAGTCTAGTCGTTTACGGCAAAGTTCGAACCGTCATCGCTTTTGAGCGCACTTTGTCGCACCTTAGTTATCCATTAAAGCTTGATTAGCTGTAATGATCGCTAATTTGTAGACGTCTTCTTCGTTACATCCACGTGATAAGTCAGAGATTGGTTTGTTTAATCCTTGTAGGATTGGTCCGATTGCTTCGAAGTTACCGAAACGTTGTGCAATTTTGTATCCGATGTTTCCTGATTGGATTTCTGGGAATACGAATACTGTTGCTTGTCCAGCTACTGGTGAGTCTGGAGCTTTTTGTTTACCTACGCTTGGTACGAATGCTGCGTCGAATTGTAATTCTCCGTCGATGTTGTAGTTTGGAGCTAATTCTTGAGCAATTTTAGTTGCTTCAGCTACTTTTAATGCTTCTTCAGATTTAGCAGAACCTTTTGTTGAGAAACTTAACATTGCAACGTTTGGTTCGATACCGAATAATTCAGCTGTTTTAGCAGATTCTACTGCGATTTCAGCTAATTCTTGTGCGTTAGGATTGATGTTGATTGCGCAGTCTGAGAATAAGTATTTCTTAGATTTGTCGCTGTTGATCATGATGAACGCACCGCTTGTACGAGATACTCCTGGTTTTGTTTTGATGATTTGTAACGCTGGACGTACTGTGTCCCCTGTTGAGTGAACCGCACCAGATACTAATCCGTCTGCTAAGCCCATGTATACCATCATTGTTCCGAAGTAAGTTACGTCACGTAATAATTTTTGTGCATCTTCTTCAGATACTTTACCTTTACGACGTTCTACAAAGCTTGCAACCATTTCTGCATATTTATCGTCTGCATAAGTTTCAGGATCGATAATTTCTAAATGAGAAATGTTAAATCCACGAGCGTTTGCCACTTCGTTAATTTGGTCTACATTCCCAAGTAAGATCGGTTTGCAAAGTCCATCTGCTAATAAACGAACCGCTGCACCAATAATTCTTGGTTCATCTCCTTCTGGAAATACGATTTTAACGTCTTTCCCTTTCACTTTAAATGATAATTCTTCAAATAATTCCACGGATATCCCTCCAAAAATTTGTTATCTTAATAATACACTAAATACTTTTAAAAAAACAGTACAATGTTAAAACAATCATCAAAAAAACAACTGTACTAATCTGATTGCAATTTAAAAATGGTACAGTTTTATTTCATAAAAATTTATACTTAGCAAAACACCGCTAGTATGCTATACTTAGAGAGTATTTTAGTAAGGAGGAAGGCTTTGTGCGATCATATGCAAAAAAATTAATGGATACCGCTATTCTTGCTGGTCAAATCATGCTCGAATGCAATGCGGAATCGTATCGCGTGGAAGAAACAATGAACTATATTCTCTCCACTTCAAACTTTGAAACTTGCGAAGCCTTCGCAATGGCGACTGGAATCTTTGCAACGCTCGATGATGACTGCATCGATTCTAGTACAGAAATTCGTCGTGTTCCAAATCGCGACACGAACTTGAACCGAATTTATAAAGTCAACGCAATCTCTCGTCAATTAGTGACAAAAGAAATTGACCTCGATACAGCTTATCAACGATTACAGGATTTAAAAGAATCAGAATATCCACAGTGGTTAAAAGACTTAGGCCTCATTCTGATGTGCGGGTTCTACGCTGCTCTATTTGGAGCAACGCCAATTGAACTCGTCATTGCATCAGTAGCAGCGGTTATCATGCCATTTATTTATAAGTTAGATCCGAAATTCAAATTAGGAACATTCGTGTTGAACCTAATCTCGATTATTCCAGCGATTGTCATTATCATTTTGATTCAGAAACATTTCGTTCCGGACGCTCGAATCGGTATCTCCATTGTAGGATTAATCATGCCGGCCGTTCCTGGAACCGCCATTACAAATGCCATTCGCGATACATTACGCGGAGACTACAACTCAGGAGCAGCTCGGGCAATTGAAGCGTTTGTGACGGCTCTTTCCGTCGCTATTGCTGTTGCTTTGGGACTCGTATTAGCAGGAGGTGCAAACCCCTTATGATTTATCAAGTGATTAGTGCTCTTATTGCCGTCTACTTCAGTTGTATTGTCTTTGAAGCTCCAAAACGTCTCCTCATTCATATTTCGATTATTGGAGGCATTGGTTGGTTTGTATATCTCTTCTTCTTGGACAGTTCTGGATTACAACTAGCTACTTACTATAGCGGCCTTACAATTGCGTTTTTATCGCACTTAGCAGCACGCTATTTTAAAGCTCCCGTAACGGTATTCTTTATTCCTGGATTTTTCCCACTCGTTCCTGGTGCAGGCATGTATCGTACCGTATACGCCTTCTTTGTAGGAGATGTTGAAAAAGGAAAATTCTTCTTCGGTCAAACAATGATTACCGCCGGGATGATTGCACTTGCAATCTTTACGGTCGATTCAATCTTCCGTCTGTACTCGCATTGGCAATCTTCACGCCGTCAATCAGCAAACTAAATAAATGAACTTGAAACTGCCAAAGATTTTCTTTGGTGGTTTTTTTATACTTAAATCGAAGGTTTAGAGATAAAATTTGACTCTATTAAAAATATTGATTCCGTCCCTTTGGGATATCTTCATGGTAGGGATAAGAGCTGTACCGGTTCGAGCCGAAGTCTCTCACCTACTGAGCCTCAATGAGTCTCTACGGAATAAATTCCTAGAGTCTCATATTCGCATCAGTTACCTCTCGCTCTTACTCCTACCATAGAATCCCAAGGGACTCCATCTTTTTTTCATAGAATCGGTTTTTTCTAAACCTTCTGAGTAGACCAAAAAATAGTCTATTTTATTATTTAAATCTGCTGCTATGATGAAGATTGCTACTGCTCATTTATTTTAAGATTAAGGAACTTCGTATGGACAGATAGCGGGTTCTGTGGTTCAATAAATGTATCAGGGTGTCATAGCTCAGTTGGATAGAGCAAGCGTTTCCTAAACGCTAGGTCGGGGGTTCGAGACCCTTTGGCACCGCTAGAAAAAAATCCACTGGTTTAACCAGTGGATTTTTTGTTGATTATTTACAATTCTCTTCTACCCATTCAATAGCACGCCAGGCACGTCCTGAGATATCATTTCCATGATTTCCCTCTTCCAACGTAAACTTGAAATCACCTGCTTGAAATTTCGGCTCATAAAAATCTTTTAATGCTATCGTATTAGAAGTTTGGGCTGCTGTTAAATTCGTAGCAGTCGTTCCTTCTTGGTCTCCCACACTCATGTACAATTTAGAATGAGCGGTTTTAAAGGGATGTTCTTTTAAATAGTCCAGAAAATCCGGATACCACAGCGACGAAGAACAACTAAGGACAGTGCCAAAAAAATCAGTGTTCACCGCTGCATACAGGCTGAATAATCCACCTAGCGAATAACCACCGATAACTCTCTTTTCTGTGCTTGAAGCAAAACCATACTCACTCTCACAAAACGGAATCACATGAGTCGTGATAAAAGAAAGATGTGCTTCCGCTTTTCCCCCGAAATCCATCGGCATGGTTTCAGATGCCTGCAGAGGCCAAGGTGTATAATCATCTGTTCGATTATTTGCATTTAAGAGTACAAAATTGAGTGCAGGTTGATGTTTAATGAT